>DHON01000049.1:82419-85757 GCA_002409965.1 Firmicutes bacterium UBA5389
ACCGGCCGAAGTCTCTTGTCGAGCTACTTACCCGCCTTACGCTGGAGAGTGTCGAGAACCTCCCCCACCCTGTCCGGGCTTACCCACAGCAGTTTTAGCTGGTCCCAGAAAGCTGGTTGCCACTCGCCGCCTATGGTGTCGTCCAGATCCGGCAAGGCCTCACGCCCCCGGAGCAAGGCAGCAACCTCGCGGTCCACTGGGGGATAAACATCCAGAGGCGCGCCAGTGTATGTAGCAATGTGGCCACCCGCAGCCACCTGCAGCGTCTGGCCTCGGGTGGCGAGGTGCGCCAGCAACTTCCTGGCCTCGGCAGGATACTTGGTGTACGCCGGAACGAAGGCATAGTCGGTGCCAAACACCAGCCCGCGAGCTCCCGGCAGCGCAAACACTCCGAGGTCGGCCGGATCCTTCACCATCCCAGTAATCCAGCTTCCCATGAAGAACAGAGCATAGTCGCCCGCCCACCACAGATCGGCGGCCATGGTCCACTCGATGGGCTCGCTGAAGTAACCCGCCTTAAGCAGCGGAGCTAGCCGGTTCTCGAAGATGGCGCGAACCGCGGGGTCAGTCCATTTCACCTTCCCGGCGATCAAATCGCGAGTCATCTCCGGTCCGCCGAATGTGGCAATGAAGTGCTCCGTCACATCGGAAAGAGGCCAGCCTACGCCGTTGCCGCTGGCGATCGGCGCGCGTACGCCGGGCAGTTTCTTGATCCGTGCGCACAGATCCACGAACTCTTCCCAGGTATTCGGAACAGCCAAGCCATGCTGCTTGAAGAAAGACTTCCGGTACCAGAACCCGGGCTTGATCTTGCCAGTGTAAGGGGCGCCCCACAGCTTCCCGCCTGATTTCACCGCGTCCAGAACGCCCGGCACGAAGTCCGACTCATTCAGCGCGCCGGTCACCTCAAGAACATGACCGTTCTGCGCTTGCTTGTTGATGAACCACGCCCACATGAAGATCACGTCAGCCGGAGCTGTCTTCGAATCAAACTGAGCCGGAAGGAGAACAGCCAGGTCCTCGGCGCGGTAAATCTGGTAGTCCACGCGGATCCCAGTCTCCTTCTCGAACTCCTTGAGCACCGGCATAAACGCGTCCATCTCCGGTCCAGACCATCCGCTTATCACCGTGAGCTTCTTCTCAGCGGCCAACCCGGTCAGACTGAAGACGGCAAGGACAGTAAGGAGCAAGAACACTACCTTTCGCCGCATCATAGTCCCTCCGTTCTAGTGATCTGCGCAAGTCCGCGGACGTACTGACATTCTTGTGCCGTATCACCCCCTGTTGATCGCCTCTGCCCGAGTGCGCGGCGGCCCCACCGAATTTGAGGGTCGGTATTGCACGGGCAGGACGCAATGGGCAGGGCCGCCTTCGCCGCTCATCTGCTCGATGAGAATCTGCACCGCCATTCTGCCCAGCTCCTGGATGGGCTGGTTGACCGTAGCCAGCGGCGGGTCAACGTACTCGGCCATGGCTATGCCGTCGAACCCCACGACCGACACGTCCGCAGGGATCGCCAGACCCGCCTCGCGCAGGGCACGCATGGCCCCAAACGCCATCACATCGTTGCACACGAACACTGCCGACGGCGCCCGGCCTGAATCGATGATGGCACGCATGGCGGTGTGCCCGCCTGGCTGAGTGAAGTCGCCGGCTTCTATGGTGTTTCTGTCGATGGGCAAGCCGGCGCCGGACATGGCCGACCGGTACCCCTCGAATCTGGCCTTCGATGCAGTTTGATCCGGCGGCCCTGTTATACACGCTATCCTGGTATGCCCCAGGCTTATCAGATGGTCAACTGCGTCGAAAGCCCCAGCCGTGTTATCGCCGCTGATCCAGGAGACCTCCGGATCAGACGCCACACCGAGAACTACGAAAGGCAGTCCGATACCGTGCAAGAGCGCAATACGCTCATCGTTCGCCTTAGGCTCGGTGAGGATCATCCCATCGATCCGGCGCGGATCGGCAAGCTCCGCGTGGGCGCGCACGGCTCCGGCGCCGTCTCCATCTGGAGCGGACAGAAACAGGCTGTATCCGCTGCGCATCGCCGCGTCGCCGGCCGCTCCCAGAAACTCGAGGTAGAAAGGATCCGAAAGCGACCTGGGCGCCCACGGCACAACCAAGCCGATCGTGTTGGTCCTGCGAGTAGCGAGAGCGCGGGCAGTGGCGTTAGGCCTGTAGCCCATGTGCTGAGCCAGCGACGACACCCGTACCCGTGTGGACTCGGCGACCCGCGGATCGCCCGACAGCGCCCTCGAGACCGTGGACTTGGAGAGCTTGAGGACATCTGCAATGTCTTGAAGAGTGGGACTCATGCTATCACTCCTGCCATGTCACCATATCAAGCGGTTGCAACGATGCTTCTACCCGGTTTATACGGCCTTTTATCGACTCGATATGTCTGATTGTGCAACCGGTTGTATCATTCGACGCAGGAAACCGGATTCCTTCTGCGCAGTATCACAACGCAGGTATCGCTCGAGCTGAGCCACTGGGTCGAATCCACCCTGCTCGACCAGGGACGCCGCAAGACACAGGGCCATAGACGTATCGTCGGTGAAGGCTCCCGCGGGCAGCCCAGCCCAGCCTGCCTACATCAGCCCCAGCTCACGATGCTTCTGGGCGATCTGGTCGGCCAGACGCTCTATCGCCTGCAAGTCCTGGCTGCGAGGCAGTCCCTTGCACACCACAGGTTCGAGCGCTTCTGCCCGGAGGTTGCCGATCAACCCCGAGATCTGCTCTACTGCTCGGCCGCCCCAGCTGTAGGAGCACAGAACCGAAACGAACTTGGTGCGCGGACGCAGGGCGTTGGCGAGCAGCGCGATGTGGGCTGCAGCCGGATGCGCCCCGCCCAGCACTGTTGGAGCGCCGATAACCACAGTTGCGGCATCCACCAAGGACATGGCGATGTGGCCTAGATCCGATGCGGTAAGCTCGAACCTCTCCACCGCCACGCCGCGGCTGACAAGCGCAGCAACCAGCGCGTCCACCATCACGCGCGTGCTGCCGTGCATGCTCACAAAGGGCAGGCAGACCTTGTTGCGCATGGGACCCGCGCTCCACTCTCTGTAGCAGTCAATAATGTAACTCGGGTTGGACACGACCGGACCATGGCTGGGCGCAACCATCTCTATCTGCAGGCCATCGAGCTTGTCGAGATTCTTCACGATGAGATTGCTGAAGGGCATCATGATCTCAGCGAAGTAGCGCTTAGCCGCCTCGCGCTCGCCCGGGCGCCCAGTCGAGTACAGCTCGCTGGTTGCGAGGTGAGAGCCGAGGAAATCGCAGGTGAACAGGATCCTGTCTTCAGGCAAGTAGGTCAGCATCGTCTCCGGCCA
>DHON01000049.1:85935-89317 GCA_002409965.1 Firmicutes bacterium UBA5389
GGTCAGCATCGTCTCCGGCCAGTGCACCCATGGAGCGTGCACAAACTGGAGAGTCCGTCCGCCCAGGTCGATGGTATCGCCATCGCCAACCGTCACGATGCGCTCCTGGGCCACGTGCAACAAGTCGATGAACATGGCCTTGCCCTTAGGAGTGCATACCAGCGAGGCCTCGGGATACCTGGCCAGCACGGCGGGTATGGAGCCGGAGTGGTCCTGCTCCGCATGGTGCGCAATTAAGTAATCCAGATGCTCCACCGAAGCCAACTGGGCCTCGAGGTGATGGTACATGGACGGATCGACCGTATCGAGCAGCGCGGTTTTGCTGTCGCCCGTCACAAGATACGCGTTGTAGCTGGTCCCATCTGGGAGAGGAACTAGCGCATCAAATAGCCTGCGATCCCAGTCGACCGCCCCCATCCACAATATGCCTTCACGAATCTGCCTGGCTTTCATTCCTGTGTCGTACCTCCAATCGATTACGGCATCGCATGCGTTCCAACGGCCACGCCGCGGTCAGCGCCGCCGTCACCCTCGGCCGCCCTGCCGTAAGAGAAGCAACACGCCGGCTGCAACGAGCAGCGCAGGCCACCACGTAGCAACCCATTGCAGTACAGCAGGAGCCGCGCTCGACAGCACCAGCGGAACGCCCACGGCGGTCATGACGACGGCCGGGACGAGCGCCCAGCGCTGGGGGGCACCGGCGAATCTGACGGACAGAACTGGTATCAGGAACCAGCCGATGGCCATACCGAGCAAGATCACCCCTGCGTTCGCCGGGCTGTTGAGACGCCAAAACACCTCGTTCGACAGAAAAGACCCTGTGCCGCTGCCGAATACAACGCCGCCGACGATGATCAGCCACGCGCTCCTGTTAGCCGCGCCCCAAACCAGGCAAAGCGCCCCGATCCCCGGCGCAGCCAACATCCCCATTATTCTGCCCGGGACAAACTGCGACGCCAGCAAGTAGCAGCCCACTAGGATGAGCGTGACGCCAGCCCAGGTTCGCCTCCTGCGGGCCCGAAAGCCCTCCGTGTTCTCCGAAGAATCCCTTTCTTCAGCCATCTCTCATGCCTCCCGTCCCCCGGTGCGCCGGGGCGCTGACTGTATGTTCAGAGGTTCAGCCGTCCAGTAGTCCTGAAGTGCAGTTTGGCATAGTCAGCCAGAGCATCGCGCCCGCTCCCCAGCAGGGTCTGCGATGCCGCGATCAGCGATGCCGCCTCGAGTATCCGCGGATCCGACGCGCCTTTGGGAAGCTCGATACCCGCCCGCTGTGACAGAGCGGCAAGCCTCTGTACGAACTCGGCGCGCGCCAGGATGGAGGCGGCGGCTACCGCCACGTCCGCCTCAGCTCGAGGATGTTGCTCCAGCGTAACCTGTCGCCCCTTCTCCATGAGAGCTTTCATGAGGTATGATTCGTTTCCGAACTGATCAGACACGGCTAGCCCGCATTCCACGTTGGCCAGGAGGTTCTCGAGGCACCTGGCGTGAGCCCACGCAAGCATCGTATTGACATTGCGCATACTGGCATAGAGCTGGTTGTAGCGAGCCGGGCCGATGGCCACCACTGAGTTGGGGCACCTAGATTTGATCTCAGTCGACAGCGTTGCGATGCGCGCGTCCGAAAGGCGTTTGCTGTCCACCACGCCCAACTCGACCAGGGCAAGCTCTGACTCTCCGTCGACGTACACTCCGGCCGCCACCATGGGGCCAAAGTAATCGCCCTTTCCAGACTCGTCTATCCCTATCCTGGGAATCCCCCGTGCATGCGCCGGATTCGGCGAAGACCTGCCCCGCGGCGGTGCCGTGCGGGCAACGCTGCCCCGGCAGTTCGCCCGCCACCACGCAGCAAGTTCATCGCTCAAGCCAGATGGGCGCCCCTGAACAAGCGCCTTTCCCGTAAAATAGACAGCTACTGCGGCCTGGTCTTGGCCATCGGCTATTATCACCTGCCGCCCATGCTGAATCGCGCGATCCTCACGCAGTTCCCAGCCTCGCCCGGCAATGAACTCGGCCAGTCGGGCCATCTCATCTGCAAGCAAACTCTCTTTACTCAGTTCCAACCACCTTCGCATCAAGTATCCACACACCCTGTTTTCTGCAGCAACCGCGTGATTCCTCTCCTGTAGGGGGATGAAGAACCTCGACAGGAGTCATTCCCAACCTTTGCACACATCAACCCAAGCAAGATAATCTGAGTATTCTTCCAGTTCATCTATGGTAAGCTCTATTGCGCTATTGGAACTGCCACACGCGGGAAAAACCGTCTCAAATCTGCGCAGACTCTCGTCCAAGTAGACTTCAACGCCGCCGTTTACAGCAAAGGGGCAAACGCCACCCACCGCATGACCTGTTAGCGGCTCTGCTTCTTCACAAGATAGCATTCTTGCCTTTGCCCCAAATTGAGCTTTGTACTTCTGATTGTCGATTCTAGCATCTCCAGCAGCGACAATCAGAACGGTTTTATCGCCGACATGAAATGAGAGTGTCTTGGCGATTTGCTTGCCTTCACAATTGAGAGCGTTGGCCGCAAGCTCTACTGTGGCACTTGAGACATCAAACTCCAGAACTCGTTGCTCAATCCCTTTTTCACGGAAGTATTCCCTAACTCTCTCTACTGACATTTTTCCTCCAAAAGCATTATGTATGTGTTTCGCAGTAACTTTGGATATTGTATCATACCCAAAAGCGAATCATGATCCCGATCTTCACATGCAAATGGTAATTCTTGGGCGGGGAGAAAAGAACAAAAACGCAGCCATTGCATCAACGACTGCGTGATTACTTGGTGGAGGCGCCGGGAGTCGAACCCGGGTCCGAGAAGACCACTTGAGGCGCTTCTACGAGCGTAGCCCGCGTACTTGCTTTCACCCAACGTACCGCGCACGAGCGCGCTGTACGAGGGCTATCTCGATAATCTTGGCGCGCGCCTCCGAGAATTGGCGCACGTGCACCCCGGTTTAAATGACGCCCTTGCCAAGCTCCCGGGATAAGCCTGGGTCGGACGGCAGCCTAGTTAACTAGGCTGCGTATGCTAGTGAGTTATCGGCACTTATCGTGCTTCCACCGATTAACGAGCGGGTGGGATCTCGGCCCGCCACGCCTCTCACAGCACTCCCCGTCGAAACCGTAACGCCCCCTATTACTACGCAAAGCATTATACCACGAGATGACCGAGCAATGCAATTCGTAATTCGTGCGTCCGTAATTCGTGCGGGGTGCGTGCAAATTCTGTAGGCAATAGCAATTGGAAAGGCTAGTGAACATTCCTAGACGGGATAGTGGGCGGCAAAAGAGAAGCGCAGATTCTATCGGATGGCGCTCCTCTCGAACAGGAACTGCTGTATCGCGGAGATTGCGCGGAAGACGCCAACACGGTTTGCGG
>DHON01000083.1 GCA_002409965.1 Firmicutes bacterium UBA5389
AGGGCGTGGGCCGCGGCGCGCCTCTTGGCGCCGGCGGCCCGCACGCTCCACCAGCCGCCCTGCAACCCGATTTCGGGCCCCGCCGTGAGTATTATGTAAACCGCCTGAGTCATTGTGCACAGGGTTCGCGGAAAGGCTGGGTAGAAAGACACAGCCCGCGCGATCCTGAGGAAGGGTGAAGGGAGGATGGGTCGTGAAGGGATGCGTTGTGGAGCAGTGGTGACGTGGTGACGCTGTGACGCGATGACGTTGTGACTTGGTGGGATCGTGGGGTGATGGGATCGTGGGATGATGGGATCGCGAGGCAGAGGAATCGAACGTTCACTAATGTGAGCTCAACAGCGCATAAGCAAGCTTTCCGGAAGACATTCATGTCTGGAACTTACTTCTTGGCAGGAAGCTGAGCCAGGAATGTGGAGAGATACAGGTATTCAACGGGGAGGTGCTGACACGGACAACTTGCGCCAGCTCAAAGGTCGCGGCGCCTTGCTGATGCGTAAGCGCAAGGCGCTCGAACGATGCATCCTTAGCGCCGCGGAACATACCGATGGCTGTCTACTGGAGAAGTACAGGAAGTGCGGCAAGCCCCGGTGCAAATGCGCCCAGGGGGAGCTCCACGGATCAGCTCTCTACATCTCCCGAAGGGCAGAGGGAAAGACCCGGTACTAGTACGTGCCGAAGGACAAGGTTGACTTGCCAGAGGTGCTGGTTGCGAGGCACACGAGACTGTACGGGGCAAGGGCGCAGATCCAGAAGATGAACCGGGAGCTCAACGGAGTCCTCGACCGAGTCGTTGAGTCCAAGCGCGTGGAGTTTCCCAAGAAAGGCGAGAAGGGAGATAATGAGACCCATGGCGAATCAGCAGGTTCTTAGGCTTGACGTCTCCGGGGTGGAGGAAACCATGAGACTGAGCGAAGAAGTGGTGTTCGTTGAGTCGAAGTTCGGGGGCGACGATCACCTGTTCAACTGGCTAGGCGAAAAGGAGTTTGTGCGTATCTGGCAGTCGATCCAGCGACATCGCCTATTTCACTACCTTGGACGTATCGGAGCGTCCGACCCAAGTCGTGGAATACTATGACCAACAATGGAACATCGAGAACATGTGGAACAGGGAGCTGAGCCAAAACTGGAACGTACGTAGGCCCATTGGGAGGAAGTTCAGAGCGATATTCGCGCAGATATGCATGGCCGCGATGTGTTTGAACGCGGTCAGAATCTACGAGGAGCACAAGCCGAAGGACGCGGAGAGACTCAGCCGTGAGATGCGAAAGCAGGGGCGAAAGAGCTACTTGCTTGGCCACGGAGCGGTGGTAATCGTACCTGGCAGGCTGATCTACGCAACAATGAGCTACAGGCGGTATGCCGATCTGTCGAGTCTGAAGGTAGCCAGACGTGCAGGCGAGCTCGTAGCGCAAGGAATGTCGATCGAACAAGCCCTAAAGACAATATCGAACGAGATGGAGACGCAAATCCCTCTTTCAGCTGCATCGGATAGACTTCGCAACACGCTTCCCGAACCCAGGGATGCGAGAGCCCTTGGCATATGCCCCCCTGTCGCCGACACCCTCGACTTACACCCTTCCGCGATGCGAACTCCCCTCTCGCACAGCCAACTCAAGCTTCGCACTCAGCTCTCATGGCCTCATCCTACTGATTCCCCGGCACGTTCGATTCCTCAGCGCGAGGGCGCGAGGGGAGAGCGCGCGAGGGGGGTGTTTGACACCCACCCATGCTTGTGCTATATTTTAACCGCTGTGGGCGACCTTGTGCGTTGCCTCAAGCCGCTCGGGGAAGGCTTGCAAACGGAGCGCGGAGATTGCACCGCGTTTCCTGCCTTTTCGGCCCCGGCGAGCCCAGAGTGCGAGGGGGTTAAGCGATTGTACGCAATCATCGAAACCGGCGGTAAACAATACCGTGTATCGCCGGGCCAGGTCGTCCGCGTTGAGAAGCTCAACACTGCTCTTGGAGGAACTGTCGAGTTTGACAGGGTGCTGATGGTAGCAGGCGAGGACGGCGTCCACGTGGGCAAGCCAGTAGTGGACGGCGCTAAGGTCACCGGCGCAGTCGTAGCGCATGACAAGGCCAAGAAGATTTACGTCTTCAAGTACAAGGCCAAGAAGCGGATACGCAAAAAGACCGGTCACAGGCAGCCGTTTACGTCTGTCAGGATCGATTTGATCATGACAGCGTAGGGATGCGCGTGCCATGACCACTGTCACAGTCTGGCGCTGGGGCGGCCACATGGTAAGGTTCACTGTGCGAGGTCACTCTGGTTGGGCGGAATACGGGCAAGACATCGTGTGTTCGGCGTTGTCCGCCCTTACTACCGCCGGGGCTAACGGGCTTGCGCAGCAAGCTGGCGTATCCAGAGCCGTAAGGCAGCGCTACGGCGAACTCGATTGCATGATACTAGGGTCTCCGTCTGATTCGGAGTGGGACCGGGCTGATGCGATTCTCGAGACGATGCTCGCCGGGATCCGCTCGATTGAGCGGGAATACCCGGGCACTATATTGGTTATAGAGAAAAACAGGCCTGAACGAGGTCGTGATTTGCAGGCCGGGAGGTGTAGCGGATGATCAGGATGAACCTTCAGCTGTTTGCGCACAAGAAGGGAATGGGAAGTTCCAGGAACGGGCGTGATTCCCAGGCGCAGAGGCTAGGAATAAAGAAGTACGGCGGACAGCGTGTGACTGCCGGAAGCATCATCGTAAGGCAGCATGGCACCAAAGTGCATGCCGGAGCCAACGTGGGAATGGGCAGGGACTATACCCTCTTCGCAACCGCCGATGGATGCGTTCAGTTTGATCGAATCGGCAAGGCCGGAAAGCGGGTCTCAATCGTGTCGGATCCGGAAGCGGCAGTAGTCGGCGTGGAGGCTGCTTCAACTGCCGAAACGATGTAGTGAGAAGCGGGATATGTAGGGGCCTGCATCAGCTTGGCTTGATGTGGGTTCCTTCGTTTTCTGCGCCAATCCTACTAAAGGGGTGGGACTGATGCGAAGGGCTTCAGGATGGATCAAAGCGCTTATCATTGTGCTAATCGCTGTGGCGCTTGGATGGAATACGCTTGCGGCCATCATAACGGAGCATCTGTGGTACGCCGATCTGGGTTACGCAGGTGCGTTCTGGAAACGCGCTGAGGCGCGTGTGGTGGTGTGCGCCGCCGCATTCGCCGTCACATTCGTCTTCGTGGCGATCAACCTTTTCGCAACGAAAGCCGCCTCCAAGCTTGTGTCGACCCGGTCGGCATTGGCAGTTGCCCTGGTTGCGGGGATTGCAGCGGCGGCGGCGTCCTACGGCTCGTGGATGGAGTTCCAGCAGTTCATACACGCTACGTCTTTCGGCAAAGCAGATCCGCTGTTTGGCCGGGATGTCAGCTTCTACGTGTTCAAATTGCCGATCATACGCGAGCTCTATGCGGGTTCTAGGTGGGTGATAGGGCTCACGGCGATATCTGTGATGCTGATCTACCTGGTTTCGGGAGCGCTTATCAAGTTCGGACGCGAGGAACCCGAGCTCTGGGAGTCCAGCGGCACGGGTTCGGGGCGGAGGAAGCGCGGCCGGCTTGTGGTGGAACCTATCGATCCCCGGGCCAAGCTGCATGTATGCGCACTGTTCGGGATAGGCCTGTGCGTGATTGCGCTGGGGTTTGCGCTGTCCATGTGGGGGCTCGTGTACTCCAGCAAAGGCGTGGTTGCCGGCGCTGGTTATGCAGATGTGCATGGCACGCTCCCTGGCCTTCGTCTGCTGATCTGGCTGGTGCTCGCGGCCGCGGCGTTTATTGTGGGCGCGGGCCTCAGGGCGGCCAGTACACGCACTTGGGTCGCAGTGTCCATTACCTTGGCCGTGCTCCTTGCGGTGTCGTTTTTCGCAATCGATGTGTACCCCGGCATCGTGCAGAAGCTGTACGTTACGCCCAACGAGCTTGCGGCGGAGCGAGAGTACATAGAACGCAACATCGATCTCACCAGGAGCGCTTTTGGGCTGGATCGGGTGGAGGAACAGGAGTATGAGGTGACTGAGGCCATCACCCGTGCCAAGTTGACTGGGGCTGAGGACACCCTGGCCAACGTGAGGCTATGGGACTGGGAACCTCTCCTGGCCACCTTCGAACAGCTGCAGGAGATGCGGCTCTACTACCGCTTTGCCGACATTGACATCGACAGATACACCATCGGCGGCAAGACGACGCAGGTCATGATGTCCGTCAGGGAGATCGACGTGGATCGCCTGCCCCGACAGGCCCAGACTTGGGTGAACACTCGGCTCAAGTACACACATGGCTACGGTGCGTGCGCGAGCCCCGTCAACGAGCTGACCCCGGACGGGCTTCCTGCGTTCCTGGTGGGCGATATTCCGCCGCGGTCGCCAGCCGACATGCGGCTCGATCGTCCTCAGATATACTTCGGAGAGCTCACCCGCGACTGGGTGATCGTGAACACCAAGACCGAGGAGTTCGATTACCCGGTGGGCGACTCCAACGAGTATTCGAGATACGATGCAGACACCGGCATACGCATGGGGTATCTTCTCCGCAGGCTGCTCTTTGCGACCAGGTTCAATGATTCCAAGATTGTCTTCTCGCGCGATGTCACGCCCGACAGCCGAATGCTGTTCGCCCGCGACATACGCGAACGTGTGCGCAGAATCGCGCCATTCCTGCAGTACGATGGGGATCCATACGCGTTCATTGCCGACGGCAGGCTGATGTGGCTGGTCGATGGGATGACCACATCGACTGCATACCCGTATGCCGAACGGTTCGGCGATCACCTCAACTACATCAGGAACTCGGTCAAGGCGACTGTGGATGCGTACAGTGGGGAGGTCAGCTTCTACATCATCGATCCGGAAGATCCGTTGGCTGCGACGTACGCTCGAGTGTTCCCGGGACTCTTCAAGCCGGCAAGCGAAATGCCAGAGTCGATCGCGAACCACTTGCGCTATCCTGAAGACCTGTTCAAGATACAGACCAGGATGTATGCCATGTACCACATGACTGACCCTGAGGTGTTCTACAATAGGGAAGACCTGTGGGGCCTGCCTCGGGAGATATACAAAGGCCAGCAGCAAGAGGTGAGCCCATACTACGTCAACATGCAACTTCCGGGCGAGCAGGGGGTCAGCTTCGTCCTGTTCACGCCGTTCACCCCTTCGCGCAAGGACAACATGGTTGCCTGGCTGGCTGTGAGTTCCGATGTGGACGAGTACGGGCGCATGGTCGCATTCAACTTCGGCAAGCAGCACGTGGTGTTCGGGCCGATGCAGATTGAGGCACAGATCGACCAGGACACTGAGATATCCAAGATGCTATCACTGTGGAATCAGAGCGGGTCTACTGTGATACGCGGCAACCTCCTTGTCTACCCGATAGACGGGAGCATACTCTACGTGGAACCGCTGTTTCTGGCGGCGCAGGCCAGCCAGCTGCCGCAGCTGAAGCGCGTGATTGTATCTGACGGCACGAAGGTGGAGATCGGATCCGACTTGCCGGACGCGCTGGCAGCGCTGACCGGATGGCGAAAGAGCTCGGGCACGTCCACGCTCACCGAGGCAGACGTCGACCAACCCGGCTATGGCGGAGAGGGCGCTGTCGATCAAGACGGTCTGTCGGCAGGGGCGGCGCTTGATCTCTACCGAAGGGCGCAGGAGCGGTTGCGCGCGGGCGACCTGGCGGGCTATGAGCAACTCCAGAGGCAGCTGGAACAGGTGCTCAAGTCGATGGCCGACGGGGAGTAGCTTATGGGAGAGAGTCGGAAGCTCGCCGTCTCATGGAGAGATGGCGCCTGTTCCATCCGGGGGTTCGACAGCTTCGATTTGCATACGACTTGCCAGTGCGGCCAGGCTTTCCGGTGGGTCCGGGCGGGAAACGCGGGGCAGCTGGAGGAGGGCGTGGTGCAGGGGAGGTTTCTTCGCCTGGAGCAGAGAGACGCCGAACTTGTTGTGCACCCGCCCGCCGATGACGAGACTATCGCGGTCGTCGTAGACTACTTTCGGCTGCGGCAATCGCACACGGCGGTAGAGGCTAGTATCGCCGGCATCGACCCCACCATGGCTGCCGCGGTGGATAGCGCTCGCGGGCTGCGGTTGGTCGCGCAGGAGCCGTGGGAATGCCTGATATCCTACATTGTCTCGGCCAACAATAGCGTCGCCCAGATATCCAGAGTGGTGGAGAACCTCTCCCGCGCGTGGGGCAAGCCCATAGGCAGTTCGTCCCGGTATTCGTTCCCTGCCCCGGGCGATCTCGAGTGCGCGTCCCAGGCTGATGTGTTGACGTGCAAGGCCGGTTTCAGATCCCGGTCCATATGCGAAGCCGCGCGCAGAGTTGCCCGAGGCGAGCTGGATTTGAACGCTGTGACCGCCATGGACTACCACGCCGCAAAGCAAGAGCTGATTCGGCTGCGGGGAGTCGGCGAGAAGGTCGCCGATTGCGTGTTGCTCTTCTCCATGGGCAAGTTCGAAGCATTCCCGGTGGATGTGTGGATTGAGCGAGTCGTGCGGCACCTGTATTTCGGCGGCGAAAAAACGTCTCAACGGGATATTCGAGAGTGGGCCGCGGACAAGTTCGGCGATCTGGCCGGGTACGCTCAGGAGTACCTGTTTGCCTATGCGCGCCTAGCCATTCCCGACAGGCTCAGAAGTGGATAGGTCGAGGAAAACTCCACTGTCAACGGACTGTGAAAATGTC
>DHON01000127.1:0-3031 GCA_002409965.1 Firmicutes bacterium UBA5389
GAAGGTTGTGTCCGAAAAAACGATACAGGTCACCTGACGGTCTGCTCGAAGACTTCGGCGCCGCACTCGTCGACCAGCCGGCGCCAGACCCTGTGCGCCGTGTGCCTCTGCTTCCTGTTCTTTCTGAAGTCGTCCGTGAGCCACTGGTCCACGAGCGGCGCCCACCTGTCCATCTTCGAGGGCCTCCTCTTCCTCGCCTTGGGAGGCTCCGGCGAGAGGTCCTCCATCCTCGCGTACTTGTAGACCGTGTCGCGCGACACGCCCAGCTCGCGGGCGATGCCCGCCACGGGTTCGCCCCTGCGGTACTTCTTTCGTATAGAATCGACTCTGTCCATGCTGATCATTCCTTCTGGGCCTCCCTTGTCGCAACCGATGCACGACAAAATCTGCCCCTTGCGGGGTGGTCAGCATGCCCATGAGCGAAGTGTCGAAAACCTGCTGAGCGTTCCGTCGACTCCTACGTGAGCGAATACACCCCAGCATTGGCACTACAGCTGACTCGCTCCTCAAAACGGTTCATCAAACGAATCGCCAAATCAGCAATAGCACCAATATACTAATCACGAATAACCGCTTCAGCAGAAATGAGATTGCCATGCATGCTGTCCCATCACCTTTTGACAAGATGCCATTTCTCTGGGGATCGGCCACTGCCGCCTATCAATGCGAAGGCGCCTGGAACGAAGGAGGCAAAGGACTCAGCGAATGGGACTACTTCAACTCAATCGACTGGATGAACGTTAACGGTGCGGACGGTCGGGTTGCAAGCGACTTTTACCATCGTTTCGAGGAAGACCTTGATCTCATAGCCGAAGGCGGGCAGAATGCCCTTCGCCTCTCACTCTGCTGGAGCCGCATTTTACCCGATGGTACTGGGCGACCGAATGAGGAGGGCCTGTCGTTCTACGATCGGCTCATCAACAGTTGCCTCGATCGCAACATCGAGCCAAATGTTGTGCTTCTCCACTATGATCTCCCCTATCCAATCGCTATGGCAGGTGGGTGGAGCAACGCCTGCACTGCAGACGCCTTCGAGGACTACGCTCGCATATGCTTTGAGAGATTCGGAGACCGAGTAAAACTATGGTCAACTCTCGATGAGCCACAGTTTTACAGTTACAACGCCAATATCGCAGGGTTGTACCCTCCCTGCCGCAAGGCTGATATCCATAGCTACCTGCAGTGGCAGTATAACGAGATGCTAGCAAGCGCAAAAGCAGTGGCCCTATACCACGAGATGAATCTTCCCGGGGCCATTGGCGTGGTACACAACGGCAGCCTCATCGAAGTAGCAGCTGGCACGGATAATCCAGCTGAAGTCTATGCGGCGGCGGATTTCTTCAACAATCGTATGGTATTGTGCCCAGCGCTGGAAGGCAAACTGCCACTAGAGCTCGATGAGATGCTCGAGAAGTTGGGAACGTTTCTCTATCGCGTGCCTGGCGAGAATGAAATATTCGCTGCTGGAAAAGGCGATTACCTAAACCTGAACGTATATGCGCGTCGCTATGTGACCAATTGGAACAACTCTCCCACTTGCGCAAAAGTCGATTCAGTGGGAGGAGGGGCCACAATAGAGAGACAGATTGTTGCGCCTCTTTATGAGACGCTTGTTGATACGACCGTCCCCCATAACCAGTGGGGTCGCGAAATCCTTCCACGAATCATGCATGATTCCTTGGTCGACATCATGGAACGGTATGAGAATCCCATTGTGCTCACAGAGAATGGGCATGGCTCGCTGGAAACGCCGGATGAAAATGGCTACGTCGAGGACAATGACCGCATCGAGGTAATAGGGGCGTTCCTCGAGAGCCTTTCCGAGGCCCTAAGAGAGGGGTCGAACGTCCGTGGTTACTATATCTGGAGTACCGTGGACCTCTATAGCTGGGTCAATGGATATAAGAAGCGCTATGGTCTAGTCAGAGTTGACTTTGACCATGGCCTTACCCGCATTCCGAAAAAAAGCTGGACGTGGTATCGGGACTTCATCTCACGAGACGCCGCTCGCCGTACAGACGCTTGACCAAATCGGGGGATGACCTACTCTGAGACTGTCGCCGATTGGAGCGCAAAAACCTGGGGGCTTGGTGAACGTCAACAGCTTCGGCTTGTTAAATACATTTTGTCTTGTCCTCAACTCCGGGCAGCATAATAGCGACTATGCAATTGCGCTCTATCTAATGCCGCGCCTGGGAAACATCCAGAGCGTCTCAATTACTGAAATAATTGACAACGCCTTCGTAACTCGCTCGGCAGTACGGCGATTCTGCAATCGAATGGGATTCACCAGCTTCTCTGACCTTAAAGATGGGATAACCAGCGCGCTGTTCCCAAGCGACCTCAACGCACGCGATTTGGAGCAGGACCTCAATTTGTACAGGGTAGCACTCGATTCGGGAATTCAACGCATGTTCATGCAGATGGAGCAGACAGTAGATAACGAGGTGATTGAAGGGTTAGCCCAGGAGCTCCACAGGAATTCGCATATCACCTTAGCATGCGCAGGCAATACCAGCGGCGTCCTCAATCGTTTTCAGCAGGAGCTGTTCTTTGCCGGAAAGCTAACCGAAGTCGTTACCAACGACTACGAAAGCCGACTAACCAGAAAACCGGCTCAGATCACATCCTTGCTGGTAGTAGTCTCGGCATCAGGCGTATTTGCACGCAGCTTTGACTATCTTATACGCCAAGTAGACGCAAGAAAAGTACTCATAACCGCTAACTTGGAGCTTTTAAATTGGGATGCCTACGACCGCGTATTGTGTCTCTCTGAAGATCAGGAGGGGCGCGACGCGTTGGGCATCTACGGGAAGTATGGGGTTTCATACTTCTTCGACCTGCTTTCATCCTCCTACCTTCATCTCTTTGGCTCGCCAATCTCGACTTAACCGAAATGGCGCCCCCTTGGGTTATACGTCTGGCTTTAGCGACAAGAGACACAAGGAGAGCAAAGTGCGGGGACATTACTCTTATAGCAACGCCCAGCTGCAAGGCCATCGAGGCAACCCTGCCTGACAGGGGCATGAGC
>DHON01000127.1:3186-3369 GCA_002409965.1 Firmicutes bacterium UBA5389
GACAGGGGCATGAGCCTAAAGGGATTCGCAAACGAGGCCATTACATGAGGATAGTGAGCCCGAGCATTTCAGCCCGCACTCTTGAAAAGCCCAGCAAACCCACAGCACATCGGACGGGACTATTCTTGGTAATCCAATGTCCTGTGGCTATGCCAAACACCTTGATAAATCAAGCCAAAAAAG
>DHON01000085.1 GCA_002409965.1 Firmicutes bacterium UBA5389
GCGCAAAGACTTGTTGAGAGCTACCTAGGTGGCATGGCCAGCATGGGCAAAGAGGACTCCGGGCTTGCCGGAGATGTGCTCGTTTTTTGATGAAAGTTTGCGAGATACGCGCAGAAGAAAAAGTGAACAGGCGATGTTCATAAAGTGACATATGCAGCAATGCATATACATCTATTGGGATAGCCGTGGCATTATGCGGCAGCCATTGGGGCTCAAATCTGTCAAAGGGCGCGCAAAGCGCCCCGAACGCGCTCGAGGCGACCATCCAGCGATCATCCAGCGACCGTCAGCGGTTCCCCGGAGGCTCGCCGAGCATCGTTGTGTCAAAGCCTGCTGCGAAATTGAAACCCATGTGTCAGAAAGTGAGCACATCTTGCTGGGAGGGGTCATCTTGACTACACTACGGTGTAGACCATGGGGCCCAGCGCTAGGCCGTTTTGAACGGCGCCCGCGACCGTGCGGCAAGGCAGATGCGCAGCGGGGACAGGTGGGCAACAGAGTCAGCAGGACTTTGACCGGGCCCTGGGTTCTTCAAGGGGCTGTTGCGTTTACACCGTGCAACGCAGACGGTATAATCAGCGTCAGAAGTGCTACTGACTGAGGGGAGGAAACCCTGTGTGACTACGTATAGCAGCTGGAACTATGCATTGGTCGGCGCTTTTGCAGCATCGTCCATCGCTCTTGCACTCTACCATGCTTCTGACGCTGCATGTACAACGGCTGAACGCGAGAGGCGAGCCAAGGCGGCGACATGCCTGTTCTTGGTGCAGTTCGTCTTGCTGTTGGCCGCGTCAGCGGCGCTGTTTGCGGCATTTCTCAAACACGATTTCGGTCTTGCTTACGTGACCAACTACTCGTCAACTGGGCTATCTGTGTTCTACCTGATTTCGGGGTTCTGGGCCGGGCAGGAGGGCACCTTTCTGCTATGGGCCACGATTTCGGGTGCGATCGGCCTTATACTGGCTGCCAGCAGCAACATCAGCAGCCGCAACAGCAGCAACGGCGGCAACAGCCGCAACAGCAGCCGCAACAGCAGCAACGGCAGCTCTGCAGCGTCCGTGATGCGGTTCTACGTGCTTTTCCATGTGGTGCTGACGGCTCTTCTGCTCAGGGCCACGCCGTTCCGTCTGTTATCCGCAGTGCCTGCAGATGGGGCTGGGCTCAACCCGTTGCTTCAGGATCCATGGATGGTGATACATCCTCCCATAGTCTTTGTCGGATATGCGCTGTATGCTGTGCCGTTTGCATATGCTATGTCGGCGCTTGCGCGCGATGAGTACTCGGAATGGGTCAAACCCGCTTTGGCTTGGACTGTGGCGGCCTGGCTGTTCTTGGGCGCCGGCATTATTATCGGGGCAAAGTGGGCCTACGCCACATTGGGATGGGGCGGTTACTGGAGCTGGGATCCTGTGGAGAACGCATCGCTCGTCCCGTGGCTGGCCGGCGCGGCGCTGATGCATACCCTGATAGTCCAGCGCGAGCGCGGCAGGATGGTGAGGACGAACATACTCCTGGCCATTGTATCATTTCTGTTGATTGTGTATGCAACCTTTCTCACGCGCAGCGGGGTGCTTTCGGACTTCTCAGTCCACTCCTTTGCCAGCCTGGGCCTGACGGCATATCTGGTGGGCGCATGCCTGCTGTTTGCGGCTTTGTCCCTTTGCATGTTGGTATGGCGCTGGAACAGCATGACCTCGACACGCAACTACAAAGAGCCATACGATTCGGTTGTGTCCCGCGACTTCGCCTTTTTCATCACAGCGCTATTGTTCGTGGCGTCAGCGGCGATTGTGTCGCTCGGGACCAGTGCGCCGCTGTTCACGCGGCTTGCGGGGAATCCGTCCTCTGTTGGACAGGTGTTCTACAACATGACCAACGCACCGCTGGGCTTCCTGCTCATGTTGACGCTCGCGGTCTGCCCACAGCTCGCCCATGGGGAATCGCGATTGCCCGAGCTCGGACGTGTGATGCTGATTCCGGCTATCATCGCTGCCCTGCTTACAGTCGCAGCGGTGTTGATGGGGGCTTGGGGTGTATGGTTTGTCCTCTTCCTGTTCGCCGCGTTTCTGGCATTTGCGGGAAATCTCGTCGCGCTGGTCAGGCGCGCGCGCGTTCGCGGAGGGTTGCGCCTCGTGGGCGGTTTCGTCGCCCACCTGGGTGTAGCGCTTCTCATTGTGGGAGTGATCGCCACGTCCGTCTACAGTCGTACCGAGACGCTCAACCTGCAGGTTGGGGAGGAACGTGAGGTGTTGGGCTGGAACGTTCTGTATGCGCAGCGCGAAGAATTCGTTGTTACGAGCGATCGTAGGCCATCGGTTGCATGGAATCTTGAGGTATCCAAGCCGGGAAGCGACCGCGTCATCACTGCTCGCCCGTACATGCGACCCACAGCTCAAGGGATGCTGCGCCATCCGGCAATAGTGTCCACCTCCGCGGGCGACTTCTACATCTCGCCCCTTGACGAGCATGCCGGGGAGCTGTCGCGGAATGGCGCGCATGAGTTCAGGCTGAAGAAGGGCGAACTGGTTGAGAGCGCTGGACTGGCTGTGAGGTTTGTGGGGTTTGACATGAGCCGGCACCTGGGCGCGAATGTGATGGCCGTTGGCGCCGTTCTCGAGGTGTCAGACATCTCCTCTGGCCAAGCTTTGGGCAGTGTGATGCCGGTGCTCGGGTTCGGCGAGGGTGAGCAGTCGCAGACTGATGCGCTGCTCGATGTGGATTCGAGGAGCGTGGCGTTCAGGCTCATGGCGATCGATGCAGGGGAGGGATTGGCGGTCATCCGAATGGGCGAACCGCTGCCCGACGATGGAGCGCACACGGCGAATCAGGGTGGGCAGGGCGATCAGGGCTGTGTGATGCTGGAGATCAGCCTGAAGCCTTTCGCCGGCCTGCTCTGGGTGGGCGCCATACTGCTGCTGGCAGGCACGGCTGTTGCTGTTGTGAGGCGGGCGCAGGAGGGAAGGAAGGTGTGAAGCCTGCATTACGATACATCTGTTGCCCGCGGGAAGGCCGCGGGGCGCATTCGCGACATTGATACCGATGCAATAGCGCGATATATCCTCGGCGCGCTCACCGCAGTCGCGCTTGACTGGCCCGATGGCGAGCCGCCTGCCGGGACTCTGCTGGGGATCAAGGGCATGATGCTAAGCGGAATCGCGTGCGATGGGGGGCCTACCTGTGTTTGTGACTGTACGTGACTTGCTCGGCGCCATTGGCGGCTCTGCGCAGGTGCTGGCCGGCGCGGAGGGGCTTGGCCGGTGTGTGCGCTCGGCGGCTCGATGGCAGGCCCTGGGCCCGGCCCCGGATGCGTTGCCGGAGGCGTTGCCGCACGATGTGATCGTTGTTCGGCCGCAGCAGGTTACGCCCGAGTTTGTGCGCGAAGCCTACTGTTTTGAGGCGGCGGCATTGGCGGTGACGGCATCAGCGGAGCAGGAAAGCGTGGGCCGGGAGGCTCTGCGAGAGGCCGACGCGGTCTTGTTGCCGATCATCGCATTGCCTGCGGACTTCAGTGAACATCGCCTTGCAGTGTTGTCGCTGTCGGAGAACCTTCGCCGACACGAAACGCTTGTTCAGAGTGTTGTGCAGCTCCACAAGATATTCATGCGGGGTTTTGACGACCTGGACTTCGATGCCGTAGCAACGCTGTTGTCTCAGCGGTTGCATCGGTCGGTTGCGCTGGTGAACAGGGGAGACGAGATACTGGGGTATGCGGTCTGCCCGCAGGAGGACGCAGGCCAATTTGAACAAGTGTTGCAGTTGCTGCCCATGGCGGCGCACGTGCGAAACGAACCGATGCCTGCCAGGTTCGGTTGCGGAGTGTCGGAGCAACTCGATACGATGATCAGGCGCGTCCCAGTTACCGGCGAGCGAAATCTGGTGAGATACGTGCCAATTGCGGCGCAGGGCCACACAGCCGGCGCGATGGTGATTTGGCCGGGAGATCCCGAGCTTTCCTCGGCTGAGGCAGTGGGCCTATCGATAGCAGCTACGGTGGGTTCGCTGGAGATACTCAAAGACAGAGCGGCAAGGGAGATCGAACGGTACACGGCGCACCAATTGATGGAGGACCTGCTTGCGGGCACTGTCGACACCAGGGCATCGCTCATACGGCGGGCGGACGCGCTGGGATGGAGTCTGGACGGGGCTTTTTCGGTGCTTGTTTTCGAGATGGACAACGAAGTGGGGCCCATGAGCGCGCAGGATGCGCAGGAACGGTTGGCCGAAGAGCTAGACCGCACAGTTACGACCGTGAAGCGGATTGCCCGCGACAACGGCCTTTACGCGATAGCGGTCGCGAGGAGCAAGGAAGTAGTGTTGCTGCTCAAGCAGACGACCGGCGGCAGCGCGCGGGCTGTGAGGGACATGAGCCTCAAGTTCGGAAGGGCGGCCACTGCGGCTCTGAATTCGAGGCAACCCGGCGTGCGCACGTGTGTGGGGATAGGTCAGTTCCGGGCGGATCTGTCCAAAATCTCTATGAGTTACCAGGAAGCCAAGAAGGCTCTGTCTATCGGGCGCGCGATCAGCGCCCGCACATCCGTTATCCACTTCGATGACCTGGGGGTCTACCGTGTGATAGCCAAGTGCGCCGACAGGTCGGAGCTGGAAGCGTTTGTGCGCGACAAACTTGGCCCGCTGATAGACTACGACATGAAGCGCGGGACTTGTCTTGTGGAGACTCTCAGGGTCTACTTCGAAAACGCATCGTCGCCGGCGAGCGCCGCCAAGACGCTGTTTGTGCACGTCAATACGGTCAAGCAGCGCCTGGTCAGGATATCTCAGATCGCCGGGCTCGACCTTTCCTCGACTGATGATCAGTTCCTGGCATACATGGCGCTGAAGATACTCGATTTCCTGCGGGCGTAGAGGCGCGCAGGATAGAAGGCGTGTGCATGGTCGTCAGCACCTCGGAACATTCAACGTCACCCATATGCCGCCGTCAAGTGTGAGGGCTGTCAGCCATGAACTGGGACAGCTTCGCGGGCTAGTTGAACTCGAAGACCGACTTGATCAGCTGAGACTCGCGCAGGTTGAGGTTGGCCTGGATGGCCTGCTTGTAGTCGTCCAGTCTGAACTTGTGTGTAAGCAGGGATGACAGGCTCAGTCTGCCGGTGCGCACTAACTCCACCGCTACCTCGTAGGTCCGCAGAGTCCTGTTCTCGAAATGCTCGGTCGAGCACCAGAACGATCCGCGCACCTGCACTTCCTTGAGCCAGATGGGAGTCCAGTCCACGCCTTTGGGGAAGGCGGCCAGGCCTACCAGGACCATGGTCCCATGAGGCAGTGTGAAGCGCAATGCATCGTCTATGCTGGTGGAATTGCCAACGCAGTCGAAGACGGTGTGTGCCCCGCCCACTACGACTCGCTTGCCCAGCATGGGCTTGAGTAGCTTCGCTCCGAGGGCGTCGGCCAGTTCGGCGTAGTAGTCGGACGACCTACTCATGTATACCACTGCATCGGCCCCGAGCCGTGCGGCAGCTTCGCCCTGGAACTTGTGCTTGGCCAGAGCGACGATCCTGGCCTTGCCTGCTAGCGCGCGGATGGAGGCGATGGCCGAAAGCCCGATCACGCCGCAGCCGATGATGAGCACCGTCGAGTCGTCGCGCGGGAAGTTGCGCATGACGGGGTGCAGGGACGAGCAGAACGCGTCTACGAGCACTGCGTCTTCGAAGCTGACGTTATCGGGAAGCGGGATCAGCTGTGAGTAGTGGGCCACGAACTCCTGGCTCCATCCGCCTCCGGTGTCGCGGCAGGTTCCGATGGACATTCCGGGCGAGACGGAGCCTTCAGTGAAGTTGGTGCAGAGCGAGTAATCGCCTCTTGCGCAGCTGGGACAGACTGTCTTGATGCCCCGTGGGACGCAGGATAGCAATGGGTCGACCAGGACGCGGGCGCCGAGGCCTATGGGGGCGCCCGCGCCTACGTCAGCCTTGGCCGACGCGGCGCAGGCGGCTTCGGCCAAGGCGGTTCGGGCAGCCAATCGCTGGGCTGCGATTTTCCCCATTTCCACGATGTAGCCGCAGTTCTCGTGGCCTATGGTGAACGGGAACGATGCAAACGGGGATGTGGACGGCGAGTCGTGCAGGAGGATCAGGTTCTTGTCGCTCCCGCAGAACCCGGCATATTTGGTCTTGACCCTGACCCACTCGGGCGTGGGCAGTTCGGGGGGCGAAACGTCCCGTAGCACTATGTTGGAGAACTTGTCGTAGTACGCCGCGCGGCTCATGGCCCCTGCGATCGTCGAATACACGTAGCGCGGGACGGTCCCCTCAAACTGAACGGCTTTCATGGGATTATCCCCATATCCTTCCCGTGCCTGCGAAGCAGGTCGAGGGCGAAGTCGATGTCTTCGTCAGTATGCCCCGCTGTCACGTTGGCGCGCAAGCGGCAGGTGTTCGTGGGTACCGCCGGCGGAAGGATGGGCGACACGAACATCCCGTCTCTATGAAGCCTGGACGTCAGCTCCAGTGTCGGCTCGGGCTTGCCGATGATTATCGGAATCACGCAGCTCTTGGTGTCCATTGTGTCGTAGCCCATCTCGTTCAGACCGCCCACGAAGCGTTTGATGTTGCGTCGCACGGTGGCGATGAGCGAAGGATCCTCCTCGATGACGTCGAGGGAGGCGGTGACGGCCGCAACCGCGGCGGGCGGGAGGGCCGCTGAGAACACGAACCCGCGGGCGGTGTGGCGCAGGAACTGGATGAGGTCGCGCCTTCCGGCGACGAACCCGCCCACTGCAGGTAGGGTCTTGGACAGCGATCCGCTCAGCATCTCCACGTCTGACGGGGACATACCGAAGTACTCGATGATGCCGTGTCCCGTCTCGCCCAGAACCCCGAGTGAGTGGGCTTCGTCTACCATGAGCCATGCGCCGTACTCGCGGCAGAGGTCCACCAGCTCGGGCAGGGGACAGACGTCTCCGTCCATGCTGTACACTGCGTCGACTACGACGAGCTTGCCTTCGAACTGGTCCTTGGCGTCCTCAAGAAGATGCTTAAGGTCGCCCAAGTCGTTGTGCTTGAACCTCTGGAACTTGGCGTTCGACAGCAGGCAGCCATCGATGATGCTGGCATGGCTGAGCTTGTCGGTGATGACTACGTCGTGGCGTCCGAGCAGTGTGGATATGGTTGAGAGGTTTGCCAGATAGCCCGAGCTGTACGCGATGGCGTCCTCGGTTCCGAAGAAGCTGGCTATGCGCTGCTCGCACTGGACGTGAGCTGCTGTGGTGCCGGCAAGAATCCTGACGCCGTGGGTGCCGGTGCCGAAACGGTCGAGAGCCTCGCGGGCGCGCTCCTGCACCACAGGGTGCTTGAGCAGGCCGAGATAGCTGTATGATGAGAACATGACCATGCGCCGTCCGCCAATCCAGACATGAGCGCCGTCAAGCTGGTCTACCTGCTGAAGGTAGTAGTAGAGGTCCTTTTCGCGGAGATCGTTGTACTCGGCGAGAAAGGTGTCGATGCGTTTGTCGAAAACGCCCACGCAGATCCCTCCTGATAAGCACGGAATAGGTATCGAGTAGCCGCGATAAGCTGTGTTCACAAAAGTGTGCACACCCATATACTACTACCGCTCCATGGCCGTGTCAATCAGGCCGCGGATCTGGCAGTGGATCTGCCCATCTGCCCGGGACCCCGTCAAAGTCGTGCTGACTCTGTTGCCCGCCTGTCCCTGCCGCTCATGTGCCTTGCCAAACGGCAGCGAGAGCCGCTCAAACCGGCGTAATGCTGGGATCGGATCATCGCACCCGCGCTGAGTAGAGCTTTGTCTAGCCTGTCGCGAAACCCAACGGTTATTCCAGCAACCTGCAGTAGAACCGCCGAAGACGCAGCGTCATCGCCAGGCACGCACCTTCCTATTCAGCAAGTGGAGTATGTGTGAACAGTGGAGTATGCATGAATGGGATAAAACGGTATGTGCAGTCTTTGACGTTTGTTTTTGAGATGTGCTCACTTTCTGAGCCCATGGGTTTCAGTTTTGGAGCAGACCTTGACATGACAGCAATAACCGACTGGAAAGGGACGCTTGGGGAGCCCCCCGGCAGACCGCTGATGGCCGCTTCGAGCGCGTTCGGGGTGCTTTGCGCGCCCTTGGCAGATTCGAGCCCCAATGGCTCCCATTTGGCGCCACGGCTATCCCAATAGATGCATATACATTGCCGCATATGTCACTTTATGAACATGGCCTGTTCACTTGCTGCGCACATCTCGCAAACGTTTGTCAAAAAAGGAGCACATCCGCGGATGGCCCCCCTCGTTGCCTGCAACTCGTCCGTAACTCGCCTGTAACCTGAGTCTGGGCGAACCCTGAGCTCGCTCTGTTCCCGCAGACCGTGCCGCCGAAGTAGCTCTCAACAAGTCCTTGCGCGATGCGCCTGTTAGGCATCGCAGAGATAGCGCGCGGAAGACGCCAGCACGGTTTGCGGCCTCAGTTTCAGGCAGTTTCTGGTACCTGCG
>DHON01000070.1:0-9377 GCA_002409965.1 Firmicutes bacterium UBA5389
TTGAATGGAATGTGCCGCGAATCGAGGCGTTTCTTTCTCTATCCGCCGCGAATCGCGGCGATGGTTGACGCATAACACGGCGCATAATTGCATATGGCATCGGAGAGGAGAGCGAGCTGGGTACATATGGTGAAAACGCCGCAAAATCAAGGGCTGCAACTAACAACTAATGTCACGTCTGCGGCCAGGGACACCTATGTCAGGATTATATATCCTTAGCGCCCGCCGTCCAGCCCGCTCCATACACCTATACGTTCTATTATACATCAACCATCGTCGCGATTCGCTGCACATAGCAGAAGAAGCGCTGCGAATCGCAGCGTATCACCTTAGCACAGGTCAACATGGGCCTAGAGTCCCTCGGCGTGGAGAGGGGCCTCAAGTTACGCCTTGAGGCCCGTAAGCAGACGTTGCGCCCAGGCCTTGCCATGGATGTGGGTAATGCGTAGTTTGCAGGGCCTCTTCGTCGACGGACCAAGCAAAAGCGAGCCGGCCGCCATCGCCTGTTACCTTGGGGTTGTAGATCTTCCGGTATTTGCGCAAGGGACCGCTGAAGAAAGCGTCTATCCGCTTATCTACGTAGTCGAATCTCTTGTAGCGGCGCTTGTCTATCTTGTTGTAGCGAACATCGCGCAGCCAGGCGTCGATGGTCTCAATCTCTTTGGCTCGTTTCATCTGATCTACTTTGAGCTTGCTTGGGCTCTTGACGACGATTGCCCGAAACCAGCCGGACTCGTCCCGCCGCTCTTCGCCGTCAAGCTTCCGATGGAGGCAGATGCCTCGTTCAGCGATGAAGAAGGGCTCGCCGTCCTTGGACCTGTAGTCCGCTTCCTGGAACTCGTCGTCGCTCGTCTCGAGGATCAGCCGAGCGTAGCAGTCATCGTCGTCGGCCGGGGCCACGAACTTCGTGCCCTTTGAATCCAGCAGGAACACGTTCTTCACGCTTGCAAGCGCCCTATCTGCTACCACAACATATTCGGCGCGGCCTGCCGTGCTGAGCGTGGCTTTCAAGGTCTCAAGGTTATCGACGACGAGCTCGGAATCGGTCCTTCCTTCCACAGCATATCCGAACGCTACGAGCCCGGAGTCGTCATATGCGCCTTCGAAGTAGAAAGATGTGCTATCCCATATCACAAGCTCGGGCGAGATCCCGAAATCGCGTATGAGCTTGAGGCAGAGCAGAGCCAAAAGCGGTTTCAGAAGAAAGATATTCCCGATGACCCTCGACTCGTACCTCCTGAAAACGCCCGATGGATACGGGTTGAAGGTTCCGCAGTGCTGCCTTTTGGGGTTTCTGAGCGCCATGCCGACCAACCCCTCGCGTCTGCATCGATGCTATGTTCGACATGAGTTCGGTACGTACCTTCTCAGAATATTCGGACTATTGTTCGAAGATTCAGTCTTTTCTACTGCGGAAAATGAGCAGAGAGACGCCGGAAGCCTCATGCGCCAGGTGCTGCTTCGTGCCATGGATATGGGTAACGTGTAGACGTAGATGGGCGGACGGCCCTAGACCATTACACCCTCAGTTCGTCCGTTCATCTTGTTGGTATACATGTGCTTTGCAGGAACTAGGGCTAATATCAGCCAATGCCACACCAATACCACACACCGAGAGGATGTGTAGATTCGTGGAGGTGTGATCCGCGCACTTGCGCTTGCTCCTTGTCGTGATGATAGGACTGGGTTCTGTGTCGGGGACTTGGGCTGGTATGGCTGCCGGTATGGCCGGGATGGTCGGGGCTGCGCGGGCCGACCTTCCGGCGGACGTCCTGGCGTGGTTGGCGCTCATGCCGGAACTGGCCACGGCGCAGCAAGGCATGGCCGTGGTGGAGTCACAGCGCAGGCTGACAAACGTCTCCGGCTGAGTCGGGGCCCGTAGCCGGCCTACACGGACGGCTAACGCGACCGGCTCAGGTAGAACACCGCCAGCTGGGTGCGATCGCGCAGCTCCAGCTTTTCCAGGATGACGCTGAGGTAGTTGCGCACCGTACCTTCGCTGAGATGGAGGGTCTCGGCTATCTCCCGGTTGCTGAGCCCTTGGGCAACGAGTTCGATTACGTCTTTCTCTCTGTCGGTGATCCCGCGCCCGGCGAGGTCGATCCCTTCGTCGTCGCGCAGCAGTCCGGGCAACTTGGTGATCACGGCGTCCCCTAACACGCTCTGGCCCATGCACACCGCTTTCACAGCCGGGATGATGCTCTCGAAGTCTTGCTTGAGGATGTAGCCCTTCGCCCCAAGGCGCAGCGCCTGCAGGATATAGTCGTCGTCCAGAAACGTGGTGAGGAAGAGTATCCGGGCGTCCGGGAACTCGTCCAGAATACGCTTGCACGCCTCGAGCCCGGTCATGCGGTCCATGCGGATGTCCATCAGAAGCACATCCGGCTTTAGTTGCGCGAAGAGCGCGACTGCCTCATGGCCGTCGTGGCCCATTCCGACTACCTTGATACCTTCATCTCCCTGCAGAATGGTCTTCAGGGACCGGCATACCAGCCGGTCATCGTCTACGACCAGCACTCTCATGCAGCCGACCTCCTTTGGGGATGGAGACGAAGACACTGAACCCACCGTCTCGCCTGATCAGGAACTGACCGTCCAAGGCGGCCACGCGGTCGGCCATGCTGCGCAGGCCCAGCCCGTCCGCACCTTCGGCTTCGCCTGACGCCCTGGATCCGTTATCCTCCAGGACGAGCTGGTAAAGCGCGGGATGTTCCAACAGTGTCAGGCTGACTACGCTCGCGTTGGAATGACGAATGATGTTGCTCAGCCCTTCCTTGACGATGGCGATGAAGCAGTACGTGACTTCCTTCTCCGGTTGAGTCTCAAGCCTGTAGTCAAGACGGATCGGGCAGAATGCGAAGTCTCGCGCCAAAGCTTCGATCTGCGCTCTCAAGTCCAGCGATTCTTCGTGCAGATCGTGGACGCTGGCCCGGACGCTGTCCATGGCCTGCGATAGAGTGTCCCGAATCACGGCCAGGCTTTGCTCAAGATCTTCCTGTGCATCAGTGTCAGTACGTGCCCGAGCGGCCGCCGTTGGGCCGCGCTGCGCGACCATGATCGCGCCGACCTGCAGGATGGACCGCGATAGCAGGTGCCCTACGTGGTCATGGATCTCGCGGGCGATGCGACTGCGCTCCCCGAGGGTCGCCAGGCGGATCTCATAGTCCTGCTTCTCCAACAGCTCTCGATTTCTCTGCTGTAGCGCCATGGCCAGTTCATGGCCATCGTCCCGCAACTGCTTGAGCTCTGTCTGGCTGCGTCCCAGGGCATCTGCCCGATGCCTCAGGGCACAAGCCGTTGCCGTCAATACAGCCACAATCAGTGCTGTGCTCACAGGCAGGGATGTGAAGCATGCCGCCAACCCTGCTGCAGCGATCAGCGCCCACCAGGCCTGTTTGGGCGCGAAGGCATCATAGTAGACTAGTGGGAAGAAGAGACAGAAGCCGGGCCAGACGGCGCTTGCCGCAGTGTAGGCCGCGATGCTCGCTAGGCGAAATCCGGGCGAGGCCAAATAGCCGTTGAGCCCGCTGACTGTCACTGCAGTTAGCAACGCCGCTACGGCTGTCACATCGCTCGGCTGCCCCGAAAGCAATGCGGCGCAGCACGCCAACATGAGCAGCCTGTCCACAATTGTGTGCATGGCCACAGCTCCTTCGAGATCAAGTCTACCATCCCTGCCTTTGCCCAACAATACGTTGGCATTGCGCCCGCGGGCCGACGAGAATCATGACACGCACCGATTGTGACAACTGTCATCCCGAGAACTGACGGTAGGCACTAACGGCGCGACGGCGCAGCCGATAGAATCGAGGCACAAACAGATCGGGAGGAGTCGCGATGCTTGTTAGGGTGGAGAACCTGGTGAAGCGATACGGAAACCTGCTTGCCCTGGACCACTTCAGCCTGGAGGTGGCCGAAGGCGAGATCCTGGGTCTGTTGGGTCCCAACGGATCCGGCAAGACCACCACGATCAACTGCATTCTGTCGCTCCTCAAATACGACAAAGGCGTGGTTGAGGTGTTCGGCAAGCCGATGACGCCCGATGCCTACGACAGCAAGCGCAACATCGGCATCGTGATGCAGAACGTTGCGGTCTTCCAGGAGCTCAGGGTGGATGAGAACATCGATTACTTCTGCGGAATGTATGTGAATGACCCCAAGACCCGCCGCCGCCTGGTAGATGAGGCCATCGAATTCGTTGGTCTGGGCGAATTCCGCAAGTTCACCCCGCGGAAGCTTTCGGGCGGGTTGCTGCGCCGGCTCAATATAGCCTGCGGCATCGCCCACAAGCCCAGGCTTCTCATCCTGGACGAACCTACGGTGGCTGTGGATCCCCAGAGCCGGAACAAGATACTAGAAGGCATCCGCGAACTCAACCGTCAGGGCACTACTGTGATATACACCTCGCACTACATGGAGGAAGTCGACCATCTGTGCACCCGGATCGTGATCATGGACAAGGGCAGGACTCTGGCCACGGGCACAAAGGAAGAGCTCAAGTCGATGATCAACGATGGAGAGACGATCAGCGTGGAGCTCTACATGTTGCAGCCCGACGATGTGAGTCAGATCCGCCAACTGCCCCATGTCGCGCGGGCGGACTATGCCGAGAATCGCCTGAGTGTGCATTACGATGGAGGCCAGCACAATCTGCTGAACCTGCTGGACTATTTGAAATCCCGCGATCTCTTGTTCGGACGGGTCTTCTCGGAGCAGCCGACGCTGAACGATGTGTTCCTCGAGATCACCGGCAGGCAACTCAGAGACTGAGGGACAGAGAGGAGTGCAAGACAGTATGTTCATGCATGTGTTCGGCTATCGCCTGAAGTGCCTGGCGCGAGACAGAGAGACGGTGTTTTGGACCGCGGTATTCCCGCTTATCCTGGCTACGATGTTCCACTTCGCCTTTGGCCAGCTCATGAAGGGAAACGAGGCGTTCAGCCCTGTCAAGACCGCGGTGATCGACAACGATGCCTATCGCAGGGACTCGTTCTTCCGGCAGACGCTGGAGATGCTGTCGGCGCCGGGGGAGAACCAGATGATTGAGCTGACTGTGACCGATGAGCAAGAGGCCCGTCGATTGCTGGAGGGCGGCATCGTGGCGGGGATCATCACTGTCGGCGATGCTATCGGGCTCACTGTAAGTCGGTCGGGGATCGACCAGAGCATCCTCAGGGCGATTCTGGATGAGTATGCGCACACGTCCGCCACGGTCGCGGGCATCCTGGCGAAAAACCCGGCGGCGGCAGCAGGGCTCCTTTCGAGGCTCGGGCAGAGGCGCAGCTACACCCAGCAGGTGTCGTTTAGCGATGCCGCGCCCAACACCGCGCTCAACTACTTTTATGCGCTGGTAGCCATGACCTGCCTGTACGGCGGTTTCTGGGGACTGCGCAACACCACCGATGTGCAGGCGGACTTGTCGCCTCAGGGAGCGCGGCGCAGCGCGGCGCCCACGCGCAAACTCCAAGTGGTGGTGTGCGACTCAGCCGCTGCGCTTGTCGTCAGTCTGGGCGAGGTTCTGGTACTTTTGGCGTATCTTGCGTTGGCGCTACGCGTGGATTTCGGAAACCAGCTGGGGTATGTGTTGCTGACGTGCGTGGCGGGCTGCGTAGTCGGCGTGTCCTTCGGCGCCTTCATAGGCACTATGGTCCGCAAGAGCGAGGGTGTGAAGACCGCGATCCTGACTGCGTCGAGCATGGCGATGAGCTTCCTCGCGGGACTGATGGTCGTCAACATGAAGGACATGATCGCCCGCAAGGCGCCTGTCCTGGCCTACATCAATCCGGCGGCTTTGATCACCGATGCCTTCTATAGCCTGTACATCTTCGATAGCCATCGTCGGTTTTTCCTCAACATCGGCCTGCTGTTCCTGATTTCGGCGCTGATGTGCATTCTGAGCGTTCTGCGCCTGAGGAGGGAGAAATATGCAAGTCTTTAGAGCCTACTTCAAAGTGATGCGCGCCTCCGCCGGGGGGATAGCCATCTACCTCGTGGTTTTCCTGGGATTGTCCGTTATGTTCTCCTCTGCCGGCTCTCCGCGGACGATGGGGGACTTCACTCAGACGAAGACGCCCATCGCCGTGATCAACCGCGACAAAGACGCTCCGCTTGCGCAGGGGTTGGCGAGCTATCTGGCTGAGACCAACAACGCGATTCCGTATCCGGACGATGCAGAGAAGCTTCAGGACGCGCTGTTCTTCCGCAACGTGGAATACATCGCGATCATCCCTGACGGCTTTTCCGCCGATTTCATGGCGGGCCGCCGCTGCGCCGTGCAGAAGGTCATCGTGCCTGATTCGGTGAGCAGCCGCTACGTGGACATGCGCATCGATAAGTACCTCAATACCGCCCGCCTCCGCCTGCAGTACGGCGGGGAAGAATCGCAGGCGCGGTTGGCGGCGGCCGCCCGGGCCGATCTGGAGTTCGAGACCCCGGTCGCAATAGAGTCCGCCTCGGCTTTCGGAAGCTCGACTCAGGGGTTCGTCTACTACTACCGGTATTTCGCCTTCGCAGTGCTGGCCATGATCATGATGGGTGTGAGCTCTATCATGATGGCGTTCAACAAGCCCGACCTGTACCGGCGCAACCTGTGCGCCCCGATCCCGGCGCGCAGCATGAGTCTGCAACTGGCAGCGGGTCACGGGGTGTTCGCCTTGGGTTGCTGGGCGCTTCTGGTGTCGGCGAGCTCGGCCCTCTATGGCAAAAGCCTGCTTTCTTCCGGCCTGATGTGGCTGTACTGCCTCAATTCGCTGGCGTTCACCATGGTGAGCACCAGCATCGGGTTCTTGGTCGGCAGTTCCGTGCGGAGCCACGGAGCGCAGGCAGGGGCGGTGAATGTTATCGCCAACGGCATGAGCTTTCTCTGCGGGGTATTCGTGCCGCAGTCGATCATGAGCAAGCCGGTGCTGGCCTTCGCGCGGTTCCTGCCTGCGTACTGGTATGTAAGGGCAAACGATGCCATCTCGGCGCTTTCCCGGCTCACTGCGAGCACGTTGCGTCCGATATACGGCCACATCCTGATTCAGCTACTGTTCGCCATCGCCATCTTCGCCACGGCTCTGCTGCTCGTCAAAGAGCGGCAGGCGGCGTAGAAGGGGCGGGCAAGCGGGCGCGCGGGAGTTTTCGATGCCCGGACTTTGGTGGATGCTGCCCTGGACTGCAGGCGACCGGTAGGCGTTCAGGATGATCTAGCCCTGGCTCAGCGCCTCCCGGATATCTGTCGCGAGGGCGTCGATCAGTCTTTCTTGGTAGCCCGCCTTTTGCTCTGCAAGCATCGCTTCTTTGGCTGGAAGAAGCAGAGGCGCCGTGATCGTCTGAAGCTTGGCGAGGCGGTCTGCGGGAAGGGGCGTCTCCGGCATGCAGTGTAGATAATCCTGAAGTCCGTAGCGCCACGGCTGGACTGATTCCGGGAACCGATCCATCAGCTTCTGGGCCATCTGAAGCCCTTCGGGGTCGAAATCCCCTGAGTAGAACAGCGTGGCCCCGCCGGCTGCGAGTTTGCCCAGGATAATCCAGGCAGCCAGTTTGAACTGCCCGTGGGTACAGACCATGGGCGGTCGGCGAACGCATCGTGGTAGGTCGTCCGCTATCTCATCCAGTACGGCCGAGAAGACCCCTGAGTTCTCGATGACGAACACAGCCGGGCCGGCGTCGCGGTGTTCCCAAGGCCCCGCGCATGTTTCGAAAGGCCTGCACGACTGCACCCTGACCAGTTCACGTAGGGGAACGTTGAGCACGGCGCCTTCTTGGCAGGCTGCGACCCATGTTGCCAGCGACCGGGCGGTGCCGGGGGGCGCGCAGGGGGCGGCGCCGGAGGCCAGAATTCCGGTGCATGTGACAAAGTTGAGGAGGTCATCCCGGATTATCCCGAACTGCGCTAGGAGCTCAGTGATGTCTTCGGCCCCGAGGGGCGATGCGATCGGCGCCGCCGTCGGTGACTCGGAAGCTCTCACCCAGTTGAGCGCGGCGATGAGGTGCTTGCCCAGTTCGGTGTGTATGTCGAAGCCGTGTGGGTCGCCGGCGATGCGACTTGCGAACACTGGAAGTCGCTCGTATCTTCCTGAGTCTGGGCGAGAGGGATCAGTGGGCAGATCCGCCAAGGCACGAAGGACCGTCTCTAGCTGAGCGCGCAACGCCGCTGGATCGCGGCCGTAGGAGCGATGGACGCTCCGGCTCCCCGGGCCTTTGACCGCAGCGTTGTCGAGCCATGCCCGACCGTGGGGCGATCCGCATGTGTCGCGCAGGCTTTCGAAGTATGCGCTCTTCGCTGCCTGGCGTTCATCACGCTCTTCCGCAAGGGTCCTTATGGGGCCTCCCTGGTAGCCCTCGAGGATTCTGGCCAGTTCAAGCCCGGCAAATCTGGTGCGCTCGAGCGCCTCTGCGAGGCACCGGGCGGGAATCGCGACTGAATCGCGGGAGCTGTAGTCGGCGCGGAAGAGCTCCGACAGGGCCGCTCTCTCGGCATCGTCAAGCCGATCTAGTTTCACCTTGCCGCGAATGTCGCCCGTGCGCCTGTATTTCTGGATGACCTGGTCGATCAGGCGGTGAAGCCCCTTTTCCTTTCTGAAGAACTCTACCGCGTCAGCCAGCCGCTCGTCCACACTCATCATTGTTCTGCCGCTGCGGCGGCCACCATATCCCGCACGGCCCTGACTTCCTGGGCCGACTCACCGGCCGCTTCCAGCTCCTGGGGTGATTCGAGCAGATGACGCGTCCGTCCGTCCCAGCGATAGCGCACACAAGTCACGAATGATGCGTTCCTTGGACGAACGAGCTCGCAGATGGATAGGGATGAGACCGTATCGTAGTCTCCCCACAGGCCCGCTGAGTTCATGATGTAGTCGAAGCCAAGTTTCTCCAGGAGATCGAACATGTCGCGCACGTTGTTCTCGTCAACGCCCGCGAACGCCTCGTCCAGGGAGATGACGTAGGGCGCATCGTCACGCGCCTCGGAGTACCTGGAGAACGCGGCAGACAGCAGCGGGATGTACATTGCCATTGCCTTCTCACCTCCGCTGAACTTGTAGAAGGCGTTGTTGGTCAGCTCCCGCTCGCGTTCGCCCCGGCGGTTGTAGTACAGAGTGAAGGAGAACCACTGCCGGTAATCAAGCACTTCCTTGATCGCCCCGTGTAGAGTGTCGCCCTGCCTACCCTCAGCGAGCATCTCCTTTGCATGGTCTATCCTTGACCTGAAATGCTTGACCACTCTGTTCATGTCCTCTTCCTTCAGCAAGCTCGGGTTAGCCCTCAGCAGATCCACGAGATCTTTCGTGTCCATCTCGTCCTCGAATTCCGCCGTGCGGGGGCGCCAGCGCAGATCGAAGGTGAGGCCGCTCGAAGTGTCCCTCTCGGCCATCAGATCTCGGATTCGCCTGACC
>DHON01000070.1:9512-16212 GCA_002409965.1 Firmicutes bacterium UBA5389
GATCTCGGATTCGCCTGACCCACTGCTCTGCTCGGCCTATTCGTTCCCTGATGATCCTGCCGACGCTGTGCATGATGATCTCTTCGTAGAGCTCACGGTCCTTTTCGCTGAGCAGCCTCTGCTGAAGCTCAATCTCCCGGTCTAGCTGGTCGCAGACGAAGTAGGGGCTCACCCGTTTCCCTCCGTACTCCATCAGAACCTGCAGCCGCCGGGACCTCTGCCTCAGCTGTTCCCATTCGGCGTTTTCGGCCTCAGCGCCTTCGCCCAGGACGGGTAGCTCCGCGTCAAGAATAGGCTCAATCGCGGGGCGGTACTCCACGAGGACTCCGATCTCCTCATAGAAAGACTTGGTCAGCCGGCCCGTGACTGCCGCCTGATCCAGGCTGGAGCGAGTGAGCAAGTGCCCGAGTTTCTTTGCTGCCGTTTTGGCTCTGGCTAGAGCATGAGCTTCGCCATCGCCATCGCCATCGGCATCGTCGTCAGACGAATCGCGGACGCTGACGAAACCTAGCTGTTCGTCATCGAGGAATACCCTCCTCCATGCGTACGCCGCCGACTGGGCGAAGCGGAGTTCCTGCGCGTGGCCTGCGATGTCGCGCTCAATAGACTCCACAGCCGCCGCCGCGCTGCCCTCTCTGCGCCCGAGCTCCTGCATCTGGGCGGGGATCGCTCTCAGGCGATTCACCACTTGCGCTACGCGGCGGCGTATCTCATCCGCCCCGAGATCGGCGAGGCGGGTTTGGACTTGCTCCAGTTCGAGCGAGATCTCGTCAAGGGAAGATGTGAGAGAGTCGATCTCGCGGATAAGCTCGGCTGAGTCCGCCGCTACGCCGGCGAGCCTCTCCTGGTATTCATGCGCGAGTATAAGGCTGTTACTTAGTTCGCCGTGCACGAGCTCCGTCTCGTGCAGACGATGCACATACTCCTTCATGGACGCCACGGCCCAATCGTAGGCATCCTCAGTCGCCTCGAGCTTCAGTCCTTCCGCGGCGGCGGCGAGGCGCGCGCGCACCTCCTGAAGGCTCAAGTAGGCCTGCTTCATCTTATCATTGCAGCGCTCCACTTCCCGCTCGTGTGCCTGTATCTCCAGCCTTACGCGAGCGAGCTGCTCGAACGCTGCGAGCGCCTCCGCATCTTTCGGGAAGGCTGCGTGCTCCAGGTTGAGCTGGCGCTGGCGTGCGTTGATCATGCTAAGCTCCGATTCGAGCGCAAGATACTGATCCCGAATCGATACGAGCTCTGCCTCAAGCCGCGCGATGGTCTGCTCGCGGAGCCTTCGTCGTGCCTCCCTACCGATGAACGATGCAGGCTCAGCCTTGACAATTGAACCTTCGACTATGCCGATGCGGTATGCGCCGTGTTCGGTCAGGGCCGCGGGAGCCGGGGCGGGGAACGCGGAGCCGACGACGAGCACGCTTGACAGGGCATCCTGGATGTCTCTTTCCGAGATGCCGGAGTCTTCCGCTGCCGCAGGGCGGAGGAAGTTAGCGAGTGTGCGCGCGAGAACCTGAGGCTCCGGCCGTATGATCCTATCTGATTCCAGTGACGCGATGTCGAAGCCCCGAGGCACGATAATCGCGTCGAGCAGGCCCATCTCCCGGACGGCCGATTCGATGCGGCCGCGCAGGTCATCGGACACTTCATCGCAGAACTCAACTGCGGCGAAGAAGGGCACGTGCGGTATGCCGGCTTCTGCCAATCGCTGCCTGGCGGCGATGCTCTCGGGGCTGCGCGGAGGCTCGGGGTCGGTCTTCTTCCGCCATTGGGCAAGCTCGTCTTCCTTCGCGTCGATCTCGCGCTTCTTGACGCCCATGGCGTGCTCGATGTTGAGCATCTCGGCATGCATCGCGCGCAGGCGGCGGGCATGGGCGTCCTCCTCAGGCGCGCAGACTTCCGCGTATCTGTATGGCTCATACAGCTGCGAGACTCGCCTGGAGATCTCGTTGGTTTCGTCGCCGGTGAGCTCCAGCTCCTGGCACTCTTTCCGCCACCGATGGAACGCCTGTGTGAGCGAGTCCTTTGCCCCTTCGAAGCTCCCTTCGAGTTTGTGCTCTTCATTGCGGGCCAGGTCCAGTTGCTTCTGCGCTTCGCCCAGCGTCTGCTGGGCTTCCTGGTACTTCTCCCGCTGGGCAACGTGTTCGCGGATTATGCTGCGCACAGACTCGAGCCTGCGCAGATGGCCTTCAGCTTCCTTTCGCCACAGAACGAAGTCGCTAGAGGACCGTGGATCTTGCTCGAATTTGAGCACCGACACAGCATGCGGCTCATACTGCGCCTCCGCGGAGTCCGTTTTCATGGCTGTGAGCGCTGCTCGGATCTTGGCTTCAGCGGCGGTCGCCGTCGATTCACACTGGCTCAGCTTGTCGCGTAGGCCCGATTCCATCTGCTGTTTGCTGGACAGTTTACTGTGCTTATGAGACTTAGCCCTCTGGAGGTTGGCCTGGTCCGCCTCCAGGCTCTGCTTCTGCTGCTCAGCCCTGAACACGTCATGTTCCTTGAGGCGGGTCTCCTCATCTTCAAGGACCCTCCTTTCGCGTTCGAGTGCGTCAAGCTCCTGGTCGCACTGGGCTTTTTCGGCCCGGCATCGCTCGAGGTCTGCCGCAAGCTCTTTGCCCAGGCTTTCAAGGCGTTCGCGATGCTTGACCGAGCTTAGGAAGGCCTGCGCCTTGTCGACGAGCGTGAACTGATTGTATAGGTCATACTGCTTGCACAGGCGGGCAAGGGATGCCCGATCCCGTGTAGTCTGGTCGAGCTGCTGCTTGATCTGGTCCATGTTCTCGATGGTGTCCGAAAGCGGCCTGAGCTCGTCGTCGGACAGGGTGGGAAGCGATGCGGCCAGGATCTCGTATATCACTGTGGGCTTGAAGTCCCTCGACAGCTTGGGCGTACGGAGTTGGATGAGCAGCTGGATGAGCTCATCGAAGGCTTCGAGCGAATCGAACCCGAAGACGTACCTGTTGACGAGCTCCATGTACTCTCGCTGAGTGCGCACAACGCGACCGCCCGCGCCGAGCTCCTCTTCGAGCTGGCGCCGGGTCAATGGAATCTTCTGCTCTTCGCCTTTTTCGGCGCTGAACTCCGTCTTGTAGAGCAGCAGGTCGCGACCAACGCGGCGGTTGTCATGGATCACGAAACCCCAGAAGTCCATGTCCGCCCCACGCCTGGCCTTAAGCCCAATGCCGGTCGTCATGAACTGAGGCGTGTTCGCGCGTTTGTACTCCAGGTACAGGTATCCAGTGCGCTCTTCCCGATCCACGACTTCCTTCTCGCCCAATAGGTAGTCTTCCATCCGCCGTGCACGCGAGCCGAACGGATCCAGCCGGTCAGCGCTCTTTCTCCCATCCAGCAGCACCGGGATGAGGCTCTGCATCGTCACCGACTTGCCCGAGCCGTTTGCCCCCCGAAGGAGCAGCTTCCCATCGGAGAACACGAACTCCTCGTCGTCGTAGTACCAAAAGTTCAGGATTCCTGCCCGATGGATGCGCCATCTGTCGTCTGACCTGCGTCCGTGCAATTCTCACTACTCCTTTGCCGCCAGGTCGGCGGATAGCTTCTCGTCAAACTCGGCCGGATACTCCCCAGTTACGCGACCCAGCGCCGGCATGAGAAGGACCATGCCGGATGCGGGATCCTCGCGCGCCAGTCGCCATTCGACAAGGAATGCCTTGAGTTCGGAGGCCGCTTCTTGCAGTTTGGCCCTTCGGTGCTGAACGCCCCATCCTGGTCCGTATCTGGACTTGCATATGCTCACGAAACGCTCGAAGTCGACCGGGGTGAGCCTAATAGTCCCGTCAGGTTGCATTTGTAGTTCGCCCGCGGCGAGAGCTTGGCGCGCAACCGCCGCGAACTGGAGCGAGATGTCCGAAATGCCCTTGGCATCGGGATATGTGGTGTACCTCATTCTCCGCTCGGGCAAAACCAGCATAGCGCAGTTTCGGTATAGCTCGAGCCTGAAATCGGTGCGAGCCTCGATGTCTTCTTGGATGCGGTTACGGTAGTTGCGGAGGTACACCATGTCGGGATCCAGGCTTCCACTGCTTTCGCTCCCGTACAGCGCGGGGCACAGGAAGAGCTCGCGGTAGATACGATGCCGCCGGGCTGCAGTGCTCTCCCGGTTATCCCCAGTCTGGCCTACGGTCTCTACATCCTCTACATCAGATCCCAGGTCAGCACCAACGTCAGCCCCCGCTTCAGTCTCGATCCAGGATGCAGCGAGGAGTTCGCGCATGGTTGCAAACTCCGACAGGTCCTTTGGATAGGGACGCATGAAGTATCTGGACACAACCGTCACGTCATAGAGCACTTCGGTTTCCGGACGGAAGCTGAATTGCTCCACATCGCCCTCGACCGGCTGGATGATGCCCACACTCTTGGCGAATGTGAGGGCCCTGACCAGGGATTTCCTGTGCTCGTACTGGACCCAGTCCAGCCCTATCTCGGCAGGGCATGTGGCCATGAGATCATCGCACACTTCACTCAGTAGGAACTGCTCCTCGACGGCTTTTCGGTCGAGGTAAGCGAGTATGCAGCAGAACAGGGCGTAGTCCATGGGGAGCTTGAACTCAGGGATCCCCATGTATGCCTCAGGCCGGGCGGGAATCTTCTCGAGGCGTGCGAAGTATCGGTGCACGACGAGCCTGAAACCCAGCTTGTCCATGGCGTACGTTCTCAGGACTGCTTCGCGCTCGCGGACCATTCGGTATTTGTCAGGCTCCCTGTCCCTCAGGATCCACCACTGCTCCATCAGGTGAGACAAGGCTTCCTTGGCTATGTCATCGAACGGGACCTCAGGCAAGGTTTCTACCTCCAGACCTGTAGGGCGTCACAAGGAATTCGTAGTTGGGCGTCTCCAACACTCCATCGCTGGACTCAAGGCGTATCCTGTCGTTGTTCACTAACCTCAGCTGTACCACATCGCCGGTTTCAGTTTTCGCTCGCATGTCCGAACTGATCATACACCGGTCGATCCAGGCCAGGAGCACCCGACGCACGTTCGGGTCTACCGGGCCCAACTCCGCCAGGGCGATCCTGCCTTCGGTGATGATCTCTTCGATCAGCCGCCGTTCGGCGGCCCTTTCCCGAAGATGCGTTTCGAGCATCTCCCGCTTTTCGCGTTCGCGGCTCACAACTGCGCTCGGTTTGGTTCTCTCGCGGTAAAGCCGAGTCCTGGGTTTGATCGTGACGATGGACGGGGGCAGGTCCCACACTTCTGAGTACATGTCGTCTGAGGTCGGGAAGTCCGACACGAAGTGACGGGTGTTTGGAACTCCGAATACGCATGCGGAAAGCTTGTGCGCCTCTTCAATGCCATCGAGCCCGGCGAACCAGCGCGCCAGGTAGAGATAGTCGTTGTACCGACTGCGGATGTTCTGGCTTCTTTCGCCGAGCCTCTGAGCAAACCGCGTTATCCTGCGGATCGTCTCGTTGGTTTCGTTCTGAAGGTACGACAGATCGCTTTCTCGGCCTCCGGCACCCAAGAACCAGTCTCTCAGCCCCTGCCACTGCCCGTGAAGCGTGGCCTCGAGGTCGGATTTGGACGGCCGCGCGTCCAGCCTCGGGATGCTGAGCTGGTGGTCGGCGACTTGGCTCGCCAAGCGGCGCACGGTATCTTCCGGAACGCTCCGCAAGAGCGCGTCTATCTTGGCTGATGTACGCTGCAAAGACGACATGAAGTCGCGAAGGTACTCAGTGAGCGCATCCTTATATACAAGGAACGCTTCAGTCTTCATCAGCCCCTCAACTTTTTCACTCTTCAGATGCGCAAGGTAGTCGGCGGCGTTCTGCGTCAGCCGCTTGAAATGCCCAAACGCGTCGTCCCAGGCCTGACTGACTTCCTCGTTGGATCGGGCGCTGTTCAGGCCTGTCGTGGATCCGGCCGCGGATCCTGCCGTGGATTCATCCGCGGATCCATCCGCGGATCCTGCCGTGGACCCGACCACCGGCCCGACGAGCGCTTCGAGTGACTCCAGCATCCGCTGGACCAGGCTCCTTTCGAGCGATCCGCCGAAGGAGTCGCCCATCTGTTCCAGGCTCCGCACCATTCTCTCGATCTCGACTGTGTATGGAGCGCATTGATATCTGAAGCGCTTCTTCTTGAACTGCTCGATGCTGGCTACCCTGCCCGTCTCCTGACGGGGTATAAGGTTCTTCCACTCAACGAGCTGGTCGAGGTCGCGAGTGAGCAGGTCTTCAGTGTATTCGCGAAAATGCAGGCTCTCCTTCAGATGATCCAGCACTTCCCCAGGGAGGAGGTAGTACCTGAGCCGTTCGTGCTGGATATAGAAGTACCGGAGGATGGCGCGGTAGCGCCACGCATTCTCGGTAGTGAGGTAAGTGACCTCAGTGATCGGTTTTAGCAGTCTATCGTCCACTAGCATCCGCCCATTCCTATACTCGGTATGACCGCGCGCTCCATGCGTGCCGGGACTCCCAAGCGCCCAGAGCGCCCCAGGCACCGGGAGGGTCGATTGACCCCTAAAACTTCGTGATTGGGTCGCGACATCCTTCAAGCAATGAGAGTGAACTGGACCAACAATGCACGAGACTGGGAGAATCGAGCGTGCTCGCATGGGCGCGGAGCATCGCGACTGCCGCTAGCCTGGCGAGACCACGCAGGGCCCCGTCAAAGTCGTGCTAACCCTGCAGACCGCATAGTCGGTCTGTTGAGCTTACCCGTGCCTTCGGGTTTCCCGAAATCGTG
>DHON01000070.1:16391-39269 GCA_002409965.1 Firmicutes bacterium UBA5389
AGCCGTTGAGCAGGCTGCGTATGGAACAACCTGGGATGCTCACTTTTTGACGGAAGTTTCGCGGATAACGTCCAAAAGTGAACACAGGTGCATTCATTATTGAGCAGTTGCAAGCAAATAGAGGAGGCACCTTGGATGAATCCACCATAAAACCGATACCTGTTAGCATGTTATGGGAATTCGCGAGCTGGAGGCGCGCCGGAGGGCAAAAGCATAGCTGGAAATAGTAGCAACAAGGGCATAGGTGGGTCATATGCTCACTTTTTGCAGCGTTCGCGTCCGAATGTGAGCACGTGGCCCGTACCTTTTGTCAAATATTGCGCATTCCAGTTCTTGCCACGTGCCCGGGCATGCAGCCAACCGCACCGGTGGCGCCGGTGTCGCGCCGGGCCCTAGCGCCCGGCCTCCTGGATCACACAATGGGTACGCGCAAAGAGCGGTCGCAAAGGGCGACCGCGAGGAGCCGTGAAGGCAAGCGCTCTACAAGTGAGCCACTATGGACTCGGCAAACTCCGAAGCGCGCACTTGCTTTGCGCCTTCCATCTGGCGCGCGAGGTCGTATGTAACTGTCCTCTCGGCGACTGTAGTCTCCAGGGCCCGAGTCACGGCGCTCGCCGCTTCGCTCCAGCCTATGTAGTCCAGCATCATCGCAGCCGACAGTATCAGGGAGCTGGGATTGGTCTTGTCGAGACCCGCGTATTTCGGGGCCGTGCCATGGGTGGCCTCGAAGACAGCCAGATAGTCTCCGATATTTGCCCCCGGAGCCATGCCCAGCCCGCCGACTTGAGCCGCCACGGCGTCTGAGAGGTAATCTCCGTTCAGGTTGGGGGTCACGATCACATCATATTCCCGGCCTCTCAGGAGCATCTGCTGGAACATGCTGTCGGTTATGCGGTCGTTGACAAGGATCTTGCCTTCGGGCACGCCATCGCCTGTTGAGTCCATCTGATCTTCCGTGACCACCACATCGCCAAACTCCCGCCTGGCGAGATCGTAGCACCACGTCCTGAACGCGCCTTCTGTGTACTTCATGATGTTCCCCTTGTGGACTATGGTCACTGAACGTCGCCCGTTGTCTACTGCGTAGCTCAGAGCCTTGCGCATTAGGCGCTCAGTAGCTGCCCGAGTCATCGGCTTTACGCCGATGCCGGCCGACTCGGCTACCTGGCAGCCCATCTCGTGGTTCAGGAATCGGATGACCTTCCCGGCGTTCTCGCTTTCCGCCTCCCATTCGATCCCAGCGTAGATGTCCTCGGTATTCTCTCTGAATATGACCACATCGATCCATTCAGGGTGAACAACCGGACTGGGAGCGCCACGAATCCATCTCACAGGCCGTATGCATGCGTAAAGATCCAGTTCCTTGCGGATGGCGACGTTCAGGCTGCGGATTCCGCCGCCTACCGGAGTAGTGAGCGGCCCCTTGAGCGCCACTACATGCCGCGCGATGGTTTCCAGCGTCTCGTGGGGCAACCACTCTCCCGTGAGCCTGTGCGCCTTCTCTCCAGCCAGCGCTTCCTTCCACTTTATATGCCTACGCCCCAAGTAGGCCGTTGCAACGGCGGCGTCCACGACAGTCCTCGTTGCTCTCCATATGTCGGGCCCTGTGCCGTCTCCTTCTATGTAGGGTATTACGGGGCATTGCGGCACCCGTAGGCTGCCGTCGACTACTTTGATCAGCTCTGACACTGCTTCCTCTGACACCGTGATTCACCCCTCAATGACTGACTAATGACTGACTGCAGTAGGTTGCTGGCGGCGCTTTCGCAGCCAAGCGGAGGCGAATGGGAAGACCACGGACCCAACAGCCAGCGCCAGCAGGGTTACTGATATCCCTGATCTTGCGAAAATGCGCAGGCTGCCGTCGGATAGCATCAGCGACTGCCTGAAAGACTGCTCCAGCGGAGACCCGATGACCACCGCCAGAATCAACGGGGCCGAAGGAATCTCATGCTTCCGCATGAAGTAGCCGAGGAGCCCGAAGATAGTCAGGAGGTAGAGGTCTACGGTGCTGAAACCGGCGGTATACACGCCCAGGAAGGAGATGGCCAAAATGAGAGGGTACATGATCCTGGGAGGGATGGCCAGCAGCCTGACGAGCAGACCGGCCAGGGGCAGGTTGACGATTAGGCAGACTATCGCCCCTACGAACATGCTCGCGATAATGCCCCAGGCGATTTCCGGGTGGTGTTGAAACAGAAGCGGCCCTGGCTGAAGACCGGCTATCATCAGCGCTCCAAGCATAATCGCCGCGGTTCCGGATCCCGGCACTCCCAGCGTGATCATTGGCAGGATTGCCCCTATGGAACAAGAGTTGTTGGCTGCTTCGGGCGCCGCCAGTCCCTCTATCGCTCCCTTGCCGAACTCCTCGGGATGCTTGGAGATCTGCTTTTCGTTGTTGTAGGCCATCATCGTCGCGATTGTGCCGCCCGTGCCGGGCAGTATACCGATGAGAAAGCCGATGGGCGTCTGCCTCAGAATCGGCCCAATCGATCTGCGCCATTGCTCCTTGCTGACCCAGATGCGCCCGAATTTGGTCTGCATAGGTGTATCCCCGGTCGAGCTTAAGGTCTTGTAGTTCTCAAGTATCTCCGTTACGGCATAGAGGCCGATGATCACGACCACGAACTCGATTCCCATCTGCAGTTCGGGTATTCCGAACACGAACCGCTGCACTCCCGACTGCAGGTCTATTCCGATGGTGGTGATCATCAGCCCGAGCATCAGGGATATGAAACCCTTCAAGAGGGAGTCTTGCGCTAGAGACGTCGTGGCCGCCAGTGCGCAGACCATCAGTGTGAAATACTCCGGCGGACCGAATCTCAGCGCAAACCTGGTAATGGGCAACGCCGCAACCATGGCTGCGAGAGCGGCAGCCATCTGACCGATGAACGATGCTAGAGCCGAGATGGCCAGGGCCGCCTCGGCCTGTCCTTTGAGCGTCATCGGATACCCGTCGAAGCACGACACGACTGAGGAGGCGTCTCCGGGAATGTTCAGCAGTATCGAGCACCTCGATCCGCCGAACATCGCTCCGTAGTAGATGGCGCACATCATAATGAGAGCTGCAGCCGGCTTGAGCACGAACGTCATGGGCAGAAGGAGGGCAATGCCCGTGGCCGGTCCTATGCCGGGCAGCATGCCCACGATACTCCCCATGATGCACCCGAAGGTCAACCAGAGCAGGTTCACCGGCTGAACGACCACCGACAGCCCGTACAGTATGTTTCTGGCAATCTCCATGCAGCGCTCCCTCCTCTCACGGCAGATGTATCATCAGCAAGCGCTCGAATGTGAGCCAAGTGCCGAATGTGAAAACGACCGAAACCAAGATGTTGGCAAGCCACCCCCGCTTCCCGTTCACGAGGAATAGCATCGCTCCTAGAAACAGAAGCGTAGAGACGATGAACCCCAGTCTGCTGAAGATCATAGCGTACAGGATGCACAGGCCGATGGTGCACAGGGCCAGCCTCGGAAACTCCTTGTCCACCGCCGGCTTGTCATGGGCCTGGGTCGCCTGGTTCTCAGCCTGTTCGGCCGGTTTGCGCCTGTGCAGATTGCGCAAGCACAGCGCCGCGCCGAGAATCGTCATGATCACCCCGATGCCAAGTGGGAAGTACGTGGGAGCCCACGGGTTGCCGATCATGGCTCTTGGCAGTCGGAGCGCCTGAACGGAGTAGGCTACGCCGATCAACACAGCCAGGGCCCCCACTGTGAAGTCGCCGCTCATTTTCGCACCCCCCGGATCGAAGTACCCGATTATCCTGCATGCCCTGTGAGACAACCGAAGCAGCTGTCTCACAGGGTGCCTTCTGCCTGATCGTATCTGCTCGAGCGAGCTTTGCATTCCCGACCGATATCCGAAACTGCCTGCGGTTAGCCACCGGTTACTTGGCGGCGAGCAAGCCTACGTCCTCCAGCAGAGACCTATACTCTTGGTTGGTGGTCTCCAGGAACTGCACGAATTCCTTGGGTCCCAGGAAGGCTTCAGCCCAGCCGTTTCTGGCGCAGATCTCTTTCCATTGGGACGTCTGAACCATCTGGGCCAAGGCATTGCTGAGGTACTCCACTGCGTAATCGGGCATTCCGGGAGGGCCGAAAAGACCTCGCCAGTTCACAAAGTCCGTTGCGATGCCAAGCTCCCGCAGCGTTGGGACTTTGGCCATCGCCCCTTCCTTGATTCGCGCCGGAGCAGTGATCGCGAGCACACGGATGTCGCCGCTCTCCATCGGGCCCACCGTTTCGGCCATTCCCGTGGTCAGCATGTCTACGTGGCCTCCCATGAGAGCCGCTAGGCCCTCGCCGCCCTGGAAAGGAATGTACTGAATCGACCGGATGTTCGTCACGCCGGCCACCTTGGCCGCCTGTAGGAACTGAATGTGGTCCATGCTTCCGGGAGACGATGTGCCCGCGATCTTCACGCTCTTGGGGTTCTTCTTGAGCGCATCCATCACATCGTTGATCGTGTTGTACGGCGAGTTCTTCGGCACCGCAAATGCCCCGTAGTCGCAAATCAGCCTGGCGATGGGCGTTACATCTTTGTAGCTTAGCTCAGTCTGGCCGGTCAACCGTATCAGCAGCAATGGAGGAGAGTACACTGCAACCTCATACGGGTCTCCCTTTTTCGTCTGCAGATAGGCCAGCGCCACGCCTCCGCCTCCGCCCGGCTTGTTCATCACCGGCATCGGCTGCGTGATTATGCGCTGCTCACCCAGCACTCTGGCAACCATCCTGATAGTGGTATCCCAACCGCCTCCTGGCCCGGCAGGGGCTATGAACTCAAATGCCCTGTTGGGATAGGTTTTCTCCGCAGCGTTGCTGACCACGCCGCCAAGTACGCAACACGTTAGCGCCATCGAGATCGCGACAACCAGCTTCGCAAACCGCCTACATGACATGGTGTTCACTGTTATCCCCCCGTTCATTTGGTAGCCCAGCAAGACGGATCGTACACGCCCCTGCGCCTGCCCAGTTCAGCAAACCTCCTGCCAGAATCACTTCCCTCTGCCGGCCAGACAGATTGTGTTCGACCTCAATCATCCGACCGCTGGTCATATCGGTCACCGCAATCACGTCCCGGAGAATCTGCTCCGCCGCGCACGCTAGTACCAGCTCATGGCCGAATTCCACCGAATCATACCCTTCAGGCGAACGGAATGTGAGCGGGAGTATCCCGAAGTTGATGAGGTTCTCCCGGTGTATGCGGGCGAAGGACTTGGCGATCACTGCCTTCACACCCAGGAATAGAGGCGCCAACGCGGCATGCTCCCTGCTGGAGCCCTGCCCGTAGTTGGTGCCCCCGACGATGAACCCGCCGCCCGCAGAGCGAGCCCTGTTGTAGAATGAGGGATCCACAGCCTCGAAGCAGTGCTTCGAGATCTCCGGTATGTTGGAACGCAGCGGCAGCACCTTCGCGCCGGCGGGCATGATGTGGTCGGTAGTGATATTGTCGCCCACCTTCAGCAGCACCGTGCCCCGGATATCCGCGGGCAGCAGACGCGCCTTCGGAAGCGGCTTGATGTTAGGTCCCCTAACTATGTCTATATCGCTCCCGTCTTCAGGAGGCAGTATGATCATGGAGTCGTCGATAGGAAGCGAATCGGGCGTAGTCGATCGAACAGGAGCGCCGAGCTCTCTTGGGTCGGCGATGACGCCGGCGATTGCAGAGGCCGCTGCTGTTTCCGCGCCGACCAGGTAGACCTGGGCGTCTTGGGTTCCGCTCCTGCCCTCGAAGTTGCGGTTGGAAGTCCGAAGCGACACGCCGGAGGATACCGGAGACTGTCCCACGCCCACACACGGGCCGCATGCGCATTCGAGTATACGCGCCCCCGCCGCGACAAGGTCCGACAGCGCGCCGCTCCTCGCGATCGCCTGCAGCACTTGGCGCGAGCCGGGCGCGATAACCAGACTGACGTTGGGCGCAACGGTTTTGCCCCTGAGTATCGCCGCCACTTTCGTAAGGTCGGCGACTGACGAATTGGTGCAACTGCCGATGAACACCTGATCCACTTGTATGCCCCGAACCTCCGAAACCGGCGCCACGTTATCCGGACTGTGAGGCAGGGCGATGAGAGGCTCCAGACGGTCCAGACGGACGTCGAGCGCTCCATCATAGACCGCATCGGGGTCTGCCGAAAGCGGGACGAAGTCGCGCTCTCGGCCCTGTGCCCGCAGGAATCGACGGGTCGCGTCGTCGCTTGGAAACAGCGATGTAGTGGCGCCCAGCTCCGCTCCCATGTTGGCTATGGTGGCCCGTTCGGGAACAGTGAGGCAATCCACTCCATCGCCGCTGTACTCCATGATCTTGTTCAGCCCTCCCCTGACCGAGAGCATTCGCAGGACCTCGAGTATCACGTCCTTAGCCGACGTCCACGGCGCAAGCTTGCCGCGGAGCCTAACGTTCATCACCTCGGGCATCAGCAGATGGAACGGAAATCCTGCCATCGCCATGGCGACGTCCAGTCCGCCGGCTCCGATTGCGAGCGCCCCTATTCCGCCCGCGGTGGGAGTGTGGCTGTCTGAGCCGAGCACAGTCTTGCCCGGCGCAGCGAACCTCTCCAGATGAACCTGGTGACAGATGCCGTTGCCGGCACGAGAGAACCTCACGCCGAACTTGGCCGCGGCGGTCTGAAGGAATCTGTGATCGTCCGCGTTCTCGAAACCCGTCTGCAGTGTGTTGTGGTCCACATAGCTCACCGACAGCTCAGTCTTGACCCGCGGCACGTCCATAGCCTCGAATTCGAGGTACGCCATGGTACCTGTGGCGTCCTGGGTGAGAGTCTGATCGATCCTGATGGCGATCTCCTCTCCGGGCGCCATGCGGCCTTCCGCGAGATGCGCGGCTATGATCTTCCCCGCAATACTGCTGCTACCCATACCTTTTCCTCCTATCCGAGGGCAGCCAGGTACTCCTCACGGGCGGCTCTCAAGTGCTGACGCATCAGCTGTTCCGCGCGCGCGGCGTCTTTTTCGTCAACTGCCTGCAGAATCGCCTCGTGCTCCTGCAACGCAGAAGGTTTCCGGAGTTCCCTAGACAAGGTCACCCGCCTGAACGTGGCCTGGTATTCCTGGTAGGTGCCGATCAGCTTAATCAAGTGCGGCATTCGCGACGATGCGATGAGCGTGTCGTTGAACTCCCTGGCCACCTTGAGGAGCTCGTCCACGCTGCCCTGGGCGGTCAATCGCCTCATCTGTGCTACCAGGTCGTGCAGCATAGATGTCTCCTCTGCCGTGATGTTCTGTATCACGAAAGGGATTGCCGCCACTTCCAGCGCCTCGCGGATGGCGTAGATCTCTATGGCCATTTCCGGCGTGATGCCGCGGACAACAACGTACTTGCGCGGCAGATACTCGATCAAGCCCTCTGATTCCAGTTTCCTTATGGCCTCACGGACAGGCGTTCGGCTGACTCCCAACCGCTGGGCCAACTCCTTCTCTACCAGCCGGTCGCCATCTTTCAGCTCGCCGTCGAAGATGGCCTGCCTGAGAGTCTCGTGGACGAGCTCCCTGATTGTTCTGGCATTGGCAAGATCAAAGGAGGCCATAGGCGCTGTCATCGATAAACCACCTCATGACTACACAAACTCCGAATACTGTATCCTTGTATACGGTATACACAGTCGACTGGTCTATATCGTTCGTCGTTGTCAGGGCCATTCCTTCCCACTTGCCAAGTATTTTTATAGATACATTCCCATTATCCGCACGGGCATAGATGAGGGGATCGCAGTGCTGCAGGCTGCAGCGCTGGAGGGAATCGGAAGGGCATCGGTTCATCTGATTCCGGACGACCGAAGCAGCCCCCCGCAGGGAGCTGCCGACATACTGGAGAGCCTCGCCGCCAAAGCCCCATCGGGCATAGACGTGGAAGCGGCAACGGCGATGGGGCGGAGTTCTAGCTTTTGGGATACAGAGCCCTCTCGCCCCCGATGAGCTTGGGCCTAGTGCGCGCCAAGGTGAGATGGGCATCGCCTATCTTGGAGATGTCCAGCCTCACCGGCACAGCCACCCGCTTCAGATGCATGCCGATGAAAGTATCTCCAATGTCCATCCCCGCGTGAGCTGCGATGCTCTCCACCACTACGGGGTCGAGGTAATCCTTCATGGCGGCCGCCGCCAGCGCTCCGCCCGCCTTCAGCTGCGGGATCACCGTCACCAGTTCCAGCCCGTAGCGGTCGGCGCATTCACGCTCAACCACGAGCGCCCTGTTGAGATGCTCGCAGCATTGAACAGCGAGGTACAACTGGTTCTCGCGAATGATGGGCAAGAGCCCCGACATTATCGCCTCGGCAACATCGGCGCTGGACGCGGATCCGATCCTCTCGCCCATGATCTCGCTGGTGCTGCACCCAACTACCACGATATCATGCGGTTTCAGCCGGGCTACGGCCAGAAGCCCCCGAAGAGCCTTGGCCGCATCGGATGTTAGGTCCGCCGTCAAGTCCGTCGTCAAGTCCGTCATGTTCATGTCTTCTCACTCCTGTCGTTCGGCATAACTACTATCTGCCCGATTTCGAGGCGGGTTTTCGCCTATCTGCCAGGTTTCACAGCGATGGGTGATGCATGATCGAGCGTATAGGTGCGTAGAGCGAACTAGGGTGAGTTGGTTTTACATATCAACCCATTGCGACTAGCACACTACGGTATTGTATGGAGAAACATCCCGTTTCCCAGCCTCAAAACCTGGGCGGCCGCCGCGGCAGACCTTAGATTCTCCGACCGTCCGAGGTTCATGCGACCATACACTCAGTTATGCACCAACCATTGCTGCGATTCGCTGCACATAGAGATAAAAGCGCCTCGAAAACCAGCGAATCCTAAAGGCCAGCCAAACTTGGTTGTCGCAACAACCCGCCAGCTTACGGCTGTGTACATCCGTTGCCGGCGGTCGCGTGCAGATCTGGGATCTGGGACGTTTGGGATGTCTGAGACGAAGGTGCGCCCACGCCGCCACCCGCCCTACCTCCCATGCCCCGACTCATAATGCTTCCCCAGGGCCGCGGGCGGCCTCGACCGGACGACTGCGCCTGCCAGGATCAGGATAGTGAGGATGTAGGGGATCATCTGTATGATCTCCACAGCAAGCGGTATCTGAGCTGTCTGCATGCGCATCTGTATGGCGTCGGTGAACGAGAACAGGAAGCTGGCGCCCAGGCCGCCGAGGGGATTCCAGCCGCCGAATATGCATGCCGCCAAGGCCATGTAGCCGCGCCCGGCCGACATGTCCTTGCTGAACCAGTTGAGCTGGGCCAGCGACAGGTAAGCCCCGCCCAGCCCGGCCAGGCATCCGCTGAGGATCACGCAGAAGTACTGTACTGCGCGCACGTTTATGCCAACGGTATCGGCGGCCTCCGGGTGCTCGCCCGTCATCCTTATGCGAAGCCCGAGGGGCGTCCTGAACATCACCACCCAGCCCAGCGCAATCAGGGCCAGACCTATATAGACCAGGGGCGAATGCACACCCAGAATGGTCCCGAGCACCGGTATGTCGCGCAACCCGGGCACTGACCACGTTCCGAGGCCGGCGACCATGTCGGTAGCGCCCTTGCGCTTCCATATGGCCTGCATCAGCCACGTGGTGGCGCCTGAAGCCAAGATGTTTATCCCAACGCCTGTGACAACGTGGTCCGCCTTAAGCCGAATGGCAAACACCGCAAGGATGGCGCCGATGACCCCCCCGCCGGCCACCGCCAGCAGAATCCCCAGCCACGGACTGCCTGTGAAGTGCGATCCGAGCACCCCGCAGAACGCTCCCGCCAGCATCATGCCTTCGAGCCCGATGTTGACCACTCCGGACCTCTCGGAAAACGCCCCGCCCATCGCAGCCAGGGCAATGGGGGTGGCCATCCTGATTGTTGCCGTGAGGTTATTGATATTGAACACCACATCTGCAAACCCGCTCATGCCCGCCCTCCGCCTTTCTCCGACAAACGACTCCGCGATTTGAGGAGCATGCTCCCGAGCGCGGGCGCAGCCACGAACAGTATCACCAATCCCTGCACCATGGTCATCAGCTCCATTGGTATCCCCGCGAAAAGCTGCATAGACTGGCCGCCCGACTGCAGCGCCCCGAAGAGAAAAGCCGCAGGGATGACCGCCCACATACTCTTGCCCGCAATGACGGCCACCGCGATCCCGGTGAAGCCGTAGCCGGGTGAGAAATAGGGGATGAACCTGTACAGCGTCCCCATGGACTCCACTGATCCGGCAAGGCCCGCAACGGCTCCGCTGATCATCATGGCCTGAACCGTTCTTGCGGCCACATTCACTCCGCCGTACTCAGCGGCATGCGGGTTTTGCCCCACAGCCTGTATCTCGTAGCCCAGCACGCTCCTTCGCATCACCCGGTCGAGAAGCGCGACGGCGAGAATGCCTATGACTATGCCAAGCGAGACGCGGGTCCCAGGCACGAGCTCAGGCAGCCTGGAGCCTGGCGGGAGCAATACAGTCTGGTCTACCGGGCCAGGGTCTCTGAAGTAGGTCTTTACCAGGAACGTTGTGAGAGATATGGCTATGTAGTTGAGCATGATCGTGGTGACGACCTCATGCGCGCCTATCTTGGCCTTGAGATACCCGGGCAGAAAGCCCAGCGCAGCGCCGGCGCCCGCCCCCGCCGTAAGCGCGATGATCACGCGAAACGCCGGCGGCAGCCCGGAAAGCGCCAATGCAACCACGGCAGATGCTAGTGCGCCCACATAGAGCTGCCCCTCAGCCCCCACGTTGAACAGGCCGCACTGGAACGCAAGCGCCACTGCAAGCCCTGTAAAGAGCAGAGGAGTCGACATCACCACGGTAGTTGCGAGGCTGTATACTCCTCCGAAAGCCCCCATCAAGAGGTTGGAGTATGCCTCTTTAACACTGTAGCCGGAAGTCCCGATCAGAACAGCCCCTATCACCAGCGCCAACAGCACCGCGATGGCTGAGTACGCGAACCTTGATACATCCCCTCGAAGGCCCATCGGTCACACCTCGTTCCTCTGTCCGGTCATTAGCAGCCCGAGCTCGCGCTCGGTGAATTGACTGGCCGGACGCACGTCCACTATTCGGCCTTCATAGATAACGGCTATCCTGTCAGACAGCTCAAGCACCTCGTCAAGCTCCGCGGATATGAGGAGGACCGCCTTTCCCCGGTTGCGGCTGGCGAGGATCTGCTCCCTGATGTAGTGGGTAGCTCCAACGTCCAGTCCACGTGTGGGCTGCGCCGCCACCACGACGCTATGGGGACGGGCCAGCTCGCGTCCGACCAGCATTTTCTGTTGGTTTCCTCCCGACAGTGAACCCATAGGCTGATCGATGGACTCAGCACGCACATCGTACTCGGCGACGATGCTCCGAGCGTGTTCACGCACCGCATTTTCGAGGAGCAGCCCGCGTCGACTGAAATCCGCGCAGCGATGCGTGCCCAGCACTGAGTTTCGAGCCAGGCTGAACGAATCGACCATCCCCCGCTTCAGCCTGTCGGAAGGAATGTAGGCAACGCCTCTGTCCCTGATCCCTCCGGTGTCGAGGCCGGTCACATCCTGTCCGGTCAAGGCGATCTTGCCCTTGCCCGGCCTGCGCAGCCCGGTCACCACTTCCTCAAGTTCCAGCTGGCCATTGCCGTCAACGCCGGCGATGCCCAGCACCTCGCCGCTCCTCACGGCCAAACTCACACCGGAAAGCCGCGCGCGACCTCCTTTCCTTCCGGCCACCGATACGTCCCTGAGCTCAAGCAAAACCGCTTGCCTCGGCGGTGTCCGCTCATCGTCATGCACGGGAAGACTGCGCCCCACCATCATCTCGACCAGACTGTCGGGTGTAGCATCGGCAGTGCATACAGTGCCGATGGTCTTGCCGTCGCGCAGCACGGTCACTCGGTCGGAGATCTCCATGGTCTCCTTGAGCTTGTGCGTGATGAATACGATGGCCGTCCCGGATTCCCTAAGAGCTCGCATAACGGTGAATAGTTCGTCCACCTCAGGGGGCGTGAGCACCGCAGTCGGCTCGTCCAGGATGAGCGTACGCGCCCCCCTCATGAGGGCCTTGACTATCTCCACTCTCTGCTGCTGCCCAACGGATATGTCTTCTACCACAGCGTCCGGGTCGACGGCCAGGCCGTAGCGCTCCGAGACCTCCCGGATGCGCCGGCGCGCGCATTCCCGGTCGAGCAGGCCGCGTCGCCGCGGTTCACATCCGGCGACTATGTTCTCGGCAACGGTGAGACGCTCAGCCAGCATGAAGTGTTGGTGCACCATTCCGATGCCGAGCGAGATCGCATCGCGAGGCCCCGCGATCTGCGCCGGTCGATCGTTTACGTATATGGAGCCGGAGTCGGCGCGGTAGAGCCCGAACAAGATCCGCATCAGCGTGCTCTTCCCCGCACCGTTCTCGCCCAACAGACAATGGATTTCGCCCGGAAGCGCGGCGAAACACACTCCGTCGTTAGCCGCAACGCTTCCAAAGCGTTTAGTGATGTTCTCCATTCGAACAGCATACATCGCACGGCGAACCCCTTTTCAACCACAACCTAGCAAGGCAGGGGGAGAGCATCCCCCCGCCTGCATGCGTCGAGCTAATGCCGCAACACGCTGCCTGGTGCCATCAACTGCCGCGGCGCAGCGACCACGCAGCAACCATGCTGCAACTGCAGACTGCTAGTCACTGCTTACCGAGTGCCTTCAACCAGGGCTCAACCTTGTCGATGTCATCGGGCACCTTGAGCTCGCCAGACGCTACCTTCGCAGCGAGCTTATCGACCTGCGCGATTATGTCGGCCGGCACCAGGTTCCTGGAGTAGCCAAGCGCGCCCTCCGACAGCCCAAGCAGGTTGACGCCAGGTGTAAACTTCCCCTTCAGCACGGCGTCTATGGCCATGTACACCGTGTTGTCCACAAGCTTCATTCCATTAGTAAGTATATTGTTCGGCGCAAGATAGCCCTGGTCGGAGTCGGCCCCGATAGCGTAGCGGTTACGCTCCTCTGCCGCCTTGATCCCGCCGAGTCCTGAACGACCGGCAGCAAGCCACAGCACATCGACGCCCTCGTCCAGCATGGCGTTGGCCATCTCTTTGCACTTGGCCGGGTCGGCCCAGTGGCCCACATACGCATGTTTCACCTGAACCTTGGGGTTTGCGTACCGGGCGCCGGCAATATATCCGGCGACGTTGGCGCGGATAAGCGGAATATCCATACCTCCGATGACTCCGACGATCTGCTTGTCGGCAACGATCCGAGGATCGCCCTTCTTGGCAGTCATGAGCCCCGCTATTGCGCCGACCACGAACCCGCGCTCAGCCTCCCTGTACGCGTAGGATGCCACGTTGGGCGCATCGACTACTGTGTCCACGATGGCGAACTTCTGATTGGGGAACCTGGCCGACACAGTCTGAAGCGCGTCTGCCTGGTCGAAACCGATGGATATGATGAGATCGTACTTGCGTGTCTGGGCGAAGCGCGTCAAGAGACTCTCGTACTCGGCTACAGCCTGGGGTTCGACCTTGTCGAACTCTATTCCCAGTTCTTTTTCTGCGCGCTTCATGCCATCGTAGGCAGAGTCGTTAAACGACTTGTCGCCGAGCCCGCCTGTGGCGAACACAATAGCCATCCTGGGCTTGGCCGCGGCGGTGCCCACGCCCGATGCGCCGATCCCCATTACCATTGCCGCAATCAAGGCGATGCCGAGCAGCACTGAAAACTTCCTGGCCTTTCTCATCTCTCGAACTCCCTCCTGCAAATTGATTGTTGTGCGATATGGCCCTATCTGGCCATCCCCGCCAGTTCGGCAACTCACAATTCGACGCCTCTTGCAGCCCCTCCTCCCTGCCGCTCATAGGCCGGCTCCGAAGTCAATCAGTATCTTCAAGCTCCCGTGGGAGCGCGCTCTTTCGAACGCGCGGATTGCCTCATCGGCAGGGAAAACCGCGTCGATAAGCGGTTCAGTCGCGACCGCCCCCATCTCGAGGAGTCGCAGCGCAGGCGGGAATGGGCCACACCGCGAGCCTATGCAGGCGATCTCCTTGCGCACTATGGGTGTAAGGTTGATGGGAGCGCCCTCGTGAAAGGTGCTTTTCAGCACAATGACCCCCTTGGGACGCACGATTGCCATGGCGGTTTCCATCCCCGATGGGCTGCCGGTGCAGTCGACCGCAACATCCACCCTCCCAGCGTAATCCGATGCGACCGCCGCCTCCATGCCCATGCTCTTCGCAATCCCTAGTTTCTCCAGGTGCTTGCCCAGCACTACAACGCGATGCCCAGAGGCGTGTATGGCCTGAGCTGTCAGGAGACCCAGTTTGCCGTCGCCGATCACCGCGACCATGTCAGTAGGCCGAATATGGACCTGCTCTGCGACTTCCAGCCCAGCCGCCAAGGGTTCCGCGAAGACCGCCTGCCGGTCAGTGACTGAATCCGGCACAATGTGGAGATTCCGCTCAGGCAAGACGACATAGTCTGCAAAGCAGCCCGGCCAGCCATTTATGCCCATAGCTTTGACATTATCGCAATGGCGAGGGTTGCCGCTTTGGCACATTCGACACTCGCCGCAGCTTATGTTGATCTCTCCCACGACGCGTTTTCCGATCAGACCGGCATCGTCAGCGTCCTCGACCCTGCCCACGAATTCGTGGCCCATGATCCCCGTATAGGCCAGATAACCCCGGGTCACCTCGACATCGGTATCGCAGATCCCCGCAAGGGCAACGCGTATCAGCGCCTGCCCCTTCTCCCGCGTTGGGATGGGCAAGTCCGCTACCTTCAGGGCAGCGAGGTCGGCGTCAAAAACCAGCGCTCTCACAGGAGGCACTCTCCCCTTTCCCGCAGCAGCCATTCTCGCAGAAATCCGTCTGCGCACGCAGTGCCTAACCCTCTCCCGGCTGCCCGTATGTCCTTCCGACACCGCTTTTCAGAATGTTGATCGCCTCATCGGTGATCGCCACTGCACCGCCTGCAATGGTGGCGAAGTAGTAGGTCAGACACATCTTCTCAAGCAGATCACCGATGAAAAGCGCCTGATCAAGGTCATTTCCAACACCTATCGATCCATGGTTGGCCATGAGGACCGCGTTTCGACTCCCGAGAGCTCGCACCACATTATCAGCCAACTCCGTGCTTCCGGACGTGCCATACTCAGCCACCTCGACCTGCCCGCCGAAGGCCAAGGCACACATATCCGCTATCACCGGCAAGGGGCGCCTCGCGACAGCCAGTCCAGTTGCCAGAGGCGGATGAACATGGACGATCGCGCCAACATCAGGCCGAGCCATGTATATCTTGCGGTGAAGGCCAGTCTCGATCGATGGAACCCGTCTCCCCGTCCTCCCGCCGGTGTCGATATCCACCTCGACAATGTCATCGGGGACAATCGCGTCGTAGTCCATGCCGGACGGCGTGATCAGGAAGCTCACGCCATCCTCGCACCGAGCGCTCACATTCCCGCTGGTGCCGATGGTCAGTCCCCTAGATAGCGTAAGGCGGCTAATCTCTATCGTCTTTTCCCGTAGCGCCTGGTCCTTCATATACCGTGCCCCTCTCAATCCGAACCGAGATAACCAGAACCACAGGCTGTATTCTCTGCCCACCGCTCGTATCCTCTACTCTTCTCCGGTCGAGGGCTGAGCGGATCTGGCAATGCCCTTGGGGTTTCGAACGAATAGCGGATCGTACTGTCTTCCCGCGACTCCCATGTGACGGCTTCGCCGCACGACCAGCTCAAAGGCATCGGCATTGTTTGGCTAACATGTTTGCAATTGCCCGACATATGGTATAATCAAGCCGTACAGCCTGGGCCGTCCATTCATCCGAGCCAGGCTGTCGGCCGAAGGATAATGCATTGGGGGAGTGCTCATTTGAAGCGCCATGCGGCTGTTCTGTCGATAGTGGTGATTGTGTCCCTGGCGACCATCTGTCTCGCAGCGGCCTTCCCTTACGCAGCCTACGCCCAAGCGATCCCGGATTTCCGCATTGTTCGAGTGAATGGCGAGGGAGTCATCGACAAAAAGGGTGATCTCAACATATCGATGACGTGCCGGTTCCCGACCAACGCCGACTACATGCAGGTCAAGTCGATGTTTCCCAGCCCTTACATCCTGCTACGCGACACGATCACAGGGCGCGCAGGGGTTATCCTCGACAACGCCGATGCCAGGTACGACGATGCCGCTAACAGCATCATCATGAGCGGGACACTGCGCGGAGCATCGGTATACCGCCGGAGAGCATGGGAGTCCTCAGTAGGCCGGAATCTGGAACTCGTCTGGCAGGATCCGTCCCATATCGTCCTCTGCGAGCTCACACCCTTGAGCGGGTATTTCATGTTCTCGCGCTACCACATCCAGCTTCCGGCCGGGGCGATGTCCGCTAGGTATTCGCCGGACTCGGGGATCATCTCGTATTCGCTTCCGATACCTGCTGCCCCCGGCGCGCCGGAGATGGACATCGACACCAAAGTCAAGCCGCGCTTGATGTCCGCCACCTACAAAGCCTACGGCAAGAGCGAGATCACCGATGGTTCCAGCTGGGTGGCTCGAACAGCCGTGACGAACGTGGGCCAGAGCAATATACAGGATATGGAGATCAGCTACAAGCTCGGCGAATACTCAGACTGGAGTCCCGCCGGCCGCTACTCCATCATCCCGCCGGGCGGCACAGTAGTAGACCTCTACTACCCCATCATATCGTCCAAGGTAGCCGAACTTCGGAGCTCGACCCCGGTAGACGTCAGTGTGCGCTTCTCCTACAAAGACGAATCCGGGCATGCCTACACCGACTCTGAGACTCGACGCATCAGCATGCTCGGGATCAACCAATTCGAGACTTCGAACCTCCTGCCTGAAGAGCAGACAGGCTCCTGGCACGATATGATGTCGAACGTTCCCCTTCTGGCCGCGTGGTTCACGAAAGTGGACGAACCCGTGAAGGCCTTCGCCGGTCTGGTTAGCCAGGCCGCCGGCGGCGCGGGCGCCGCGATTGATGATGAATCGGCGCTTCAGTTCATGAAGGCGCTCTTCGACATGGAGGTAGCCCATGGAATCTCCTATCAGACGCCGTCGTCGGGCGAGACCGACTACTCATTCGCGCAGGACGTGAAGTTCCCCAGAGACGTGCTTCGCGACAAAGCCGGCACCTGCGTTGATCTCGCCATAACCTACGGCTCTGTATGCGAGGCGGTCGGCCTGCGGGCTTACCTGATACTCATACCGAGGCATGCCTACCCCATCATCCGTCTGCCCAGCGGACAGATGGTTCCCGTCGAAACCACGTGCGTAGGAGGAGCGGCAGTCGGAAAGTCGACCACCTTCGAAGAAGCGGTTAAGACGGCACAGAAAAACATCGGCAAGGACACACAAAGACCCCATTACATCGTGGACATAGAGGCCGAGTTCTCTGAGGGCCTGAGCAGCCCCGAGCTTCCCAGGCTCGATTCCGACATCATCACTCGCTGGGGCTACAAACTGCCGCAGGCGGCGGCAGCGCAACCGGCGGTTCCGGGCGGAGCAGCGTTGTACCCGACAACGCCCCAGGCGATGCCGCCTACAACGCCTCCGACAACGCCGCCGATGGTGCCCCCAGTAACGCCCCCGGGCCAGACCGGCGATTTGTCCGGAGATTACAAGGGGCAGATCCGCATAGCAAGCGGTCCCGGCGCCGGGTCGGTGGGAAACGTCACCCTGGCGCTTCAGCAAAGCGGTTCGGCAGTGCAGGGGCAACTCCGATTCGATCCTCCGGGTCAGGGCGGCGGACCCATTCAAGGGCAGGTCCAAGGCAATACGCTGGTGTTCCTGCTCCAACTTCAGTCACAGGCGGGCTCTATCATGTACCAGTTTCAATGCGTTGTGCAGGACGGCGTCATCCAAGGCACATTCAAGTGCCAGCAGGGTGAAGAAGACGGACAGATAGCGGTTCAGAAAGTCTAGACGCGTTCAAACCGCTTGACGCGTGCAGCGGCGAATGTCGCTGACGAGTTCACAGTCCGACCGTCTAGACATAGACTAGACCTTCCTTAATGCTATTGGCTACTGTCTGCGATCGGATAGCCTGTATTCCCGCCGGTATCAGGATGTCGGCTCTGTAGCCCAAGAGCTGCTCCAAGTAATCCGCAAGCTCAACGAATCAGAGTCCTATTGGCTGGTCGAATTCCACCACTATGTCAACATCACTTGATCCGCCGGACTCATTCCTCGCAACCGAACCGAACAGCGCTATCCTACTGACGCCAAATTCTGTATGCAGGTGTTCGCGCTTGGCCTGAAGCAACCCAATCGCCCTATCCCGAGTCAGCAACAGGAACACTACTTCACGGCAACTTCACAACCCTATAGTATCTCACAGCATCACTATAGCACGCATACAGCCTGCGGCGCCAGGGCAGGTCCGCAGGCTGTCCCAGGGCCACGTCAAAGTCCTTCCCCCTATATCCGTATACATCCGTTGCGGACGGTCGCGTACGGAGTCTCTGAAGACGGGCCGCTGCACTCTGCCCGTCTTGGGCCGATCCCGAAATGGGACTTTGACGCGATCCTGGCAGGCTGTCCGCAATACGGGTCAGAAGACCCGGCACAGTCTAGTTCACCGGCGATATCGTGAACGCTTCCTTGATATAGTCGCCGGGCACACTCACAGGGTCGAACGCGAAATGGATGTCTTTGTACTTGTAGTCAAGCCACAGCTTGAGCTGGTCGTCATAGTGCGGGCTACTCGGGTCCTCCGACTGCCCGCCGGGATACACCGCCCAGGACTTCACCGGATCGGTCAAGCTCACCACCATGCGCCAGCTGGGCCCGTGGACAGCAGGCTCCGCTCCTCCGGCCGTATTGGGGCATCTCCCGCCTCCGTCTGAAGGATAGGGGCCGCGGCCCAGCTCTTTCTTCTCCAGGAGGGACGGAATCAGCCTGTGATGCACCTCGCCCCACTGCCACTTGGACATGTCCGATCCCATCTTCTTCTCCAAAGCCCCGACCGCGTCTATCAGGGAAAACAGCATTACGCGCTCAAGCTGGCGTTCTTCGCCCCAAATGGGGTCGTATAGCCATGACCGGGCACTTTTCGCCGACTCACCGACCGATGCCGACACCCGCAATTCTTGCGACTCCTGCGACTCCTGCGTCGGGGTGCTGATCGCCTCCAGAGCAGCAAGCATCGCGCCCTTCCATCCGGCAGACGAAAGGTGGATGCCGTCTAGCGAGAAGTGCTTGAGATCCGACAGGCCCGACCATCGCCACCACGGCTCGAACAGATTCTTGAAGTAGCACACTAGGAATGCGTCCCAGATCGCCGGAGCTGCCTGCTCCTTTCGCATCACGAAATCCCACTGCTCCAGAATCCCTGCAGCGGCCGTAGCCTCGCGAGACACAGGAGGCACGCCGCGCACTACTCTTGTGAGCACCGGCGCCACCTGCGCAGCCAGGCTGTCGAAGTTGCATGCCTGCAGGCCGGCGATGCTCTCCATGGTCAGCGGATGGTTGGCGGGATCCTTCAGGAACTCGTTGATGGCGCGGCTTCTCCAGCCGGCGCAGAACCGGTTGTCGCTCGACCCTATCACGTACGGATAGTCCGGGCCCACCTGCCGTTCGTTGGACGAGGTCGTGTAGCCCCACCCGGGATTGCGTATTTCAGGCGTCCTGCCCTGCGGGATGAAACCGGCCCAGTCGGCCTCGCCAGTCCCGGGAAGCAGCTCCCAGGGCTTGCCGGATTTCAGGACCGGGAAGTACCCTGCGGATATTATCCCGAAGTCGCCGTCTGACGCAGCGTAGGCGAAGTTCTGGACGGGACTGCCCCAATGCGAAAGCGCCTGCTTCACACCATCGGCGCTTTGGGCCCTATCCAGCTCATACACGGCCCGCATCAGATCGGACAGAAGGTTCCCTGTGTAAGCAAGGGAGACCACAGCCCCTCGCGGTATTGGCGGCATCTTGGGAAGACATCTGTTGATCACCGGTCCGTGAACAGTCCAGGGTATGGAGACCTGTTTGGGGGACTGTCCTCTGACTGGGATCGTAACATTGTACTTGCCGAACTTGACCCACTGCCCATTGTGATAGTAGTGGTCCGGGCGAGCGGGATCCACTTTCTCAAGGTAGTAGAAGGCCTGCACATTCTGGCCGTTAGTCGGGCTCCAGGCAGCCTTCTCGTTATGCCCGATCATCACCCCCGGAATTCCTGGGAATATTACTCCGTAGACATGGATCGTGCGGCACTTGAGATGGACCTCATGCCATATGGACGGGATGGTCAAGCCCAGGTGCGGATCGCCCGCAAGGCACGGCCTCCCCGTATCCGTCAGCGCCCCGCCCGCCACCCAGTTGTTGCTGTTGCCCAAGTGCGGGTCGGAGTGGTCCCGAAGAGACGCTGCGCCCCATACATCGCAGTCGGCACCGACCCCCGAGCAGTGGTCCACGCTGGGGTTCGCGCTCGCTCCCGGTCCAGCTCCCGGTCCAGCTCCCGGTCCAGCTCCCCAGCCCGAGCATCTGCAGTCGCAGCCCATAGCGTTGGGCGGCGCGCCCTGCGGCGGATCCGCGACTAGACCACCCACGCCCTGATCGGGTCCGAAGTATATCAACGCGTCCAGTAGGGTTTCGACATCGACCGGAGCGTCCTCCCCATATGGACCCGGCGCCCAGGGGGTCTGCGGGTTGACATGCATCTCGGGCATCAGCTGGTTGGCTTTCTCTTCTCCCAGTCGCTCAGCGATGGCGGCCCGCTCGAGTTGGCCCGTCTGAAAGGCCAGGTTCTCTGTAACCATGCCCTGCATCACCAGGGAATCCAACACCGCCCAGGGCTCAGGCTCATAGCCCATCATCTTGAAGAACGCAGGCAGCGTGTTGTTTGAACGGGACTGTTCGATCCAGGCATTCACCCCATCTGCATAGGTCTGCAGCATATCGAGCATCGGAGAATTCGCCCTGCGGTAGCTCTCCAGCTGCGCCTGGGCAGTCCGCAGAATTCCCAGGGTCAACACGCGCCAGTCAGACCCTATCTGCTTGGGGCCCATTATCTCTGCAAGCCTGCCCTTGCCTCGTCTTCGGGCCAGCTCCATCTGGACAAGGCGATCGCGGGCAGTCATGTACCCCTGCGCCATGAACATGTCATGCTCGCTCTCTGCAAAGATGTGGGGAACTCCATACTCGTCTACATTGATCGTAACTGCGGATTCAAGTCCCGCAAGTTTCAGTGTTTCACCCATGCCACATTGCACCATCCTTTCTCCATGAGTCTTCGAAGGTCAGCTCAGGCTAGACCGGTCCCAAGTTGATGGCCACGGCAATGAAGAGAAACCCCACGGTAATGGCTAGCACTGCGAGTTGCAGCCATACGGTCCACTTGAACCACTTGGGGTAGCTCACACCTGCAAGTCCGATGGATATCAAAGTTATGGGATTAGTCGGATAGATCTCGTTGCTGAACCCGTCTCCAAACTGGAACGCAAGGCACGTGACCTGCCTCGTGAGCCCGACGATGTCGGACAGCGGAGCCAGTATCGGCATCATGATCAGGGATTTGGCCGACGCGGAAGTTATGAAGAAATTCATGAACAGAGCCAGCATGTAGACCATCATGGAAGCGAAGAACGGCGGCATGCCCTGAATCCGATTGGCGGCAGCGAAGATGATGGTGTCGAGAATCCCAGACGTGGATATCAAGTGTTTCACCCCCGCCGCCATCAAGGTGAGCAGCGCGCCCGGCGATATGCCGATCAGCCCGCGGAGAAAATGGCCAACCAACTCCGCGCGACTAGTTCCGGACGCTATGCCCGAGCCAATCCCGCCCACTACGAATACCACGGTGATAATGGGAAATGCATAAGTGCTCATGTTCGGAATCAGTGAGCAGACTATGCTGACTACCAACATCAGCGCCAGCGATCCCACTAGAAATCTCGATGCCTTTGCCAAGCTACCATCGTCTTTGTCCAGGATCTCGTAGCTTATATCGCCATAGCCCTTGCGCGTCTGCACATCTTCGCTGAATACAGGAGACAGTTTCGGATCCCGCTCTATGCGTTTGGCGTGATTCACCATGAATGTGCAGTATACCACATACACTACTATGAAGATCAGCACGCGAAACCAGAGCCCAGAGAACAACGGGACATCGGCTATTCTCTGAGCTACCCCGATTGTGAATGGGTTGGTGAGCCCTGCGGCGAAACCGAACCCCATGGCCAGAACTGACATGCCCAGGGCGGTGAGAGCATCCCATCCCAGGCTGTATGCTAAAGGCAGCATCACGGGAACTAGGAAGATGGACTGGTCGGCTATTCCTGTGGTAGCCGCGATGAGCATGAGAACAAAGATAACCACCGCAAGCAGCCGGTATTTCTGGGCTTCATACTTATGGACTATCCTGGCTATTGTGTAGTTGAAGATCCCGCACTTGTTCATGATGTTTATCGCGCCCGCGCTGAGCAGGAAGAACGCGACTATGGCCACGACCACTGCGCCCTCATCTCCCCACATGACCTCAAAAGGCGCAGTGAACCATCTCCATGGAGCGGGAGGTGGGATATGGGTGTACTCAAACGAGTTGACATCGATTACGACTTTTCCGTCTACGGTACTCCTTAAGTAGCTTCCTGTGGGTACCACACGCGTCAATATCCCCGATAGTACTAAGAGACACAGAAGAATCACAGCAGCCGATAGGAAGGTCTTCTTGCTGATCCTTGCGCTGATATCGGCGATTTCGGACATCTTGCCACCTCCGCTAGTCTGTAGAGAGCGCGCATGAGCTACTACGTGCGTAAACTATTGGATCTTCCGTTAAGTTGGCAGTATCATATCAGGATATACCTGCGGGCGCAATGCGAACCTTCCGGCCCCCCCGAAATGACTCAGGTTCGCGCCGCCCGCCAACGACCCCAATCCGCACCCACTTCCTCCCTCATACGAACGCCAGCTACAGAGCACGG
>DHON01000055.1:0-154 GCA_002409965.1 Firmicutes bacterium UBA5389
TCGGCGATCTGCGCGTCCTTGGCCTCGAGCGCCTTGCGCCACTCGTCCGCGTTGCCTACCGCTTACGGCTGGTTCGCCTTGGCGTCTTTGCCCGTCTCCTGTTGCGGCGCGTCGCCCTGCTGCTCCTGCCGCTGGCCTTCCGTCTGCGTGGCAT
>DHON01000055.1:365-5067 GCA_002409965.1 Firmicutes bacterium UBA5389
AAAGTGCCCGCACCTACAGGTACGGGCACATTGTCCGGGGATGTCACAAGTGGTCGTCCTCGTATTCGAGGACCGGGGAGAATCGATCTCGTAGATTGGTTCTCACCGTTCGGCGAATTGTCGGAATTGGGGAGGTCAGGATTTTCGTGGAGTCAGAGGAGGTTGCTAGATGGAATCTACTAAGCATCCCGCTGGTTGAGACTCAGGTTTGATTACGGCAGTGATGCGCTGTCTTGGGTATTGAGCTTCGACCTCTTTTGTGACAAGGACAGAAAGCTCATTAGACGATCTCGTCAGCGCTACGTAGAGGAGATGCTTGGTCTTGTTGTCGTCAGTCTTGTTACCTAGCAAGTATGGCGCGAGATCAGTCGTGAGGATAAAGAGACAGTTCTCATGCTCTAGGCCTTTGACTGCTTCGATTGACTGTGCGGGTATCTTTGAAGCATCATGCTCGGAATGGCCTGCGAGAGTGCCCGCAAGTTGAGCGTATAGCTGACGAGAATAAGAGAAAAGCCCTCGTCGAATCCATGGCCTAATTGCGTCATTCGGTAGAGCGCCGGCGTCGACCTGAGAAATCATCTTTTCGGCGGCGTAGTAAGCAGCGCGATTGACTTCAAGATCAGTTGCCTGTGGCCAGCGTTCATGGATTGCGGGAACCAGCTGCTGCCGAATGTCGTCAAGCCGCTCGTTCCCTCGCTGGTTGGTGTGTGTCTCGAATCGATCGTTCTTCCTGCTGATGTAAATAAGCCCAAAATGCCTGTGAGCCACGAGAAGGGGGACGTTGGTCTCGGACTCGAAGTAGAGGTTGATGCTCCCTCTTGGGACAAGCTGTGTGCTGATCTGCCTCTCCGCGTTGGGAACCAATCGGTTGGAAAGATCAAGATGAGCCTGTGGACAGCGATGACATTCGTTGGTATAGGTCACATCGTCGTTCTCTTCAATTAGTTGTCTGAAGCGTCCGTGTCCCCTTACGTCCTGTTCTGGGTCACCGACAAGTTCAATGTTGACTCCGGCATGGTCGAGAGCAACGAGAACAGCGCAGATATCCTCGTCCATATCTTGGGCCTCATCGACGTAGATGGCGTCACAGTAACTGGCGAACAGAGATAAGACCGTTTTGCGCATTGATTTGGCGGAGCGGGTATCGCCGCTCTTCTTCGAGACGAGCCATTTCGCTCGTTGCGGAATAACAGACTGGTGTAGCAGACCTTGCTCGTCCAGTTTGTGAATCCTTACATTTCTATGTTGGGGTTTGTCTGGTAGCACGATTGTCGAAATGCCTTGGTAGCGCTTGCCGAACACGAGATGATAGTAGGGCAGGATAAGCTCGGAATAGAAGAACGAGTGAATGGTGCTTACCTTGATGTTTCGGGGGATGGAGCCGTACAAGTCAGCCAGTTTGAGACGGATGCTATCCGCAGCCGCGTTGGTGAAAGCGACACAGTAAACAACCTTGCCATCGGGAATCTCATGCTCCTGGATGCGATGGGCCATGCTTGTGGTCTTGCCAGCACCAGCGCCAGCAACCTCAATCTTCATTGTCGGATTCCGGAGATTCTTGCTCGGAAACCTCAGAAGCAGTAAGGAAATGAAGGACTTTCTGAATGTGCTTCGGCATTGTTAGGCCCTCAAGGCCGCCTAATAAGAGGTCATGACAAATGGCGAGCATCACATCTGATTTTTTGCTGCGCCAGTCCTTCTGCAGCTCGTCCTTAGACATCTCAGACCAGCCGTAAGCATCACCATATCTGTCTCTCAGTATCCGATAGTTATCCCCAGTGTTGACGAACTCGGTCTCAAGTGTGTAGTAACTGGTGGTTTGGACGCAAACCTGGCTGTTCTGCAGCTGCTCATGCTCTGCTTGCGCCTTAGGCTGGTTGTCGGAGTCCCTGACGATACCCAGCCGGCTGTCGTTGCCCGAATTAATCCGTTTCCAGATCTTGATGATGTTCTTGTAGCCTTTGTGGAATGACATCACCTTGATGTTATTGAGCTCGGGCTTAGTCTGCAGGTAGGCCTTTATCAGGAGCTCTTCCGTGATGCCCTCGACAAGGATGAGCCTTCGGGAGAAGAAAAGCTTGAAGATGTCCGTGTTGGGGTTCGCCGCAAGATAATCCATCTCGTCTTGGCTCAAATTGTCCTTCAGACTGATTGCGGAGCCACTATGCAACACGAGCACCTTGTCCAAGCCGACCTTGTTTACGAACTCGGGGTCGTGCGTCGAGTAGATTAGCTGCGTGTGGCAGTCCTTTTCTCCGAAAGTCTTGAAGAGGCTCGCCATAAGCAGAGCGTTGTTTACGCAGAGATGAGCTTCGGGCTCCTCCACAGTAACGACCCGGAGGGATATATCGCTCGATGCCATCAAGTAAGAGTTGAGCAAAACTGCCATCAATATCAGGTTCCGTTGCCCGAGGCCTTGGAGTGCGAGGCTCTCGTCCCCATAGCCTAAACGAATGCTGCTCAGGATGCTGCTCATGGCCGGCATATTTGGAAGGACACTGATGTTATCGAAGAAATCGCCGGCGTTGGGAACGTCTGTGTGGTCCTGCCAGTTAATAATCTCATCCAGGTTTGCGGATCTCCGTATGGTTGCCATGAATGCGCCGTAAGCCTGCTCAATCTCCTTCTGCCCTTGGGGTTCTAGCTTCTCCTCCAATAGGCCGACGAGAGCATGCGATCCGATCTTTGTCGAGCCGGAGGAGAAACTGTCCCGCTCGGCTGGAAGCATGACGTATTTGAACCGGGTCAATGTGTCATATGGGACACGACGATCCCCACTGACATCAGGCGCGCATATCTCGTAATGAAACAGTTCCATCGGGAGAAGACTCATCTTGATGCTCTGGATGTCAATGTCGGGCGTGACCAGATCGGAGATTAAGGCAAGGAGCCGAGACGGACGCTCAATAGACCAGCGGTAGCGTATGCGGCCGATAACATTGTCTGGTCCACCATCGGTAGTGAGCAAGTCCCTTACGTCGTAGTGCTCGGCCTCGTCAGCATCAAGGTCAATCGAAACCGAAACGACAGGAATGTGCTGGCTCAATTCGCTCACATCGACGCCATTGCGAGCGAACCGCTCTGCATTCTGCTCGATGAAATCGTAGTAATCCTTCTTGGCGTCATTGTTGACGTCGAACCAAGAAAGCCTCTTGCTGGCGCCACCCTCTTCAGACGAAAGCGGGAGGGATAGGGCGCGCAGGAAGTTCGACTTTCCGGCGTTGTTCTCTCCCGCTAGGGCAACAAGATTATCGAGGGAGACATCTACATGTCTGAGGTTGCGGTAGTTGTCGATTTGGACCCTAGATATCTTCAATTGAAATCACCTGCCGAACGAACCATCTGACCGGCACGCCAGTAGCAACCTCGCCGTTAGGCTCGGGCTTCGCGGGCGTGGCCTGTGGCGGAATGTGCTTCGCGTCAGTCCCGTCGACGGGAAGTCCGAAGGTGGCCATCATGAAGCGGATCTCGCCGAACAGGCTCTCAATGAACGGACGCTGAAACTTGTTGATCTTGTACTTCGGTGCGACCTTGTTCTCGGCGATGTCCGGGAAGGCCTCCGTAGTGCGCTCAATGGCGTACTTCTCGAGGCCGATTGCGGTGTCGAGTGTGAAGTTGTTGGAGTCGTCCGAGAGGAAGAGGACGGCGCGGTCCCACCAGGGCTTCTTCTGGTTGTGGTCGTTGAGCCGGTTGATGCCCTGTGTGGTCTGTCCCACGTAGAGTCGCTCGATCCTCACGCTGTCAACCTTGAGCAGGTAGTAGACGCCCCGCGAGGGGAGGTCGAGCTGGTGGGCCCGGGAGAGGTGGGTGCGCGGCATGTAGACGGTCGTGATGAGCGAGCCGGCGCAGTTGCAAAGGCGGAGGCCGTCCGGCTCTCCGTCGATGAACTGCGTGGTCATGGTCTTGTGCTGCGCCACCAGAATCCCCCTAAACGATTGTCAGCAGTCCCTGGTAGAACGCGCCCGGGAACATGAACTTGCGCGACGGTTTCTTCTTGCGGTCGTCGTTGTCGAAGGCCACCTCCACGTAGGAGCCGTCCATGTTGACGATTTGCCCGTAGCCGAAAGCCTTGTGGAACACGGTATCGCCCGGCTTCAACGCGTCGAGCTCGGCCTCGGTGATCAGGGGCGAGGCGGCGGGCTCCTCCTCCCTTTCCTCGGGCCAGCCCTTGAGCCACCAGGCAGCGCGGCCGCCAGTCGCCCTTCCCCCACGGGGACTGAGCTTGAAACCCGCCCCGCGTTCGTTAAGCTTCCCGGTGAGGGCGGTTGCCGCCTTGGAGTCGATGACCCAGAGGCAACCGTCGCCCTCCCGTCTGTCGATGTATTCCAACCCGGCATCGTCGAGCTCGTCGTCGAGCCAGTCGCGCCTTGCATCCCCCTCGCCCATCGGAGTGAAGCTTGCCAACGCCGTACTTTCCTCCGAAGCAACGGGAGCAGCCTTGTCCATCATCTTCGCAGCGGCTGACGGGATTTTGTATTCGCCCGCTGTTCGTGCCTGTTCGGTTGCGGAAGCCTTCGACAGCCCGTTGGGCTCAACCATTGACTCCTGCTGGGCCATCTCCATGTACTCGAAGTCAGAGAGGGTGGTGTCGAAGAGGCCGACCCTCTCGCCTTCGTGGCGGTTCACGCCCGCATAGGTGAGGGAGGAGTCCTCATAGCGGCGGAACTTGTAGACCGCATCGTTCATGAGGGCGTCGTTGAAG
>DHON01000004.1 GCA_002409965.1 Firmicutes bacterium UBA5389
GATCTGCTCTTCTGTATTCTCGCTGACTGTCGCAATGAAGTACGATGGGTTCCAAACATGGTCGCCCCATAATTGAGAACGGATTTCGGGATGCGCTTTCAAGGGCAATCGTGCAGAGACACCCTTTAGTGCCAAGTCATCCGCCCATTGAGAGCATAGCATATATATGGACGGGAACAGGCAATTGCAGTCTATTCTGATAGTTCTCGCACAACATATGGCGCCGCTTACTCACGACTGAAGTCACGAGTATGCGCGGCGATTCAATCAAAACCCCGCCGGGCATGGGCCCAACACCCCACCAGGGTCACACCGGGGATTCGCTGGTAGCCTTGATATCCGTCTACGTGAAGGTAGCCCTCGAACCCGTTCAGGAATTCCTGCGGAACGGTTCCGGATCTTGTAGGTCTGTAGTCATACAGCACTATCGGCGGGCCTTCCTTACCGGTGCGGAAGAGCCACAGGTAGGACTGCGACTCTGGGGGCCGATCCGGTTCGCGAAGCACCTGAAGGGTGGTCTCGTCGGCGTGGACGATATCCTGCTCCAGCAAACCCTCGTGCATCCTGTTGTAAGGGGGCTTGAGCCACTTGTCCGCCCCGTAGATCATCCAGTTGGCCAACGTCTGTCGAGAGAGCTCTACCCCTATACCCATATTCAGCACCCTTGCCGAACGCTGTTGATGGTTCTGCTGAGGGCTTTCTCGGCGGGGTCAGGGGCCATGGTGGGCCAGGTAATCCGGGAGCTTGGGATAGTTGAAACGATCGATAACGTGGTGACAGGGATTCACGTCCTTGCCATGCTCATCAACATCCTGATGGGGCGCACCGCTCTTTACCGGGTATACAACTTCTACGAGCTGCAGGACGTGCCTATCTTGTTCGGGTCAGAAGTCGAACTCGAAGCGCCCAACGCCGTTTCTTGCCTGAACCAGGTTTAGGAAGTCTTCCTGAAACAGCAAAGAACCTTCACGGAACTCTACCCTCTGCTGGTATTCGATGCTTGACTCGCTCGACCGATATTCAAACACCAGCTCAGACTGGGGTAGGTACCTGCGTACGGCAGCCGCCGTTCTCAGCGAAACAAGCGATGCATAGCAGAGTCGCCCGCCTATTCGTTTCAAGCGCCAAGTCGGCAAGGAACCGGGCTCCGGGTTCGATTCGCAATGATAGGAGATTCTCTATGTGACAAGGAATACAAGCTCGAAAGGAGTAATTGATATGGGGTATGCTCGCCAAGGGGCACATCTCTGAGGTGGCCATGTATCCATGCCCACGGTACTCCCATAACCGAGGAGGAGTCAGAGGAGAGAGGAGCGATTGCCATGCAAGGTATGGTATCAGTCAAGAATCTGGTCAAGACGTTTGCATCCAAGGACGAAACAGTAACGGCTCTCGATAATGTGACTCTAGCCACCCCTGCCAATAGGATTTTGACCCTTCTGGGGCCCTCCGGATGTGGGAAGACAACGCTCCTTAGGTGTATAGCCGGGCTTGAGTCTCCCGTATCAGGGGAAATCTCCATTGGCGGCGAGGTGGTGTGGTCGAAGGAGCAGGGCATATCCTTGCCTCCTGAACGCCGGGGCATTGGGATGGTGTTTCAGTCTTACGCCATTTGGCCCCATATGACTGTCTTTGGAAACGTGGCGTATCCACTTGAGATTCGCAGAACACCGAAGCAAGAGATCCGGGAACGAGTCAGGAAGATCCTTGACCTCGTGAAGCTGAGCGGTTTCGAAAATCGACTGGCGACTAAGCTCAGTGGCGGACAGCAGCAAAGAGTGGCCCTCGCCCGGGCGCTCGTAGCCGAACCCAAAGTGATCCTCTTTGACGAACCCCTAAGCAACCTGGACGCGAAACTACGTGAGAGCACGCGCCAGGAACTCAGAGACTTCCTCACCGAGCTCGCCATTTCCGCTATCTATGTGACTCACGACCAGGTGGAAGCCCTGACGATTTCAGACCACATCGCAATAATGCGCGGGGGCGTGATAGTCGAACAAGGCACGCCCCAGGACATCTACCTTCGTTCTAACAATCCGTTCGTGGTGGACTTCATCGGCAGGGCCAACTTCCTGGACGCGACGATCAAGGGCTACAAGGACCAACACCATGCCATCGTGTCTTGCGCCTTGGGCGATATTGTGTGTAGCGCCCCGTCCGACCTTGTCATCGGAACCAAGGTGACTATCTACACTCGTCCAGAATCCTTCGAGGTGGCGCCGCCTTCCTCCGTCCCCACGGAAAACGAGTTCGAGGGTACCGTCACGAGCCTTCTTTTCGCCGGGGAAGCGCACGAGGCCGAAATCTTGGTTGGTGGAGCTCGCATACTGGCAAAGCTCAAGTTCCACATCCCGCTCAAGAAGGGCGAGAAGGTACGACTGCATGTCGACCGCGAGTGGTGCCGCGCGCTTAACCCAGGGGAGGAGGCGTGACAGTGCTCGAACGTCAATCTCGTCTTCGCATGCCGCTGGCGGGGATTCTCATTATTGTCGTGGGCGCGTTGACCATCGGCCCTGTTTTGATGCTGGTGATAGGCAGCTTCTCCAAGGGAATCGGAGCGATTGGGGCATTCACGACCGACAAATACGTCGCCGCCTACACCGATCCCACACTCCCCAAAACGCTCCTGAATACAGTAATCTTCACCCTCGGGGCCGCGTGCTTCTCAACAATTCTGGGTGGTCTTCTTGCCTATCTGAGCGTTCGGACGGATATCCCGTTCAGCGGCTTGTTCCGGGTCCTTCCGATAGTGCCCATGATGATTCCCCACGTCCTGTTCGCAGCTGCGTGGATAGCGTTGCTCAACCCGACCAATGGCATGTTGAACTTATTCCTCAGAAACCTGTTCGGGCTCTCAAGCGGGCCGTTCAACATCTACTCCTTAGGAGGGATGATCTTCCTTGAAGGGATGCTTGATCTGCCCGTCACCTACCTTGTGATCTCGCCCGCCATGTATTCGTTCGACACGACGCTCGAGGAGGCTTCCCGAGTTAGCGGGGCGTCGAACCTCTACACTCTGCGCAGGGTCACATTGCCGATACTGAAACCCGCGTTCCTAGCCACGTTCACTCTGGCTATCATCCGGACCCTGGCTGCGTTCGCTATCCCGTCCATGGTGGGGATGCCAGGACGTATCCATATCCTGACTACGCACATATACCGGATCATATCGGTAGGTTGGTCGCCCGACTATGGCAGGGCAGCAGCGCTCGGCCTGATTGTGCTGGCAGCATCCATTATCCTTGTCTACTTGTATCGGCATCTCATCTCAGAGGGTTCCCAGTACGTGACTGTTACAGGCAAAGGATACCGCCCCACTGTGGTAGAGCTTGGCCGGGCCAGGTATCCCCTGTTCATTCTGTGTATTGTGCTGTTCTGCTTCCTGGTGGTTATACCTTTGGCCACCCTCATTTACATGTCATTCCTGCCCTACTCCATGGTGCCCAGCGCGCGCGCTGTTAGCATGATGAACCTGCGCAACTGGCATACTGTCCTTCGAAACTCCGTCATAGTCCGGGCACTCAAGAACTCCGTTTTCCTGTCTATTGCCGGGGCTACTCTAGGCATCGTGCTGTCCCTATTCGTAGCCTACGTTGTGGTCAAAGTGAAGAGCAAGGGAAGTGCGCTCCTTGAGTCTCTCTCGTTCCTGTCCTTTTCCTTCCCGGGCATGATCATTGGCGTAGGATTCATGTGGTTCCTAGTAAGGACTCCCCTCTATGCGACCATCTGGGGACTCCTCGTAGCTTATGTGGGCACCTACTTGCCCTACGGCGTCCGCCCGCTCCGAAGCGCTTTCATGCAGATAGATGAAGAGCTTGAGGAGTCGGCGCGAGTGTTCGGCGCGAGTTTCCTGCGGGCGCTGAATGACATCATAGTGCCCCTTCTCGCTCCTGGTGTCGTGTCTGCATGGATCCTGATGGCCTGCATGTTCATCCGTGAGTTGAGCGTGTCTGTGGTGCTGTCGCGTCCAGGCACCGAGGTGTTGACAGTCGAGATCATGAAGCTGGCCAATGATGGCCTTTGGGGCCAGGTGGCCGCTCTGGGGATTATCATGATAGGCCTTTCCACTGCACTTGTGATTGTGGCAAGCTTGCTGCGCATCCCACTGTCCCATTCGGAACAATAGGCGAGAATGCATAACAGGCTGGCTTCCGCAAACCCGGAGGCCAGCCTGTTTGTACTCGCTCATCCCTAGTATGCCTAGAAGATGGTCCTGAACACTTCAGACCAACGTTGAATTTCGTCGTCGGAGAGCTCTCGCAAGGGTATCACGTTAGCCTTCCTGATGTCCTTAATTGGCGGATAGACATCCTTGTAAAGCACCCACTCGCCTACTTGTTCCGCGAGGATGCGAGAGGAATCCTCTGAGAGCCAGAAATCAACGAAAAGCCTGGCGGCGTTGGGCCTTGGAGCGTTCTTCGCAACAGCGATTCCTCGCGCTGACCCCATGAGAGGTTCGTTCTTCAGCTGTGCCCAGCCGAGGGGAGCGGGGGCCTTAGTCACGATATACTTGGGCATGGAGATCCCGATAAGCTTCTCGCCGGTTTCGATAGGCCCGGGGGTAGGCCCAAAGGAAGCCACGAACATGGGATTGTTCTTGGCCAGCCCTCGCAAAAACTCCTTCCATTCGGCCTCGCTAGAGAACACGTGCTCCTTGAGGCCCACCAGCCACGTAATGGTCGTTGCGTGAGTTATGGGGTCGGGCATTACGATCTTGTTCCGCCATTTGGGGTCTGCCAGATCCCGGTACGAGGTGGGTACGTCCTGCGGTTTCACCAACTCGGTATTGTAGATGAGAGCCACTGCCTCGATCCCGAACTGCTGAATCATCCCATCGGGATCCTTTGACCAATCAGGGTACTTCTCAGCCATCGGCGACACGTACTTAGCCAGAACGCCGGCTTGTTTCAGAATCTGCAGTATTGGTATGGGCGCCTGGAGCACATCGGCGGCCAATCGCCCAGCCTGGAACTCGGTCTGGACTGTGGGGACATACACTGCCGTGGAAACCCGGTTGTACTCTACCGGTATGCCGTACTGAGACTGGAATGCCTTCATGACCGGCTCTATGCCGGTGATGTTCGCATAGAATACGGCTTTCCCTTCCTTTTTGGCATCCTTGAGCAGCGGATGTTCACTGCCTGACGCCACGCCTAACACCATGGTTAGGATGATGCAGCACACTGCCGACAGACGAACCAGACTCCTTGGCCTTATTCGCATCTTCGTTTCCGCACCACCTTTTGTTAATGTCCAGGAGGACCTCAGAACATGACTTCGGCAACTAGCTAAGGTTTCCTGCCTGTCTTGCTGCGTATGCCCAAGGCTTCCGCGGTTCATTTGGCTCTCGTGTAATCTTCAGTCGATAGATAGCAGTTCTGGTTTGGTACGTACCCTGACCGCTTGACTGCCCGCCTGCACAACAGCAAGTGTCGAGCAGTGAGAAGCCGAGGCTGAGGCAAGGGGCCACGTCTATTGAGATGACGGCGAATACTCACCTGTAGTCATGGACTTCCTGAGTCTGTGGTTTATCTGTTCCGGGCTGTGATCTCTTTCAGATTGCCTTTCTGCCCACACTTTCATGCTCTCATGCTCAGGATCTCTCCTGTCTGCCATGATTCGCACGAACTCCATATACCCCCACGGCCCGCCTACATCCTCCGGGGGTCTCTTGCCTCTTCCGTCCAGGTAGGTCGCCTTGAGTGCGTTGGAGCGTGCTATCTTCTCAAGCGTTATCGAATGATTCCATGAATCGCCAAAGTCGTATTCGTAGACGACATCGTCATGGTCCGGGAGAATATCCTTGAGCGCGGTGAACCGTTCCTGCAGAATGTCGCAAGACTCAGGGTCCAGGTATTCCAGCGTTTCAGGATCATCGTCCATCACGATCCGTTTTGGCTTCGAATCCGCCCTTTGGGCTTCAAACATATGCAGGTGATAGTTCTGCCATTGAACCTCCCACGACTTAAGT
>DHON01000126.1 GCA_002409965.1 Firmicutes bacterium UBA5389
GTTCGAATCCCTCCGTGTGCGCTCCCCATTCATAACCCGACACCTCAAATCTGGAATTAATAACGGGTGTTTTTGGCGTTTCTACGGCCAGCGGCTTTCGGGCCGCGGTCCCCTTCCACGCATCGCGGAGCTATTGTATTAGGTCGAAGATGCACTATGACAACGCAACATCGGTCAATGGGCGGGGAGCCGCAATGATGTGGCATTGTTCGTTCAGATGTCGCAGCGTATAATGCGGGGGAGTGGGCCGAAAGGCACAATCGACTCTACGCCCATGACTGCCCCTGACGCGTCTGTCCTGGGGGATGCCAAAGCTAATGGTCGAACGATCACACTATTCTGGGCCGCTCCCTTGTCCCACGGAGGCAGCGCCATCTTGGGTATGAGGTGTATTGGCCGGACCCTGATACTGGGGCCTGGACTGTGTACGGCGAGGCGGTGCCAGCCGACGCATGTAATGCACCATCGGCGGCCTGGAGAACGGCAAAACGTATCAGTTCATGGTGAGGGCGATAAAAATTGCTGGCACCAGCCCAATGAGCACTGGCGTCACGGTAACAATGCCATCTAACGAGGGGGGGAATGGCAACGGCATAGAAGTGTTCGCCCCACGTCATCGCCGCAATCATCGCAGTGGCAGCACTCGTACTGTGGCGTAGGAAGTGAACGGGCCGAGGCCTTGGCCTTCAAGCGGTCGAGGACTTCGTAGACGGGTATGCTAGATTATCGCTGCACCAACACGCCTGAATGGTTAGGCGCAGCGCATACAGCGAGCAGATGGCCAGCAGAAAGTGGCCGAAAAGCTTTATCAGGGACAATACATTCGGCAATCCAGAGGATTGTCATGTCTGATCTGACCCCGGAGAGCTTCTTCAGGAATGACCGCCGCAGGGATGAGACCGGGGCCGTGATGGGCACCTGCGAGATACTGAAAATCGAGTGCCGTCTGAGGTACTCGCAGGGGGGTATCTCCGGCGACTGCCGCACTTGTGTGTTCGCCTTAAACTATCTGCAAGAAAAGGGTATGGTCCAAGACATGATCCGCCATAAGGTCTATCTTAACAGGCAGTGAGCAAACCTTACTGCCTGTTTTCCGTTTTCACGCCTTCCATAATTCTTAATGCGCGATCGACGCTGATTCCAGGGAATTTATTTCTTATTAAGTCCACGACCCGCTGTATGTAGATGGGGTCGATGTCCTCGACCGACGGAGTGGGCTCGATCAGGACCTGAGGCATTGTGTTTTTATTACCTCTCCACTCAGCACCTTCTGGGAACCGGAAGAGCCGCCCCTCACCTAGAGCATAAAGGAATTTACGCAGCTTGGCCTTCGACAGCTTTATGCCTCGCTCCTTGAGTTCGTTGATGATGTCCTCAATGGACGGCTTGTCCTTCTCTTTGAAAGCCCTGAGGGCCTCGGCATAGATCTTCCTCCTAAGCCCCTGGTCATGCTGGTACATCAGCTTGGAATGAAGATATTGGGCAACCTCAACATCGTTAACGGCGCTGGCAAGGTCGTCGATGCTCTTGAGGACCGCTACTGGCTGGCCCGTATGGGGGTCGTTGTCTATCCTAACGAGGACGTCCCCCTCAAACGAGACGATGTAATTCATGAATGAGCCGAAACAATATTTTCGCTCTGAGAACGACGGGTCGAGGCGGAGCAGGTCCTGCTTCATCGTCGAGAGCAGGACTGGCTTCCGAATGTCCTTCGACTTGATGTATCGGACGATGAGGTCTCTCCCATTGCTGCCCTCATCTAGATCTTCCTCTCCGCTATCGTCTTGCTTTTCGGGCCCTTCAGGCTTCCGGGGCTCTGGCTCGCTCGGCAGGTCCCCCATGAGATCCTCGATCGAGCGGAACTCGTTGCAGTTCTTTTGAACGATGTGGCCTACACACCCCTCGAAGCCAACGACCGCTACAGTCTTCCCGCGTGCTTGTAGCTTCCTTATGAGGTGGATGAAGTCCGTGTCCCCGGAGCCGATGATGTATGTATCTATGCAGCTACTTGACTGGAGATCATCAAGCGTGTCCATCGCCATGCGGAGGTCGGCGGCGTTCTTGCCATTCGAGGTCATGTGCGGAATGAACACGAGGTCGAATGCAAGCTCCATCAGGTCCTGGACGTACAGCGAGCAGGGCTTCTTGGACCAGTCGGCGTACGCCCTCTTGATCAGAACATTGCCATGGCCTGTGGCATAGTCCAGCACGCTGCTCACATCGAGAGGCTTCTCAAGCGACGGGTACTTCTCTCGCGCCGGTATGGCTAAGTTCTCAAAATCCAGATATAATGCAACCTTCCCCGTCATCCTTTCAAAATATGTGACGAGATATATATAGACTATAGTGGGCGCACTTTCCTACACCTACACTGGTGCAATGGCTCTTCGATTGACCTTGGCCATGCAATAGCAACGCTCACCCCTAATTATGACGCTGAAGGGCTTCGGAATATGGTGGAGGATATGGGGGGAGTTCTCTCGCACCGCCAACGAGAAGGACGATCGGCACAACGAGACGATTAAAGCCCCCATCTGCAGATGGAACTCAGGCAGCGTATGCCTGTGTGGTGGCTCGGGTGGCAGCGGTCGCGGGCATCATCGCGGGCGCTGTTCTGATGCCACCGTTCGGTTAATAGGCCAGTGTCGTCTATTTCCTCAAGATCAAGCCCCCGGTCGGTCTTGGCCGCTTTCCCCTTTTTCTGGCCCCATACGCGGGTGACCTTGACCTGCTCGTCTAGGTTATCGACGATGATGCCATCGACAGCGAGACAGGTACGACTCAATGATAAAAATGAAAGTTGTTTGGAACTCTTTCAGATTGCCTAATGGTCTCACTTCGATCCGGAGCCGCCCTTGTGGCTCGGATGGGTGCACTCTCTCCCGCGGCACTCGTGCTCGGCCAGACCTCCCTTTCTTCCTGCCTCCACTCTCTTCTCATGGGTGGTCATTTCCGATTCGGAACCTCCCTCCCTGTGACTAGGGTGGGTACATTCTCTTCCGCGG
>DHON01000072.1:0-515 GCA_002409965.1 Firmicutes bacterium UBA5389
TCCCTCAATGGAGACGCGAATGCCGACCTCGGGGAACTCCTCGGCCAGAGCGATGATCCTGTCGGTGAAATAGCCGTTCGTGGAAATCACAATGCGGTCACTCTTCTTGTAGAGCTCCCGCACAATGTCGGGCAGGTCCTCCCGAATGAAGGGCTCACCGCCCGTGATGTTGGTGAAATACATCTTCGGGAGCTTTTTTATTGTCTCGAGCGAGATCTCCTCGTCGGGACGGCTCGGTGCCTTGTAGCGGTTGCACATGGTGCAACGCGCGTTACAGCGGTAGGTCACTATGACTGTGCCGTTGAGTTTCTTTTCTGGCATATCCTTAAGCCCTCCTCTTGAGCTTGGCGTATCTGCTGGGATACACGAAGAAGTCGAGGGGCCCCAGCCTTTCCATGAGCCACATAGCGAGGGCAGAGCCTGCGAAACTACCAATCAGGCCAAGCACCACGTGCGGTGCCGCAGCGGTGACCCCCACTCGCAAAAGCACGATTCGTATAGGAGCAGCACATATT
>DHON01000072.1:712-3746 GCA_002409965.1 Firmicutes bacterium UBA5389
TATAGGAGCAGCACATATTGTGTGCATGAGGTAGACGGGCATGGTTTCGTCCCTGCATAGTTGGAACCCCCTCAACTCGGCTACCTTTGGCCCAATCCACACGGAAAATGAAACGACACACAGGCATGCAAATACCGCGATGCAGAACTCAGCGACAGCACCCAATTGCCACACATAGACCGCCACGCTGAGGGGCAGGAACAGCAAACCCGCAAGCGCCTCACGCTGTCCAAGCCTCTCTTGAAGTCCAAGCCAGGCGATGCCCATGCCTGCCACGAACCAAACCTCGTTGACGAGAATTGTGTTTACGAAGTACGGCAACGAAACGTTCTCGGTAATGCCGCTGAAGGAGATGACCTTAGCACCGCAGGCAAGCGCGACGGTCGTAGTAATGCCACACTCGTTCCTTGCCACTGGCGTCGTTAGGAACATAAAGAACAGAGCATAGAGGTACCAGTAGGGTGCAGTCGGATTTAGGAAGAGCGTCTCTACCGCACCGTACTCAGCAACATTGTTCACAGCATCCCCTGCTACTGCTTTCATGGCTAAAGTTATCCCCGTGAATACGAAATAGGGCACCCCTAGAACGAGGAGTTTCTTTCGCACGTTAAACCACCAATCGATTGCGGATTCCATACGCGTGAAGCTCTGGTAGAGATAGCCGGAGCAGATGAAGAACAGCGGCACATGAAACGTGTATATGGTCATCTGGAACCAGCCATACAAACTGTCTGCCGGCATAATGTCCGACTTGACCATCGATTGGGCGAGGTGACCCAAAACGACGAGTATGCATGCCACGATCTTGACAGCGTCGGGCCAGGCTTCCCGGTTCCTAGCCACGAGCATCGCCCTTCTCTGAGATCAGTTCCTCATAGAGGCCGGTAAGCTGGTTCATGTATATAGACTGGTCGCAGCAGGCGAGAACGTAGTCGCAGCACCGCTGCTGTAGCGCATGGTAAGCCGCGCTGTCTTGAGCAAACTTTGCTGCCTTTACGATGGCCATTGCCAACGACTCCACGTCTCCCGGTTCGGCGAGCCAACCGGTTTCGTCCTCGATGACTGCCTCGGGAATGCCGCCGATGCGACTCCCTACCACGGGTGTGCCTTCGGCCAGGGCCTCCACAATCGAGTAGGGCATGTTCTCACGCCAGACTGACGGGCAGCACACCAGAGTCGCACCAGAGACGAGCTTTTCAAGCTCATCGCCTTGCTTGAAGCCGACGAACCGCACGCGGTCACTTGACCTCGTCTCGAGCGCTTCTCGCTCCGGACCATCACCTGCAATCACGAGCCTCATGTCCTCGGGCATTTGTGGCAGCGCGCGCTCGAAGGCATTTACGAGCACGTCAACGCCCTTCTCCTTGGAGAGCCGCCCGAAAAAGAGAACGTAAGGATGCTTCCAATCAGTCTGGTCGTCTGTGTTCCTCGCCCGTTCGAGCACCTCGTCCTTGGCGAAGTTCTGCATATGTACAACCTGACGTTCCGGAAAGCCACCCTGGATGAGTTTGTCGCGCATGAACTCCGAGGGAGCAATGATGCAATCAATCTTTGAATATGTGCGGTGCCTCCTGTACCAGTTTGCCTCGACCATAGCCATGGCGCTCTTAGAGGCAGAGCCCTTTACACACTTCCTCCTCAAGCAGTTACCAAAGTTGCCCCCTAGGCATGCCTCGCAAACCGCGCCCGAACCGTCGAGCATGAGGTAGTTGGGACACACTAGGATATAGTCGTGACTTGTGAAGAGCACGGGCACACGATGCTCCATCAGGTAGGGCGCATCGAGAATTGAAAGTGTGATTTGCCGATGCACGAGGTTCATATGGACGACATCAGGCCTCACACGCTCGCAGAGCAGCTCGAACTTTTTCAGGGATTCCTTGGAGTAGACGAGAGATCTGGCCTCACCGAGCTTCCGCGTTACCGAGGTCGGCCCGTTGTAGTCCTTGGCGGAAACGAAGAGGTCTGAATCCTCGCAAGGCAGGTTCTTGGAGTCCTGCATCGCAAAGAAGTGTACCTCGTGCCCCAAACGGCGCAGCCCCTCGGCCAGACCGAGGTAGTAGGTCTCCGAGCCACCCTTCATGTAGTGGAACTTGTTGACGAGGATGATTCTCATGCGGAAACCCCCTTGTAGACCTCGAGCGTCCGTTCCACGACGGAATCCCAGCCGTATTCGGCCTCCACGCGAGCCTTCGCAGTGGCTTCAAACTCTCTCGCGTGCGCAGGATTGGCAAGCAATGCTGCAAGCACATCGCGCAGGGCGGAGACGTCGCCGCGCGGGAATGTAGCTCCAGTCCCAGCGAGTACGTCGGAGCACTCGGGAATATCTGAAGTCACGCAAGTACGACCATATGCCATAGCCTCAAGCAAGCTCATGGGCATGCCCTCAACGTCAGAGGGCAGAACGTAGCAGTACGCATTGGAGTAGAGTTCTGCCAGCAGCTCCCCAGTCACGAAGCCTGTGAAGAGCACACGTGGGTCACCCTTCGCCTGCTCGTGGAGCTGCTGCTCATACTCCGAGGTATCCGAACCGCCGCCTGCAATCACGAGGTGCTTGTCAGTTTCAATGCTCTTGAACGCATCAATGAGCAGATCGGGGCGCTTTTCCGGAACGAGCCTGCCCAGAAAAAGGACATATGAACCCTCCTCCAAGCCCCAACGTTGTCTAATCTCGTCGGATGGGCGAGGTTCCTTAGGATCCACACCGTTTGGAATATAGACAGTCTTACGATTGTAAGTCTGCTCGAAGTAATCCTGCGCCGAACGTGACAGCACAATCATCTCATCCGCGCTCTTTACAGCGGCTCTCTCACCGCGCTTGATATATGCGGAACCCAGCCTCCCCCACTTGGCACGCTGCCAATCTAACCCATGAATGGTTGCGACAGTGCGAATGCCAGCCCTTTGTGCCATGGGAAGACACGCGCAGGGACCCTCAGCGTGAAAGTGAATAACGTCGGGGTTGTCTGCAATTGCCGCTTTGGTTGCGTAATAGGAAGCGCTTGCAGCGGCAAGCCCCTTCTTATCGATAGTT
>DHON01000010.1:0-16254 GCA_002409965.1 Firmicutes bacterium UBA5389
GCCCGGGCCCGTGCGGCCCTGCTCGCCGTCGGCGGCCGCGGCGGCCGCCTCGCCCACGGCCAATAGCGCGCAGCCCAGAGCGGCTGACCGCTCTGGGTCGCCCATCGGGTCCAGGTAAATCAGGGCCAGACCAGCCAGGAACAGGTCTCCCGAAAGAGGCTTGGCGCTGCCGTCCAGAACACGGGCGAACAGCCTCTCAAGCCCGCCGCGGATTCTGTCGGGGCTGATTCCTTGCGGCGCCCGGGACATGGCGTTGCGCGCAAAATCCGGGTCAAGTTCGCGGCGACGCTTACCGCGGTGGCGCGTGGCCGCAATGGCCCCAGGCTTCAGCCTGTGCACTGCCAACGCGTCTCCCAGCCTGCGTTCGGCCTCTATCTGCACAGCCTTCTGCAGCAGAAAGGCGGGCAGCCCCGCCTGCTCAGCGCGGAGCGACTCATCGGCGATGAGCATGTGGGCTGTCCGAAGGGCCTGATACGCCTCAGCGCCGCAGTCAAGTTCCGCCGGCAGACTCCATTCTGCCGAAACCGCAGCGGGCGGCGGAGCCTCACGCGCGGCCTCTCCCGGCGAAGCCTCGGTCTGTGCAGCACAGCGCAACCAGCCTCCATGTTCAGCCCGGATTCGCGCCACTTCTAGAGCCGGCTGGGGCGCCCCGGCCCGAACCGCCTCGAATGCGTCCGCCATGCGCGACAGCGCCTGGCATGCCTTGTCCAGCAGGCAGCGGGCGTGGTCCGCCTGGGCGCACCGCATCAGGCATATGAGCCTGTCCGCTGCATCCTGCGGCGGAAGCGATTTCAGCATCCGCTCGATGTCGGACGCAGCCCAGCCGGATCCGGAGCCGGAGGCGGAGGCAGCGCCGGCGAAGACTTCGCCCGATGGGCCCGCCGCTACCGACACCACAAACTCTCCGTCTTCCCAGTTCGTCCGCCACAGGGCACCGTGCATCAACGCAGCCAGCCTCGCCCTGTGCAGAGCGTCCTCAGGCACGCGCCCAGAGCAGGTCCACGTCCACCGGCCGTCCTGCCCATCGCAGTCACAGCCGCATTTGGGCGGCGCATCCGCACTATGCAAGAAGGATGAGATGAGTTCCGCGGCGCTGCCCGACTCGCCTTTGACCGCCGAGAGCAGGCGCAGAGCCGACCCAAGCATGTCGCAGGCATCCGTCGCCACTGAGACAAGTTCGGCAGCCGCAGACCGCTCCGCCGGCGCCGGCATTGAGGCCTCCATGTCGGCCACTACGCCTTCGGCGGCATGCACGAACGCCTCGATATCGACGCCCATCCCGAACAGATCGGATACGAGGTCAGTGTGGATCCCCAGCGCATCGTCGACCGCAGCAGTCGCCGCCTGGGCCAACAGCTCCCACGTCGCCTGCTCTCCAGAGCGCGCCGCCTGCGCAATGCAGGCTGCAAGCCCCGGGCCGTCCCCCGCGTCCGCCAGCGACCTGACGATCTCAGCCACCGCGCCTACGTCCGGCTCCACACGGATCCAGTGCACGAAAGCGTCAACCGGCCGACCGGCATCCTGCGCCGCGCGCGCAAACCATTCCACGGCCACGCTGGCCGCACCGTGCGATCCTGAGCACGGGGTTGCCTGGCAATATCCGCCCAACCGCGACATGGCCTCCTGGGGCCGGCCGGCGGCCATCGCAATGCGCGCCCCCAGCACAGCCTGGTCCGCGCCACTCTCGCCCGATGCCGCCAGGGCCGACGCGATCGCCGCCGCCACATCCAGTCGCCCCTGCTCCATGCAGCGCTGAGCCCGGCGCGCCAGTGAGTCTGTGGGCCCCATGGAGAGTGCCAACCGCACCCCGACAGAGCCGAACGCGCGCGGCGCCAGGTCAACCAGAACCTCCTGAATACGCGACCACTGGCTCTGTGTGGAAGCACGGATCTTGCCGCGAGTCTCCTCAGACGCGCCCGATTCCCAGTAGGCCGCCAGCCGATCCAGCGCCCTAGGTCCTCTGTGGAACAACTCGAATACTGTCTCGTCGAAGCGCGCTCCGTCAAGACGGCCCAAATCGTCGATGAGGTCCAAAACAGTCCGCACAGCCGGACCTCCTTTCGTTCACCCGAGCCACGCAGGCGTCCACCGGATAAGCCCCAGAGCTCGGCCGGCGTAGTACAAGCCGACCACGGCCGCCGCGATGATCAATGCTACTAGCGCGCCCCGTCCCAGCGCGCGCAGACGCCTCTCTCTTTTCTCCCGGCGGACGCGCTCCGTCCTCCCGATCCGCTCCTGTTCCAGCTGATGCAGGGCCGCGGAGTCGCGCGCACTCCGCAACTCGTTATACTGCAACAGCACTTGCGCGCCGTCGAGGCCCAGGCAGTCGGCGTAGGTACGTATGAAGCCCTTGAGGTAGACCTCCCCGGGTATGACGGCGAACTCCCCGCTTTCGATAGCTTCAAGATACTTGATGCGGACTTTGGTGACTTCGCTCGCCTGCTGCAGTGTCATGCCGCAAGCCTCGCGCGCCCCTCTCAGCAGCTCGCCTATCTCCATCAACGCCAGCACCTCCCATGCGTGTTGGTCAGCGACGCCCGAGCGTTTCCTCGAGTTCCGCCTCGGAAATGAGCACCTTTCGCGGCTTGCTGCCCTCGTAAGGGCCGATAATGCCCAGCACCTCCATGGTGTCTATCAAGCGCGCCGCCCGCGCATAGCCTACCCTGAATCTCCGTTGCACCTTGGATATCGATGCCTCGCCCGTCTGGACCACCAATGTGGCCGCGTCCACGAACAGCTCGTCGTCTTCTGCGATGCCTTCCCCAACCTTTGCGGAGGATTCCACGCTCTCGGCCTCGTAAGACGGTTCGCCCCGGCCCTTCACGAACTCCACGAGCGCCGACACCTCCTCGTCGGAAATGTACGCGCCCTGTACCCGGATGGGCTTGGGCAACCCCACCGGGTGGAAAAGCATGTCGCCCTTGCCCAGAAGGCGCTCGGCGCCTGCCGTGTCCAGTATGATGCGGGAGTCCACCTGACTCGAAACAGCGAAGGCGATCCTGGAGGGGATGTTGGCCTTGATTATGCCGGTCAAGATGTCCACCGACGGCCTTTGGGTCGCGATGAGCAAGTGTATGCCGGCAGCGCGGGCCATGAAGGCCAGCCTGGCAATGGCGTCCTCCACCTCTCGCTGAGCAACCATCATCAAGTCGGCCAGCTCGTCTACGATCACAACGATATACGATAACGGTCGCGGCCCGGGCGCCTGGCCCGACTGCGCGGCCTGCCCCGACTGCCCGACGTCTGCCTCCGGCTCCTGGTCAGGCAGGAACTGCTCTAGAGTGCCCGATGTCACCATGTCGTTGTACTGGGTAATGTTTCTGGCTCCAGCTATCTGGAACAGACGGTATCTGTTCTCCATCTCCTCAACAACCCAGCGCAGGTAGCCCGAGGCCTTCTTGGAATCGGTGACGACCGGGGCGAGCAAGTGAGGAATCCCGTCGTACACCGAAAGCTCCACGCGCTTAGGGTCTATCATGAGCAGCCTGACCTCCTCAGGCGTTGCCTTAAACAGCAGGCTGCAGATTATCGAGTTCAAACACACGCTCTTGCCCGAGCCGGTAGCCCCGGCCACCAGCAGGTGGAGCATGTCCGAAAGGTCAGCCACTATGGGCGCGCCGGCGATATCTTTGCCCAGCGCCATGCTGAGGCGCGACTCGGCCCCGCGAAACTCGTCGGAGTCGAGAACCTCGCGCAGGTAGACAACGGACTTCTGCCGGCTGGGCACCTCTATGCCCACGGCGGACTTGCCGGGTATCGGCGCTTCTATGCGCACACCGGCAGACGCAAATGCCAGGGCCAGATCGTCGGCGAGGTTGACTATCTTAGACACCTTGACGCCCACGCCCGGCTGAACCTCGAACCGCGTCACCATAGGGCCCTGACTCACTCCGACCACCGAGGCCTCCACGCCGAAGCTGGCGAGGGTCTCCTCAAGCATCCGGCCCAGGGCGCCCGTGTCCTCCGAATCCTTTCGAGCTCCCTTGCGGCGCACTGGCGCTCTGAGGATCGACACCGGAGGCAGGACCCTCACCGTCGAGTCGTCTATCAGTTTCAACTGCTCCAGCGGCCCGATGGGCGGCGCTGGGCTGTCCTGCCCCATGGAAACCCTGCGCCCAGACGGACGGTCGACGGGGGCGCGTTCCGCTTCGCTCTCGGGCGCCGGGTCGGCCTGCGCTACCCTGGTTGCGGCAGGCGCAGAAGACGGCTTCGGGGCCCGGACCGCAGGTGAGGCGGCATCGTCCCCGCGCGCTTCTTCCGGCAGCGGCGGACGCTCTTCGAACAGGTTGAGCACGACTGCATCGAACCCTGCCCTGATCATCCTGACGACAAGCCAAACGGCCATCCAGAGCGCCCGGGCGGTCCATGTCGCCGCTCGGGCCACAGAAACGTTGGTAGCCATGGACAGGCCCGCAACGCCCATCGCGCACAGTACGATAATGGTGCCTGCATAGCCGAAAAGGAGCATGAAAACCCAGGCCCCGGTTGCGCCCACGACCCCCCCGCCCAACATGCCGCAGTTGTGCAAGTAGTCGTAAAAAGGCAGAGCCGAGGGGGCGCTGCCGGCCACAGCCATTTCAAACGCGACCACAGCCGCCAAAGACGCGATGGCCAAGCCGGCCAAGCGCACCATGGTCGCGTAGCCGGTGCGGCGCCAGAGCATCAGCACTCCTGTGAGCGCCGCCATCAAAGGAACTACATAAGCGCCCGTTCCCACGGCGCTGAGCAGGGCACCGGCAAGCGCCCCGCCCACATACCCGGCCGGGCCCCTTATGAGCGATACAAGTCCGATCCCAGCAGCGGCCAGGAGCGATATCCCGCCGATCTCAGCGCCCAGATCCCCGCCGAGCGCCTGTTCCTTGCGCCCGGGTTCGGCCTTGGTTTTCCGTCTCTTAGCCCCTCCGGCGGCCCTGGTGGGCCGACTGGCTCGCTTCGCTGTCACGCCCTCACCACCACAAGATCTCAATTCTACTTTGCAAGCCACAATCCTTTAGTCTCCCACAGTATGGCGGCGAGGCCTACGGCCCAAAGATAGTATGAGAATCCCCTTAGCTTCCCACGCTGCACAATGCTTCTCAGAACTAGCATGGCGGCTATCCCCGATGCGAATGAGGCGACCATCGCAACTATCAGCGGTTTGGGATCCAGTGCTGCCAAGGCGTCCGGGTTGGAGATGGGCCAGAGCACCACAGCGCCCAGGATCACGGGGAGCGATGCAATGAATGAGTACGCCGCCGCAAAAGCCCTGTCAAACCCGAGCCCAAGGGCGCCGGAGATGGTCATCCCAGACCGCGAAATGCCTGGAAATACCGCTATTGCCTGCGCGATGCCCACCCCCAAGGCCTGTCTGTATGTGATCGTGCGCTCGGTGACGGCTCGCCGGGAGGCCCGATGGGCGTCGACCGCCCACAGCACGATGCCCGACAGCAGCAAACCGATCCCGACAGATAGCGGAGAGCTAAATGCCGCCTCCACCGCATCGCTGGCTGCGAAGCCCACGATGGCCGCCGGGATGCTGGTGACCACGAGGCACAGCGCCAGCCTGGCACTGCCGTCGCGGCGCGTTACTCCTCTGAAGAAACCGACGATCATACGCCGCACATCCCGGCCGTACAGCGCCAGAACGGCTAGGGCCGTTCCTGCGTGTACCCCCAGAGCGAACGTCACCGACGGCCGTATGCCCATGACCCTCTGCGCCAGCGCGAGATGGCCGGAACTCGACACCGGCAGGAACTCAGTAAGCCCTTGAACGACCCCGAGTATGATGGCTTGCACTGTTGTCATTGGTCAATCGCTCCCTGGGGCGGCCGATGAACATGGAGACAAACTGGCGCGCAAACGGAAGGACCGCGGCCGCCGTAATGATATTGAACAGGACATGGGCATTCGCCAGTTGAGCGCCTGGATCGGCCGATGTGAGCCGCAACAACTCCGAGATGGGCTCCGCGAACGGCAGAACCGCCGCCGCACCCGCCGCGTTGAACACGATATTCGCCCATGCCAGCGCCCTGGCCTCCCTGCCGGACGGCAGCGAGGCCGCGAGCGAAGCCAGGCAGGTTCCCACATTGCTGCCTACTACCAGCGCCACCGCGCCGGGCAACTGCACCAGCCCCTCGCGGGTGAGCGCTACGAGCAGAGCTGTTATGAGGGCGCTGCTCTGCACAGCGGCGGTCGCCGCCGCGCCCACGGCGGCTGCCAGCCACCTGTCGCGGGACGCCCATGCCAGTATCAGCCGGAGCGTTGCCGAGTCGAGCGCCGAGGCGCATGCCCCGGCCATGACGCTCAGGCCGGACACGATCCCGGCGAAGCCCAGCGATGCCACGCCCCCGAAAGCGCAGGCTGCGGCGCGAGAAGCGGCGCGTTCGCCCGAGCGCTGCGTGGTCAAAAGCGACATCACGAGCAGCGCGGCGCCTGCGGCGGCGGCAATCCATCCGAGCCACGTGGGCCGGAATCCGGCTATCTGCGCGGTCACCGTGGTTCCGACGTTTGCTCCTACAACAGCCGCGAACCCCGGCCCGAGGCCTATGGCGCCCGCGTTCACCAGTCCCACCAGCGTCACGCTGACCAGAGTGGAACTCTGCAGCAGAGCGGTGGCTCCCAGCCCGGTCGCGAAAGCCGCCGGCACAGACGCTCCAGAGAGCGCCGCGCGGGTTCTGGGCCCGATAGCGCGTCCCAGCGCGGCGCTCATGCACACCAGCGACACGAGAAAAAGCGATAGTCCTCCGGCGAACTGAATTGCCGAAATCATCAGCTGCACCCCACCACGGCAACGATCGGCTACACAACCGTATGTGGCCGGGCAGAGCGTTATGTAGCGGGCCGATGCAGTTCAAACCAGTGTGCCAGGGACAAGCCATGGCTTCAGATAATCCATAGGGTCGGTGGAGATGACGCGCTCCACGCGGTTTCTACCATCGTATGACGGCGAAACCAGCACCTGCACTCCGCCTACGACTGCCGGAACCGAGGGGGTCGGCTCGAGCGCCGACCCAGACTGGCCTGTTCCCCATGAAGGCATGGCGAATACGTCTTCGAGAGGCATGATTGTGTAGAGCATCAGTGCACCTGCCTCCCCTTGTCCCCTCGCGAAATCCTTCGGCGCACCGATATGAGCTCATCCAGCTTTTTCAGGGCGTCCGACAGACTGCCCACGGAATCGATGAGCCCGGCGTCCACAGCATCCTGACCGACCAGCACCGTCCCGACATCGCGAAGGAGCTCGCCGGTTCGGAACATCAGTTCCCTGAAGCTTTCCGGCGTGCATCTGGAATGCTCAGCCACGAACTTGATCACGCGCTCCTGCATCCGCTCCAGATACTCGTAGGTCTGCTGTGTGCCGATGACTAGCTGGCCCGAGAGCCTGAGGGGGTGGATCGTCATCGTTGCCGTGCTGGCGATAATCGAGTAGCTGCAGCTCACAGCTATCGGGACGGCAATCGAGTGGCCGCCCCCCAGCACTATGCTGACTGAGGGCTTGGTCATGCCCGCCAAAAGCTCGGACATGGCAAGCCCGGCCTCGACATCGCCGCCCACTGTGTTCAGCAGTATCAAGAGCCCCTCTATCTCCGAGCTCTGCTCGATCGCCACGAGCTGGGGCATGATATGTTCGTACTTGGTGGTCTTGTTTTGCGGCGGCAGCACCATGTGCCCCTCGATCTGGCCCACGATGCTGAGAACATGAACGTTGCTCGCTGGCGGGGCAGGAGTCGCGATCTCGCCGTACTCCTTGATCGGCCCGACAGCCTGCTGCCCGGCCCCGGGTTCCCGCACACTCGGGTCAACCTCAGATTCCACCCTCATAATCGGCCGCACCTCCATCGATTCCATACGGTTATTATGAGGGTGGACGAGACCTGCTTATACGTCTATGACAACGGGAATCACCATCGGGCGCGTGCCGGTGCGTTCAAAGATGAAGGATGATATGGCGTGCCTCAGCTGATCCTTGAGCGACTGCACTTCGAGGCTTCCCTCGCCGGCGTGGCGAGCGGTGGCCTTCTCCCCTACCGATCGAATCTCTTCGATGAAGGTCTCGGACTCCTTCACGTAGACGAACCCGCGGGTGACTATCTCTACATCGCCCACGACCATGTTCCGCCCGCGGTCGGCTGCGACAACCGCCACGACGATACCATCCTCTGCCAACAGCCTTCTGTCGCGCAACACCACATTGCCCACAGTGCCCACGGAGAAACCATCTACTAGGAGATGCCCCGAGGTAACGCGCCCGACGACATGCGCCGAATCGCGGCTGAACTCCATCACATCGCCGAGTTCGGGAATGAGTATGTTCGACCTGGGCATCCCGAGATCCTGAGCGATCCTGGCGTGTTTGACCAAGTGTCGGTACTCGCCGTGCACCGGCACAAAGTACTCGGGCCTGACCACATTCAGCATCAGCTTGAGCTCTTCCTGGCTGGCATGCCCGGAAACGTGGAACCCGGAAAAAGCATCGTATATGACCTCTGCCCCCTGTTTGAAGAGGCGGTTGATGGTGGAGCCTATCATCCGTTCATTGCCTGGAATAGTGCTGGCGGAGATGATCACAGTATCGCCGGGCATGATCGATATCTTCCTGTGGTCAGCCATGGCCATGCGGGTCAGGGCCGACATAGGCTCTCCCTGACTGCCGGTGGTGATTATCACCGCCCGGTTCGACGGCATCGAGTCCAGCGTATCCAAGTCCACCAAAGTGCCCGGCTCAACGTGCAGATACCCCAGGTCCAGGCCGAGTCGGACGTTATTCTCCATGCTGCGACCCACTATCGCAACCCTGCGGCCCGATTCCGCGGCCGCATCGAACACCTGCTGTATTCGCTCAATGTGCGATGCAAACGTGGTCACGAAAATCCTGCTCGGAGCATCGCGAAACTCGTCGCGGAAAAGGTCGCCCACCACTCGCTCGGACATTGTGTAGCCCGGCCTGTCGGCGTTGGTGGAGTCAGACAGCATAACCAGCACACCGCGGGCGCCCAAGTCCGCGAAGCGTCGGATATCCATGACCCGCCCATCCACTGGGGTCTGATCGAACTTGAAGTCGGCCGTATGGATGATCATCCCTGCCGGGGTATCTATGGCCAGAGCCACGCAGTCGGCAATGGAGTGGCTGACATGGATGAACTCCACGCCGAGATTGCCCAGGCGTATCGAGTCGCCCGCCTTCACAACGTGCGCGTACGACTGCAGCCTGAGTCCGTGCTCCTTCAGCCTCGACTCCACAAGCGCCAGAGTGAGGCGGGTGCCGTAAACCGGCACATTGCAGTTGAGCCTTTTGAGCACGTACGGAAGCGCTCCGATGTGGTCTTCGTGCCCATGCGTGAGCACGATTCCGCGGATGCGTTCGCGGTTCTCTTCCAGGTAAGTCACATCGGGTATTACCAAGTCTACACCGAACATGTCCTCGTCCGGGAACATCAGCCCAGAGTCCACGACGATGATGTCGGAGCCGTATTCGACCACGAGCATGTTCTTGCCAATCTCGCCAATCCCGCCCAGCGGAATCAGACGAACCGGATCAATCTTTCTTGATGACACTATCTAGAATAGCACCTCGCTGCCTGAAGTTTGTTCAAACCTCAAAGATTATACACCAATGGCTGGACACCAGTAAAGACCTGGTCTGTACGTTCACCAGCGGCGTCAGGCCCTATGCATCGCTCGGGTCACGGCGAGCACGATCGGAGTGAGGAGCACCGCCGCGACCAGAGCCTCAGGCCCTCCCTGCATGATCGCGATGGCAAGAGCGCCTGTCTTGCCTGCCAGCGGGATATAGCCAAACAGCACGGCCAGAGCCAGTGTGCCCGCGGTGTTCGCCAGACTGCCGACTGCCGCCGCCAGCGGCAGGCCCCACGTCCTTCTGCGAAGGCCCGAATAGACCCAGAAGGCCATCGGCCCCATTAGCAGCCTGGCCGGTATCACTACGCGCAAGTCGCCCATGAACCGGAGTGTCGTCAGCCCAAAGATCAAGCCCACAGCTGCGCCCACGACTGGGCCGCCGAGAATCCCCGCCAGAACGACGGGCAGATGCATGAGGGTGGCCGCCCCTGCCGGGGTAGCAACTGGGATAAATCCCAGCCCTGTAGTGCCCAACACAACAGTGATAGCGCCAAGCACTCCCGCGATGGTGATCTGTTCCGTTTTCAGTTTCAAACCAAGTGCACCTCCGTTCCAGCCCCTTCCGGGTGCCGGACGACTATTGGTGTATGGACAGGCGCCCTCGCCATCCCAGCAATGCCGCGCCGATCTCGGTCATCTCCGATCCGAGTCGTCGCCCGACAGCCGCTTCTCCCCCGTCGACAGGCAGAACACCGTGTCGCCGTTGTACATCGTGTGCGCCGGGATGATCGCCCGCGCCAGCCCGTCTTGGGCCATCTGGGCGACCTTGTTTGCGCCTTCCTTGTCTAGCATAGCATCTGTGGCCACAACTGCAACAGTGGTATTCATACCGAGTCCGCACGAAGCTAGCCCCGAGCGCGCCTGATCGAGTAGAATGCGTCCATGCCGGCGTACATGCCGGCATCGCCCAGCAGATCTTCGATCCTGAGGAGCTGGTTGTACTTGGCCACGCGGTCGGTGCGGCACGGTGCGCCCGACTTGATCTGCCCAGCGTTCACAGCCACGGCGATGTCGGCTATGGTGGTGTCTTCCGTCTCGCCGGACCGGTGCGAGATCACCGCCGTGTAACCGGCCCGCTTGGCCGTTTCGATGGCATCCAGCGTCTCGGAGAGCGTGCCGATCTGGTTGACCTTTATCAAAACGGAGTTGGCCACGCCGCGCTGAATCGCCTGTTCGATCCGCTCGACATTGGTGACGAGAAGGTCGTCGCCCACAAGCTGGACTCGGTCGCCCAGCCGCCGAGTGGCCGTCCCCCAGCCCTCCCAATCATCCTCCGCCAGCCCGTCCTCGATGGAGATGATGGGGTACTTGCTGACCAGGGCCTCATAGAAATCCACGAGACCAGCCGAATCGAGCTCCTTCCCCTCACTCGCAAGCACGTACTTGCCGTCTCGCCACAGCTCGCTCGCCGCGACGTCAAGCGCTACGAACACGTCTTTGCCCGGCACGAAACCGGCCTTCTCGATGGCCTCGACCACCACAGCGATGGCCTTCTCATTGGAGTCGAGGTCAGGAGCGAATCCTCCCTCATCCCCCACGCCCGCCGAAAGGCCGCGCTTTTTCAGCACCGCCTTGAGCGCGTGATAGATCTCGGCTCCAGTGCGCAGGGCATCCGCGAAACTGTCGGCGCCCACGGGCACGATCATGAACTCCTGGATATCGACGTTGTTGTCGGCATGCTTGCCGCCGTTTAGGATGTTCATCATCGGCACCGGCAGGGTGCGGGCGCCGACTCCGCCTAGATACTGGTAGAGCGGCAGGCCTGTATACTCCGCTGCGGCGCGGGCCACAGCCAGCGACACCCCGAGTATGGCGTTGGCCCCCAGCTTGGCCTTGTTCGGCGTTCCATCCAGCTCTATCATGGTGAGGTCGATAAGGGTCTGCTCTCGGGCGTCCATGCCCGCTATCTCATCCGCGATCCTATCGTTCACGTTGTCGACGGCTTTCCTCACCCCACGCCCGAGGTACCGACCGCGATCCCCATCCCGCAATTCCAGCGCCTCGTGCTGGCCGGTGGACGCGCCCGAAGGCACACACGCCCTGCCTACCGTTTCGTCGGACAGCGTCACTTCCACCTCGACTGTGGGATTGCCTCTGGAGTCAAGTATCTCGCGCGCATAGACATCAGTGATTATCGACATGTCTAGTCGGCGGCACGCGCCGCCTGTGCTCCCTTCTCACCTGCTTATTTCTTAGCGCCTATCGCGGCATCGATGATCCCTGCGAAGTCGCACGCTGTCAGGCTGGCCCCGCCAACCAGCGCCCCGTCTATTTCCGACTGCCCGGCAAACTCAGCCATGTTAGAAGGCTTCACGCTGCCCCCGTACTGAATCCTCACCGCCGCGCTCACCCCATCGGAGTACAGCCCCGACAGCGTACGCCTGATTGCCCCGGCAACCTCATTGGCGTCCTCTCCTGTAGACGCGCGTCCCGTACCGATTGCCCAGATGGGCTCATACGCCACGACGATTCGCCCTGCCTCGGCGGCGGGCACGCCCGCGAAAGCCCCTTCTACCTGCTTCTGCACCACGTCAGCGGTGAGGCCCTGTTCGCGCTGGGCAAAGCTCTCCCCCACACATACTATGGGAAGCAAACCCGCTGCCAATGCCGCTTTGACCTTGCGATTGACGGCATCGTTCGTCTCGCCGAACATGGCCCTCCGTTCAGAGTGGCCCACAACTACCCACCGGCACCCGGCGTCGACCAACATCTCACAGGAAACCTCGCCTGTGAACGCGCCCTTCGGCTCCCAGTGCACATCCTGCGCGCCGACTTCGATCCCAGACCCGCCAACGCAGCCCGCCACGGCGTGAATCGCCGTAAACGGCGGACACAGCACCACCTGGCACCCATCGAACTTGGCCGCCTCATCGGCCAGCTCACGCGCGAGCGCGGCCGCTTCAGGAATCGTCTTGTGCATCTTCCAGTTGCCTGCTACTATTGGTCGCCTCACTCCGACACCTCCAGATCTGCCCTATCTCTATCGACTAGCGCCGCCACTCCGGGCAGCACCCGTCCTTCCAGAAACTCCAGCGACGCGCCGCCGCCCGTCGACACGTGCGTCATCTTGTCAGCCAAGCCCAACTGCTCGCACGCCGCCGCGGAATCACCGCCTCCCACGATCGTCACCGCGCCCGATGATGCCAGCGCCTCTGCCAAGCCGCGTGTGCCCGAGGCGAACGCCTCCATCTCGAACACGCCCATTGGACCGTTCCACACCACAGTGCCGGCCTCTCGCACTATGCCGGAGAATCTCTCAGTCGTAGCCGGACCGATGTCGAGGCCCATCCAATCAGCGGGAATCGCGTCGACTCCGACCACCCTATGCGGCGAGCCTGCTTCGAACCGCTCGGCCGCTACAACGTCTACAGGAAGCTCGAACCGGACACCCCTCAAGCGCGCCTCGGCCATGGCCTCCCGGGCGTAGTCCAACCTCTGGGCGTCCACCAGCGACTTGCCCACCTCGTGGCCCTGAGCCTTCAGGAACGTGAAAGCCATGCCCCCTCCGATCAGCAGCGTGTCCACAATGGCGAGCAGGTTGTCGATGACGCCGATCTTGTCGGCCACCTTGGCCCCGCCCAGAATAGCGACGAACGGGCGCCTCGGGTCGGCCAGGGCCTCGCCCATGATCTGTATCTCCTTGCGCATGAGAAACCCGGCAACGCCAGGTATGAACTTGGCTATGCCTTCTGTAGAGGCGTGCGCCCTGTGGGCCGCGCCAAATGCATCGTTCACGAATATGTCGGCCAGCGAGGCCAGTCGCCGGGCGAACCCCGCATCGTTGGCCTCCTCCTCCTTGTGAAACCGCACGTTCTCGAGGAGAACCACATCGCCTGGAGCCATAGCGGCAACGGCCGCTTCCACTTCCGGCCCGATGCAGTCGGGAAGTTTCGGCACACGCCGGCCCAGAAGCGCCGAAAGGCGGTCCGCCACCGGATCCATAACGGCCCCGGGGTCGAACTTGCCCTTGGGTCGCCCAAGGTGAGATGCCAGTATCACTCTGGCCCCTCGCTTAGTCAGATACTCTATCGTGGGAACCGCGGCAGCGATTCTCCGATCGTCACTTATGTTCCGGTCGGCGTCCATAGGCACGTTGAAATCGACGCGCACGAACACGCGCTTGCCGGCTACATCCACGTCCTCCACTGTGAGCTTGCACAATGCCGGTCAGCTCCTCTACAGGGACTTCGCGATGTAACTGACCAAGTCTACCACGCGGCTGGAGTAACCCCACTCGTTGTCGTACCAAGCGATCACTTTGACCATGTCGCCGTCGATAACCATAGTACACAGCCCGTCCACGATAGACGAATGGGGGTTGTGGTTGAAGTCGTGCGACACGAGTTCCTCTTCCGTGTAGTCGAGGATGCCTGCCAGCGGGCCCTCCGCCGCCGCCCGGAGCGCGTTGTTCACGTCTTGCGCAGTCGCCTTTTTCTTGAGGTCGACTACCAGATCAACAACCGACACATTGGGCGTAGGCACTCTCATGGCAAACCCGTTCAGCTTGCCCTTAAGCTCCGGCAAGACAAGCGCCACCGCAGACGCCGCGCCTGTAGTGGTAGGTATCATCGACATGCTCGCCGCGCGGGCGCGCCTGAGGTCAGAGTGGGCCAGATCCAAGATGCGCTGGTCATTAGTGAAGGAGTGGACAGTAGTCATGAGCCCGCGCTCGATCCCGAACGAGTCCAGCAGCACCTTGGCCACAGGCGCAAGGCAGTTGGTGGTGCAAGAAGCGTTGGAGATGATGTGATGGTTCGCCGGGTCGTACTTGCCCTCGTTGACCCCCATCACGATGGTTATGTCTTCATTCTTGCCCGGCGCGGAAATGACGACCTTCTTCGCGCCGCCCCTAAGGTGCGCCGAGGCCTTCTCCGTGGACCGAAAGACTCCCGTAGACTCCACCACGATGTCTACGCCCAACTCGCCCCAGGGCAGCTTGGACGGGTCCTTCTCCGCGAACACCTTGACCTTTCGGCCTCCCGCTTCTATGTAACCATCGCCGGCCTTCACGCTGCCCTCGTAGGTGCCGTGTATGGAGTCGTACTTCAGAAGATGCGCATTGGTCTTGGCGTCCACCAGATCATTGATCGCCACTATCTCTATCTCCGGACGCCCTTCGCCCGCCCTCAACACAAGCCTGCCGATTCTTCCGAAACCATTGATCCCAATCTTGACTGCCATCTGCTCCCGCCTGCAGCGCGGCGGGGTTCACCTCCCTGATTCGTGTTTGATCCCGTGTGCCGCTCCTTCGTCTGTGACGACGATATGCGAAAACCCGTTCCGCAACACAGCCTCCAGCGCCCGGGCTTTGCTCGACCCGCCCCCAACGCATATCACGGTGGGCACTGACGAGAGTTCCGCCAAGCGCAGGCCGAGGCTTGAGGTCGTGTAGACCACCTCTCCGGCGGAGTTGAAGTAGAAGCCGAAAGACTCCCCCACAGCTCCCAGCTGCTGGATGTGGGCGATCTCCGACTCCGACAGGTTACGCCGCCGCGCCATTTCCAAAGCCGTCCCGACACCGTGCACAACCACGCGAGCCCGCCGGATTGTGTCAATCACTTGCTTGATTCGGGGTTCCTCGCGGACGCTCGCAGCCGATTCGCGACCCAGATCATCGGGGAGGTTAAGAAGCCTGTAGCTCCCCCCGAGTCTCTTGGCCAAAGACGCCGCTACCGTATCGGCCTGCTTCTCCACGTCTTCCCCCAGACCGCCGCGGGCAGGCACAACCACCACATCGCGCGTGCCGCGCAGGGGAAGCGCCTCTGCAGCCAGAGCCGCCATAGTAGTTCCGCCCGTCACAGCCACCACATCGCCGTCGGAGATCACGTCCCTGAGCTGAGCCGCGCCCGACCGGGCGATCTCCCTCTTGACCGCATCGTCCAAGTCAGAGTCGCCGGCGACCACCACGGCCTGATCCACACCAAACTCCAGCTCCAACAGGTTCTCCAGTTCGCCGGTGCCTATGAGCAAGCGTACGTACTCAGCCAGTCCCCACAGGATATCCTCCCCATCTCTAGCAAGCCGGATGCCGTCCGGGTCCACCGTAATCAGACCCGCCTCCCGAAGCACACCCTCCTCGCGCCTAACAGCGCGTTCGGTCTGCCCGATGCGCTGGGAAAGAGCTCTGCGCCCGATCGGCTGGGAATCCGACACATGCCGCAGGATGTTGTGTCTGAGCACAATCCGCTCGGTCAGTTCCGGCGCTATCCGACGCTGAACGGCAGCCATGTTAGCCCACTGGGGCACTCCCTGTTCGGTGCCTGGGCGCTTTTCGTCCCGCCTGTCCAATTCCTGTCCCACCCATCCAATACGAGTTTCTTGTTCTACGCATACGTTGAAACTCCTTCTTCGGCGGTCAATATCTTCTTCGCCGCATGGACGCGGGCATTCCCAGCTCGCCTCTGTACTTTGCCACAGTCCTCCTGGAGATGTTGATCCCCTCACGGGTCAATGAATCGGCGATCTGTTGGTCGGAGAGCGGAGATATGGGGTCTTCGGAGGCGATCACTTCTTTCATGTACTTCTTTATGCTGACGGCACTCGCAGCATCCCCATCCGAGGTGCTCACCCCCGAGCCAAAGAAGAACCGGAGCTCGAATATGCCGCGCGGAGTCTGCGCGTACTTGCCTGCAGTGGCCC
>DHON01000010.1:16412-38554 GCA_002409965.1 Firmicutes bacterium UBA5389
GCAGTGGCCCGGCTCACCGTGGACTCGTGCATCTCAATGTCCACCGCCACCTCTCTTAAGGTGAGCGGACGCAGGTACAGTATGCCGCGGTCGAAGAAGTCGCGCTGATGGGAGACGATGGAGGTCGCTACCCGGGTTATGGTGTTGCGCCGCTGGCCCAGCGCTCGTATGAGCCATGTGGCCGAATTCAGGCGCTCGCGGATGAAGTCTTTGGCGGCCGGGTCGGTGTGGGCATCGGACAGCATCGAACGGTACGCGTTGTTGATGACCAGTCGCGGCGACGCCGAATCGCACGGGACTACTACGTAGTCGTCGCCCACCTTCTCGATGATCACATCGGGGACGATGTACCTGACTTCCCCGCCTCCGGCGTAACCCTGCCCCGGGCGGGGCGTAAGCGCGCGTATCAAGTCCGCGGCCTCTTGAACCTCGCCCACATCAGTGGACAGCTGGGATGCGATTCGGGCTATCCTGCCTTCGGCAAGGTCATCCAGGAACTCCCGGACGATCCGTATCGCCAGTGCACGCAGGTTATCAGGGGCTGACCTCGCGGATATCTGTAGTTCCAGGCATTCCTGGACGCTGCGCGATCCTACACCCACAGGATCGAAGCGCTGGATCATCTTGAGCACCTGTTCCACCTCAGGCTCCTCGGCTCCCAGCGCATCCGCCACATCGCGCACGTCACCGCGGAAGAACCCGCTGTCGTCGATACATCCGAGCAGATACTCCCCGATCCGTAGAGTCTTGGGACACGTCGAAGCTATCGCCAGTTCCACATGGAGACGCTCGGCGAGTGAAGGTTCCCATATGATACGCCTGACCGGGTCATCATCGGCATCCCTGTCGGCCCAGCCGGAGGCCCAACCGGAGTCGGCGCCTCCATCGCCGGCGAAGTAGCGCTCCCAGTCTATCTGGTCGTCGCCGGCGCTTGGCGCCTGGTCTTGCTCCTGGCCCTGTTCCTGACCATCATCCTGATCCCGGCTCGAATGGCCTTCTTCCAGAACCGGGTTCTGGAGCAGTTCGTTCTGGACGTACTGCGCCAGATCGACGGTTGGCAGCTGAAGTAGTTGGATGGCCTGGCGCAGCTGGGGCGTCATTACCAGCCTCTGTACCTGCTGTTGGACCATCCCGTAGGACATTTCCACGGGACATCACCTCTACCGCCTGTCGTTCAGGCGAATATCGTCGGCTATGCGGGCGATTCTGCGCATGCGGTGGTTAACTCCAGACTTGCTCACAGACGGCGACAGCATGGCCCCGAGCTCTGCGAGGCTGGCCTCTGGGCGCTCAAGCCTGAGACGAGCCACTTCGGCAAGGGCTTGAGGAAGCCGCCGGATGCCCATCATATCGTCTATGAGCTGAATATCGCGGATCTGGTTGAAAGAAGCGTCTACAATCTTGCCCAGATTGGCGTTCTCCGCGTTGACTAATCGATTCACATCGCCCCGGATCGACCGCACTATCCGCGTGTTCTCGAGCTCCAGAAGAGCGCTGGACGCCTGCATCACGCGGAGCAACTCCACGATGTCATCGCCGTCCTTAAGATAGACTACGCTTCGCCCCCTCCGGGGGACCACTCCGGAGCGGATCCCGAACTCGCCCAGAAGACTGCAGATGTCCTGGGCATGCTGCCTGCCTAGAACAGCTATTTCCAGATGGTACCCTCTGGACGGATCGCCCATGTAGCCGGCGCCCAGGAAAGCGCCGCGGATGTAGGCCCGCTTGCAGCAGCGCCTGGCCACCACGCGGGGCTCCACGCCCAGGGCAAGACCATTCCGCCCTGCAAGGCCCAGGCGGTCGAGGAGTTCCACAGCTTCATCGTGGTTCACCACTCGGATCACGTAGACATTGCCGCGCGGCGCGCCCTTGCTCTTTCGGACGGCCACTTCCACGGCGGGACGCTCCAGCGCAGGCCGATGGACCTCGCGGAGAAGCGACACTACCTTGCGCGCCACGCCCGCGTGCGACTGGGAAACCGCGATACACACGCGCCCTTCAGAAATCTGGATTGCTCCGTCCGCTTTCACCAGCGCCGATAGCTCCGCCACGCGGCAGCATTCACGCTCGGGCACAGCCCGAACCAGCTCGTCCTTCATCAAAGAGTAGAAGTCCACGCGCCATCACTCCCCGGGCCCAGCACTGTTTGTATTCCCCGCCGAGAGACGATTCCCTTCATTGCGCAGGGCGCATACTCGCGCACAGGGTTCGAATACGATTGACCGGTGGCATCAGCCCGAACAGCTCCTGCGCTCTACTTAGGAGGAAGCGGCATGATGGGTATTGTGTGGGTCGCTATGCTGGCATTCGGCGCCGTGTGGGCAGTGTGCACACGTGGCCCTGGAAGCGTTGCTGCGATGTCCATCTCCTCCGCCAAAGAAGCCGTGCAGCTCTGCCTGGCATTAGCCGGGTCAATAGGTCTTTGGTCGGGCATGGCGCGAATCGCGGAGCAATCCGGCCTGACCGCCGCACTGGCTGCCGGAATTCGTCCTCTACTTGGCCCGCTCTTCCCTGATCTTGCGCGGAATTCGAAGTCGATTCCGCTCATCGCTTCCAGCATGGCCGCCAACCTCCTTGGCCTGGGTATGGCCGCCACTCCGCTGGGGCTCCAAGCCATGCAGCAGCTGGCAGTCGAACGCGGCGGCAGACCGCCGCGCCGCGGGGCAAGGCCGGGCAACGCCAAGCAGACTCCCCCCGAGCCGACTGATGCAATGTGCACTTTCGCCATAGTGACCGCCTCCAGTCTCACGCTGGTTCCGACCACCATAATCTCGCTTCGGGCCGAGATGGGTTCGGCTGATCCAACCGCCGTGATCGGGGCCACGATTCTCGCCACGTCCTGTTCCACGGCCGCGGCCGTAATCCTTGACCGCGCGCTCAGGAAGAGAGGGCGAAAGAGACGATGAAGCTTCTGGCGGCATTTCCCTACTATCTTGTGCCCCTGTTAGTCGCGGGAATACCGCTTTACGGCGCTTGGCGGGGCGTTGACGTCTATGGCTGCTTCGTGGAAGGCGCATCGGAGGGCCTGAAGACGATCGGGCGCATCGCCCCGGCGATGATCGCCATGTTCGTCGCAGTGGGCATGTTCCGTGAATCGGGAGCGCTGAATGCAGCAGCGCGCGCCCTCTCGCCAGTGGCGCGCGCCCTCGGGGTGAACCCCGACATCATGATCCTTGCCGCGCTTCGGCCCATATCGGGCTCAGGATCCCTAGGTTACCTGGCCGAACTTCTCCAGCACTACGGGCCGGACTCCGCTGAAGGCACATTGGCATCGGTGGTGCAGGGCTCAGCCGACACGTCTCTCTACATCATCGCGCTCTACTTCAGCTCAGTGGGGATAACGCGAACCCGTCACACAGTCGCGGCCGCCCTGCTTGCAACCCTGGCAGGATTCCTAGGGGCCGTACTCGCATGCCAGGCGATGCGCCTGTAGCTCTCGCTCCTGCAAGGCCAGGGCAATGACCTCCGATGCGATAGCTCCGGGATCGTGCCTCACCAGGTCCGTCTGGCTGGCCACAGGCGCTTCCGCCACTCGAACGCCCATCGACTCAAGAACCTGTCTATCCCATCTCACCGGCTCTGCTCCCTCAAGTGAGTATTTTCGCACCATTCCATCGCTTATGGGAGCGTCATTGACGATGATCCAGTCGACGAGGTCCGGTCCGACATGGTCGAAGATGGCCGCCAGGTGATCCTGGGCCGTGTAGCCTTGCGTCTCGCCGCGTTCGGTCATGACGTTGCACACATATATCTTGACTGCGCTGGACGCGGCAATCGCGCCGGCCACCCCGTCCACGAGCAGGTTGGGCGTGACGCTGGTGTACAGGCTGCCCGGACCGAGCACGATCGCATCGGCGTCCCCGATGGCATGCAATGCCTCCGGCAAAGGCCTGGGGGCAGGCGGGCGCAGGAACACTCGATCTATTTTGCATGCGCTATTGCCCAGTGCGGTTTGGCCAAGCGCCTCTCGGCCATCCTCCAGCACCGCGCCGAGCACGCAGTCGTCGAGCGTGGCGGGAAGCACCTCGCCTCTGACCAGCAACACTCTGCTGGATTCTTTGACTGCTAATTCGAAGTCGCCCGTTATTTCGCTCATGGCGGCAATGAAGAGGTTACCGAAGTTGTGGCCGGCAAGCGGCCCTTGGCCATTGAACCTGTAGTCGAAGAGCTGTTTCATAAGGGGTTCCGCATCGGCCAACGCCACCAGGCAGTTGCGTATGTCGCCTGGGGGAAGCACTCCCATCTCTGCGCGAAGCCTGCCCGAACTGCCCCCGTCGTCGGTAACGGTGACAATCGCGGTGATGCTGCTGGTGTAGCGCTTCAGGCCTCTCAGAAGGGTGGACAGACCCGTTCCTCCGCCCAGCGCCACGACTCGCACATCGGACGGGGTCGATGGCGGTTCCATGGTATGCCCCATCGCCTTCACCTCGCGATAGACCTATCCGCCTATGATGAATGCCAGTTCCTGCGCGAACTGCTCCGGCTCAGCAAGCCATCTGAACCTGTCGGGGGAGTCCAAGAAGGCCTGGTACATGGGGTAACCGCCCGTAAGCGCGAAGGTCGGCAGGTCCCGAGGTTCGAGGCTCCTCAAAGGCGCTACTCCTTCGTGCCGCTTGTTCGGGACGAACCTGGCGGCGCCGGCGGTCTCATCTATCTCAAAGTATGCTCCGCCCCTGTATCTCTTGATCATTCCATACTCCGATGCGAAGTCGGCCGCAACCCAGTTCGACATCACCAGCGGTTCGGAGGACGGGTTTATGGTGATATGCCCGTATCCAGGGGGAATGACTACCTTCTCACCGGCTTCGGCCGGCGCCAGCACTGCGTCCACGATGTCGCCCGAGCCTGTGTCGGCCCGCTGGATCAGGTAGTGGGCCACTCCATACAGCACCTCGTAGACCTCTGGATATGTAACCCTGGTACCGGGTTTGAGCGGGTGGTAGTGGCCGGCCGTCTTGATGAACTCGTGGCCGACCTTGCCCGGCAGTATCACGGTGACATCGTAGCGAAGGCCGCTCGCACGGATGAGTTCCTCGTGTTCAGGAAGGTGTATGTCCCTGTACATGTAGTAGATCTCTTCCTCTTGCGCCTTATCAGGCGCAAGCCACACGTCTGCCATATCGGAGGCCTTCCGCACTGTCGGCGCTACGCGCGGCAAAGGGTCGGAGAATACCAGCATAGAGTCGTCGCCCAAGGCAATGGGCAAGCCGGAAGCCAGTGTCAGGTCAAGCATTATGGCGCACCTCACATCCGCAAACTGCATCTCAGAGTATATCACAGTTTTTCACTATCCACCCAGTCGAAAAGGGAATCGCGCGAAGCGGCGCTGCTCAACGCGGCCAAGGCCTCATCGTCATGGGCTCCAGTCAGGGCGGCGCGGGCCAGTGTCTCGAAATCCTCGAGGTGGCGCAAGAACCGCTCCTCGGCGTACTCCTTTGCCTGCCTGGTAGTGACCAGGAACGGCCAATCGCTCGCCTCCAGCAGAAGCAATTCCCTGGCTGCCTGATCCGCCATGGCAAGGCTGGCGCCTCGAAGCGTGCCTCGCTTGCTGCATAGTGATTGATTGAGCGCCTCCGCACGGGCCAGCGATTCCCACATCCACTTCGTATCCGAGTTCGCCCACGTGCCGTGCTTGCCTCCGTGTCCCCAGGAGCACTCGTCGATGCTTATCTGGGCCGAAGGCCTGTGCGAGAGCAGATACGTGCCGGGGGTCGTGAGCGCGACACGCTCATCCTCGGTAAGCGCGCACATCACATGTCTGAGCCATGCCGCGCCCTCGTGCCACCAGTGCCCGAACAGCTCCATGTCGTACGGAGCGATGATCAACCCCTGTTCGTCGCAGGCATCCCTGTATCTCGCCAGCCTGGACGCCACGAGTTCCACGAAGTGCCGGGCGTGTTCGCAAGCGGCGCCGGCCGCGGCGACGGGATCGTAGAGCTGCTTCTGCCCGAGGTCCAGAAGCTTGTTGGTAACCTTCCAGTACTGCAACCCCGAGACGCTGTCGCGCCGGTGAAACTCTCGGTAGTTGCCATCGCCCGGATACCCGGTTTCCCTCGACCAGACCTGTGAGGCGGTGACTTCGTCGCGGGCGAACACCACAAGCTGCGAACCTGAGAGCAGGTAGGGCCTGAGCGTGGCCATGCTGGGAATCGGCACCGGCCCGGGCAGCTCGTCAGCGCCCGAACACTTCGACTCGACCCCGTAAGCCACCCGCGCTGCGCCGCCGGCGACGGCGTGTGTGTCGACGATGAAGTAGTCTATGCCGCACTCGGTCAAAATCCGCTCAATGGCTCCGGGACGGTACCCGCATTCCGGAAGCCAGGCGCCTCTGGGGCGCACTCCGAAATGGCGCTCGCACGCTTCGCACCCCAGCCTCATCTGAACGCGCGCTCTCTCCTCTGACAGCAGCGGCAGGTAGGCATGGGTCGCGGAAGTGGCCAGAAGTTCCACCGCTTTGCGTGAAGCGAGGCGGGCCACGGCGCCCGGCAAGTCGCCCCTGTAATGGTCGGCGAACCTGTCTGCCGCGTACTCGTAGTATTCTGCGTGCCCCCTGGCGAGCGAGGCCAGCCGGTCATCGTGCTCCGCCTCATGCCTATCGGCATCGCGCACGGCAGCTTTCTTCCGCATCTCAACGTATTCCAGAAACCGCGATTGCATGTAGCCATCTGCCAGTTGATCAGCGAGCACCGGCGACAGGCTAACCGCTACGCGCGGCCCGGATGCAGACTCGGCGATCTCCGAGAGCATATCCAGGACCGGGATGTACGTCTCAGCCATAGCTTCGAACACCCACTCTTCGCCGAACGGCCAGACGCCGGACTTGCGGCAATACGGTATGTGAGAGTGAAGCACTAGGGCGAATGAGCCGAAATGCGGCATGCGTCACACCTCCTACAGCATGAAGTATTCTTGCCCAACTGGTTAACGCTATGCCGCGGGATAACCTCGGTCTTCGGCGGACAGAATACCGGAGAGATTGCCACCCATAGCGAGGCCGGTCCTCGCGTTTCGGCGTCACGAGGAGGTCCTTCCACCCATGCCCGAGCGTTACGGCGAAACGCGTATCGTACTGCAGGTGCGCGACCCATTCTGGATGCATGCCTACTGGGAGATAGCGGAGTGCACAGCAGCCGACCTCGCCCGTGAACTAGGCGATGAGATACATCGGAGCCGCCTTACCCTTAGAGTAAGCGATGTGACCGGCGTAGAGCTCGGTACCATCGACTCAGCGAGGCATGCCTCCATCCACGTCCACGCTTTCGCCGACAACTGGTACATAAGCGCCTGCGAGCCCGATAGGTCATACCGCGTCGACCTAGGGCTGACTCTCGCATCCGGAGCGTTCCGCTTGATTGCTCGATCAAATGTCGTGCGTACACCTCGCGTAGGCCCATCGGAAATCCGCGACGAGGAATGGCTCTCGATCCGAGCGCTTGAGGCAATGAAGCCTGCCCCCAGGCCGCCGTACGCTTCATCGCCGGGACTGCCCTCCGGCAAGCTGCGCGCCGAGGAGCGGCTCCGGGAGATCTCCATGGGTTCAGGCGGACTCGGCGCCGTGTCCAGCCCGGCGGGCCCTGTGATAGGCGTTGCCGAAGTCGCGCCCCGTCAGTACTGGCTGCGGGCTGATGCGGAACTGATAGTGTACGGCGCAACTGAGCCCGGATCGCACGTCGCCGTTTCGGGAATGACGGCGCGTGTGGCCGCCGATGGGACCTTCTCGATGCGGATGGCGCTTCCCATCGGCGAACTCCCCATCGAGGTAACCGCCGAATCCGCCGACCAGCTGATGTCGCGCCGCGTATCCTGGACCGTTACCCGAACCGGACCCGGCTACGGGGAAGGCGGGCATGATGGCAACGATTGGAACGATGGGAAGTGACCTGTGATGAGTGAACCCCGCGGATATGCGGCTATCGTGCTCCACGCTCATCTTCCGTATGTGCGCCACCCTGAAGGCGATGCCTATCTGGAGGAGAAGTGGTTCTACGAGGCGCTGACGGAAAGCTACATACCACTCTACATGATGCTTGCGCAGCTGGCCGCGGAGGAAGTGCCCTACCGCATAACAGTGTCGCTCTCACCAACGCTTGTGTCGATGTGCCGCGATCCGCTTCTCCAATCGCGCTTCTCACAGTTCATAGACGGCCTCTGCGAGCTGGCCGAACGCGAGACACTTCGAACCAGATGGCAACCGCAGTTTCACGAGACTGCCAGGATGTATTCGGACCGGTTCAAGCAAGTACGGTCAGCATACCACGACACTCTCCGATCAGACGTAACGCGCGGATTCGCCGAGCTCGCCAACGGCGGCCGCATAGAGCTGATAACCACGGCGGCGACGCACGGGTACCTGCCGCTGATGGAGGTGTGTCCGTCCGCGGCCCGCGCCCAGATCCTTACGGCAGTCCGTTACCACCGCAAGGTGTTCGGGACTACTCCCAAAGGCATGTGGTTGCCGGAATGCGGCTACTACCCGGGCATCGACACGTACTTGCGCGAAGCAGGGGTCCGCTACTTCTTCACTGATGCCCATGGCATAGAAAATGCCAGCCCTAGGCCGAGATATGGCGTGTTCGCCCCCATCTACTGTCCTTCCGGCGTGGCCGCCTTCGGCCGAGACATGGAATCGTCCAAGCAGGTCTGGAGCGCGCACGAGGGATACCCCGGCGACTCTGACTACAGGGAGTTCTACCGCGACATCGCCTACGATCTCGACTGGGAATACATACGACCGCTGATGGGCGACTGCCCGGTAAGGACGCACACTGGCATAAAGTACTACCGCGTCACCGGCCGCACGGAGCACAAGCAGCCCTACGTTCGCGAGTGGGCCATGGGCAAGGCCGCGGCGCACGCAGGCAACTTCATGTTCAACCGGGAGCGGCAGATCGAGCATCTGGCATCGGCCATGGACCGCAAACCCATAGTGGTCGCGCCGTACGACGCTGAGCTCTTCGGCCACTGGTGGTTTGAGGGCCCCGAGTTCCTGGAGTTCGTCATACGCAAGATCGCCTACGACCAGGACACAATCAAGCTCGTAACCCCCACCGACTACCTAGACGAGTATCCTCGCGCCCAGGTCGCCGCGCCGTCCATGTCGTCATGGGGCTACATGGGTTACAATGAGGTATGGCTGGCAGACTGCAACCACTGGATCTACCCGCATCTGCACATGATGGCGCGCCGGATGAGCGAGCTCGCCGAAAGCTATGCCCCGCCCCAGCCCGACCCGGTCAGGCGGGCGCTCAACCAGGCAGCCCGCGAACTCATGCTGGCGCAGAGCTCCGACTGGGCGTTCATCATGAAGGCCGGCACGTGCGTGGACTATGCTGTGGCGCGCACCCATGACCACATATCCAGGTTCGACCGCCTCTACAGCGATATTCGCAGCTCGAACCTGGATCATGAGTGGGTGAGCCGCCTGGAGTGCACCGACAACATATTCCCCGACATCGACTACACAGTCTACTCGGCGTCGCCCATGGCTTCCGCGATCCGGGAGATGCATACTCCGGCGATCTCCTCCGCGATCTCCTGACTCGCGGCCTCGCTGTACACGTGGAAGACGGGATCCTCTGAATCCGGCAATATGAGCGTCCAGCCCTGGTCGGTGTAGACCTTGATGCCGTCAATGAGCTGGACGTTTTCGTTGTCGGTCTCCTCGATCAAGTGCCGCATCACCCTGCCCTTGGATTGCCATGGACAATCCACTAAGCGCCGGGTCATGTAGGACCGCGGCATGGCCCGAGCCGCCAGCGAAAGCGGCGCCTTCTCTGCAGCAAGCTGCTCCAGCAGCACCGCCAGGGCGAACACGCCGTCCAGCATGGGCTGGAACTGCGGAACACTGGCCTCTCCCATCTTCACTCTGGCCTCGATGGCCTTCTCCATCATGGACCTGGGATTGGCCTGGGAGCGGACCACGCGCCCTCGAAGGCCGGCCGCCACTTTCTCGATAGCTCCGGGAGCGGTAACCGGCACCACCACGGCGCCGCCCGCATGCGACTTGAGCATCGCTGAGCAGACCAGCGCCAGCGCATCCTCGTTGGACACACTCGCGCCGCGCTCATCCACCAGCGCCAGCCGCTCCGCGTTGCGGTCGATCAGAACCCCCACATGAGCGCCTTCCGCCGCCACAGCGTCCGCCAGTTCAGCGATGGCCCACGCGCCCCCGAAGGCGCGCGTCCGTATGACCGTGCAGCCCAGCGCCTCGGTGAACAGGCTCATCACGTCCCTTAAGTAGTCTTCGTCGTATCCGGCCACCACAAGGATGCGCGCGCTCCTGATCAACTCGGCGTCGACCGCCCGTTCTATAGCATCCAGATACAGCGCGGTCACGCCAGTCTCGCTGAAGAGCCCTCCGATGCGGCTGGCGGGGGCCCTCCGGTAGTCCTCCGCGAGGAGAGCGTTCTCGATCTTGCGTTCGAGCGCCTTGTCGATGTTGACGCCGGCAGAATCCAGGAACTCGATTACCGTGACGTTCTCGTCAGCAGGCGATATCCGCGCATGCACGCCTCCGGCCGCCTGCAGCGCGGGCACGGCGAACCTGGCCACCGCTGTGGTTCCATCGCCCAGATCGGCCACGGTCACCCCAATGGACATAGCGCCGCACGCCAAAGACGCCTTGGCCATCTTGGAGGCCGGATGAACATCGCTCGAGACCGTTACGGTGCATCCCGCAGGCAAGCAGGACGCGTAGGCCGCGCCCAGGCGAGCGGAGAAGTCCGGGGTCACTTCTATATTCGACAGCCCCGCCACGCCCAATCGCCCAAAGAGGCGCTTTGAGCACGATGCTCCCCACACCAGGCTGGCGTTGACCTGAGATCCGCCATCCACGGCTTTATCAGGCCAGATTTTTACACCCGACTTCACCTGAGCCCGTTCACCTATGGAGCTGCCCGACCCCACCACTGCTCCCTCAAGTATCGAAGCGCCGGCCTTCACGCTCACTCGCGATGCGAGGATGGCCGCGTGCACCTGGGCGTTCTGGCCCACAAACACGCTCGGCCACAGTATTGAGCGACGCACGGAGCAGCCGCCCGCCAGTATGGACGCGGCGCCTATCACTGAGTAGTCGCCTGCTGCGGCGCCCTTTTCCACTCTTGCCCCTGGACCGATCAGTACAGGCGGTCTGAGGACCGCGCCGGTCTCGATCTCGGCCCCCTCGCCGATCCACACGCCCTCGTCCACCAATTCGCCGGGGATCCCCACCCGGACTCGTCCATCCAGAATGTCCAGATGCGTGTTGCGGTATTGCTCCAGGTTGCCCACATCGCACCAGTATCCTTCGGCCACGTAGCCGAACATCGGATAGCCGTCGCCGAGCAGGCGGGGAAACAGGTTCTTGCTGAAATCCGATTCCCGCGCGGTTTCGACAAGTTCCATCACATCCGGCTCCAGCACATAGATCCCCGTGTTCACTGTATCGCTGAATACCTCTCCCCAGCTGGGTTTCTCCAGAAACCGCGTGATGTGGCAGTCCGCATCCACTATCACTACGCCGTATTCCAGCGGGGTTTCCACCCGGGTGAGCACGATGGTGACGGCGGCTCCCTTCTGTTTGTGGAATTCGGCTGCGGCCGCAAGATCGATGTCGGTCAGAGCGTCGCCGCTGATGACCAGGAATGTGCCGTCCAGAAAGCCGCCCAGAGCGCGCACGCTGCCTGCGGTGCCCAGGGGAGTCTCTTCTATAGAGTACCTGATCGAGCAGCCGCGGGAGGTGCCGTCGCCGAAATGACTCTGTATGGTGTCGGGCATGTAGCACAGGGTGCACGCCAGATCCCGGTACCCGTGGGTCAGCAGCAAATCCAGGACGTGCTCCATCATGGGCCGGCCCGCCACCGGCACCATGGGCTTGGGGAGCGCGCACGTGAGAGGCCGAAGCCGAGTGCCTTTGCCTCCGGCCATGATCACCGCCTTCACCTGGCTATCGCCTCCTCGGGCGCCGCGGTCTCTTTCAGGACCTCCTCGTATACATCCCGAGTTTTGCGGGCGATGGCGCTCCAATCGTATGTTGACAGCACTTCCCGGCGCGCAACCTCGGCGATCTGGCCGGCCGCCTCTGGACAGTGCAGCACGTGCAAAACCGCATCGGCCAGCGAGTTGGGGTTGCCTGCATAGAACCGCCATCCGTTCACGCCGTCTCTCACGATCTGGGCGAGGCCGCCGGTATCGGCCGCGATGAGCGGCGTGCCCGCCGCCATGGCTTCAAGGGCCGTAATCCCGAAAGGCTCGTAGAGACTGGGCACGACCGCCGCCGCAGCCATGCCGTACAGGCGATTGCGCTCATCGTCCGGCACAAAGCCGACCAACGACACTCTGCCTCCTAGGCCCAGACTGGCAGCCAAATCGCGCAGACTGCCCTCGGCCGGCCCTCGGCCCGCAACGATGAGCCTGGCCCGGGGCCAGTAGCTCAGTATCTTGGGCATTGCCTCGATCAGTGTATGCACACCCTTCTCCCGCACCAGCCTGCCGACGAAGAGTATGATGCTTTCGTTGGACGAGGGGGAGGCGCCTGTGCCGCGGTACGCACGAGCCTGCTCGAACTGGTCCGCGTCCACGCCGTTTGGGATCACCCGAACCTTGTCAATGGGCAGACCGAACACAGCCCCCACCTCGTTCTGCATGTGTGATGAACACACGATCACCCGCCACGCCTCGTAGCACAGGAACCACTCGAGGTCGGATATCCGGCGCTGCATCGGATTGCAGAGTCCGCCGTTGCGGCCCCACTCAGTGGCATGAATGGTGGCCACAAGCGGCAGGCCCAGCTCGCGCTTTACGCCCGCGCCGGCCAGCGCCATAGTCCAGTCGTGCGCGTGCACGATGTCAAATGGGCCGGTCTCCCGGGCGACGCGGAAAGCACGGGCGAGAATGGCATGCGATAGCTGCATCGCCCACGGCATGAACTCGTCCACGCAAGGACCAATGGGATCCGTCCGATGCACCCATACGCCCCGGTCGCGCCCGAGCGCGCCGGCGCCTTCCACAGAGCAAGTTACAGCGTGCACCTCAAAAGCGCTCGCCATCGCTCTCGACAGCTCCTGAACATGGCGCGCCAGCCCCCCTACCACTCGCGGCGGGTATTCCCAGCTCAGCATCATCACACGCACAATGCATCCCTCTTCCGACAAGCAAAAGACTACGGTCAGGGCCGGGCGCCCAAGCCGCAGTCTTATGTTTGGCCGCAAGACACGAATTATGCGCCTATCCGCTATGAGCTGGGGCGCCGGCGCCGCGCGAAGCGCACCATGATCGCCACTGCCCCTGCAATCGCAAGAGCGCCGACGGCGGCCCACACAATCCCCACCGCCGATCCAACTCGGTGGTATCCGGGCGTCAGTTCGATCCGGGAATCAGCGATCTGGGGAAAAAACTCGAACCTCGCGCCGATGCGAGTGTACTGATCGGCCCGCTCGATGGTGGTGGTCCGCCCCATAACCGACGTAGTCACCAAGTCGAACTGCCCCGAAGGCATGGGCGCGACCGCCTCCGGCGCGTTGGCTTCCGGACCTCGCGCTGCCGTGAGCATGGGCGTCTCAACCGGGAAACCCTCCGCCGACAACTCGCGCACCACGACTCGCCGCGTGTAGGAAGGGAGCACTGCCACAATGCTCTCGCCTCTGGGTTCGACCGAGAGAATGGGCGGCGCCGATGCCCCAATTCTGGACCGCTCGAACCGGATCGACATGCCAGCCGATGCTCCCGGCCACATCTGTAGCCTGTACCCGAAGCACAAGCTTCTGTCGAAAAGCGCCGAGTCGGACCACACCTCTGCAGCAGGCGCAGTATCCTGCCCGTCTGGGTCCACACTTGCCAGCACTGCGCTGCCGGAAACCACGTTGGCCAGCCCGAAAGCCCTATCCGACACGAGCGCGCTGGCCGGCGAGCCGTCGGCGTGCAGGTAAACCAGGCTGTCCCTGCCGCCCACCGCGATCCGATCCAGGTCAGGGCTGAACGCGTTTGCCACGCTGAAGTCCACCCGGCCCTGCGCGTGCAAGGTGTATTCCACCTGAAACCCTCTCTGCCCCAGATCAAACTCCTTCCGCAGCTTCGCGGCGCCTATGGCGGCATCAAATACCGCGCTCGCCGAATCCTCGCCCAATTGCACGCTGTAGGCGGCCTCCTCCAGCCCGGGCGCGGAAGATGCCGCCCCCCGAATCGAGTCCACCAGCGCTCCCCTTCGCACTCCGGGAGCGGAAACCGACTCGCCTGCGAACCCCTCTCCGACGACCTGCTCGCCATGCTCCAGGTCGTACCAGTAAAGCATCTTGCCGCCCACAGGCGACAGCACGAACATGTCGGTGGGGTTGACTACGATCACTTCTTCGATGCCATCGCGGTTCACGTCTTCTTGGTAGGCGGAGGTAGCTGGATGGGCGCACTGCCATGCGGCTAGGGCGGCGATGTACGCCCCCCGAACAGCATCCCACTGGGCTGATCCCGCATCTTGCGCGCCCGGGCGGCCGAATTCGTACTGATGCCACGAGAATACCAGTTTGGCGTGGTCCAAGAGGCGCGAGGCCGCAGGAGCCAGAGTCTGCGATGTCGCAGTTCTGTGCAGGTCCTCCTCAACGGCCTGAATCCGCCGGCGCACATCCCCGTACAGGTTCCTCGCATCCTGAAGCGCGCGGCAACTGGAATTGTAGTCTTGCCAGTCAGAGTAGCCCGCAGCCTCCGCGGCCCGGCGCAATTGGTCCGGCTCGCCGCCCAGCAACTGAGCCGCCGCTCGCGGCCGCGGCCCTGACTGCACCCTCTCGTCCAGCGTGGTCAGCCTGAGCCGCGGCTCCTTCTCAATCGCTTGCAGAAGCGGACCCAGCCCATCCCAGGCCGAGCCTGCATCGCTCGCCCGCACCTCGCGGGCGTACACAACCACTGCAGCATCCGCCACGTCCTCGGCGTACGCGCGCTCCAGATACGCAAGGGCGGATGCAGTCGAGCCTGAACCCACACTCTCATCCACAGCGCGGGCAAAGGCTGCGTCAGCCTGAAAAACGACGATCTCTCGGCCGCCCCAGGCGATGCGAACCGGGGCGTGAGCCGGGAACGCGTCCAGTCCGCTCGCTGCCATTATCTTGCTGTCGACTATCGTGTGCGAGTAGCCCGCAGCGCTCACCGGCAACACGATCTCCTGCCTCCACAGGCCCGAGGGGTTCCAGAAGCCTGTCGGGACCTTGCCGAACATGTCAGACGCCCGAGTGGCGCCGTAGTTCACGGCGAGGCGGGCATCCCATGGATCCAGCGCCGCCAGAACGCTGTCGGAATGAGTGGAGCCCAACAGCTCAAACTGGCCGCGCGATACGCCGTCGCGCATCAGCCTCATTGCACGCGAGCCCGACCAGGCGAGAGCAGACGCGAGTCTGGCCGACATTCCCACCGAGAACTTCCGGCCGGGCTGCGCAAGCAGTATGTCCAACAGCTGCTCGCAGGTGGACGAAGCATCGCCGGTCAGGAAGAATGCGAACACAACATCGAGCGCCCTCTGCGGATGCTCGTCAGGTCGCCCGTCTTCCGTTTGCGCAGACGGAGGGATAAGCCAGTCGAGCCAGGTAGGGCGGGCCGCCTCAGCCGACCAGCCGAGCATCGCGACGAGCGCCAAACATGCGGTGACTATTACTGCAGCCCTACGGGTCACACCAAGTCCTCCTCAATCGCCCGATCCGCCTGGCCTGCCTCTAGCGGCCCTCACCATAATGAACCCCAGCACGGCCAGGACTAGCAAGCCGGCCACTGCGGCCGCCGCGTGCCCAATCCCCGGGACCAGTCGCGCATCTGCATTGGCCGGATACAGCACTGCCAATCGGCGCTGGGACTCACTCCACGAGCCAAGCTGGTTGTGTTGTGATCTCGGGCCGGATTCGGGAGCCAGGATATCTATGACGTTGGGGTTCACATCCAGATCAGACCCGCCGCCAAACACCCAGGCGCCGCCCTGGGCCATCACAGGCCTGTGATTGTCAGGGCCATAGCCGTCCTGCGACGCCACTGTAACGTAGTATTTCCAAACATCGGACGGCTCGCCGACGACCTTCTTGGACACTGTGGCCCGAATCGTCTTGCCGTCTGGAAGCGCTTCTGCGGAGACTCCGTCAGACATTCCCGGCGATGCTGGGTCATCTGATGCCATGTACACGCGAGTGCCGCCCCACCCCATGATCCGCACGTTAACATCCCACGCGTGCCCCGGGTCGAACAGCACGAACGCGCCGTCTCGCATCGTGTCCACGCGCCCGGCATTGGGCGTTGTGTCTATGTAGACATTGATGAGCTGGTGGCTGAAGCCATCGGGAGCGTTCCACGTATTGGCGATCGTGGCCATGCCGATTTCGAAGTACACGTTGTCGGGATCGTGCACGATCCTGAACTCGGCGAGGTCGAAAATCCCCGAAAAGGGCGCGAACGCCGGATTCGTTGGGTAAACATACGTGCCCGGCCCATCGTCGTCGCCGACCGGGTCATGGGCCTGCCACACTACAACAGCCTGGCCGGCGCATTCCCACGGCGGCAGCAGCATAGAGACTGCAGCCAGCACGCACAGCACAGCCGCTACAGCCAAAACTCTCCTCACGCGAGTCCCCCCAGGTTATGGCACATACTTGGTCAGCCGTTCAGCGGCGCAGCATGCAGCTCCGAGGGCGCCCGCGTCAGCTCCCAGCAACGCCGGAACCACCCGCACGTCTCGGGCCATGCATGCCATGGCTCGTAGCTCGATCATGCGTTTCACGGTATCAAACAGCACATCGCCGACCTGCGCCACGCCTCCGCCGATTACTACCATGTCCAGATTGAGCAGGTTCAGGACGTTGGCAACTGCAGTGCCAAGATATTCGAACGCGGCACGCATTATGGCTTGCGCCGTGGCATCGCCCCCGGTCGCAGCCAAAGCTACAAGGGCGGAGTCTATGGCGTCGATGTCGCCGTTTGCAGCCTCGAGGATTCCTGCGCCCGCGGGGCGCGCCGCAGCCTCGCGCGCCCGCTGCGCGATTGCGGTGCCCGACGCCAGCGATTCCAGGCACCCGCGATTGCCGCACCCGCACAGCGGCCCGTCGGCAAGCATGGTGACATGGCCCAGCTCCCCCGCCGCGCCCATCGCGCCCACATACAGCCTGCCATCGAGGATAAGCCCGCTCCCTATTCCGGTGCTCACGGTGACATACATCATGTGTCTGGCACCTCTGCCGGCGCCCATTCTATTCTCCGCAAGCGCCGCCACGTTGGCATCGTTCTCAACACACACGGGCAATCCAGTAGCCTGTGCCACCGGCGCCGCCACAGAAACATTCTTCCACATCAAATTGGGCGCATCCAGTACTATGCCGGTCTCCTGATCGAGCGGCCCGGGGCAGCCGATTCCTATGGCCCCGACATCGCCAACGCCGCAGCCGTGCCCTTCGCATAATTCCCAGACGGTGCCGAGCATCCTCCCGATTACAGCGTCCGGGCCTTCCTCAGGCCTGGTGGCCACCGTGACGCGGCCCATCGTTTTCATGTCCGCGTCCACCAGTGCCGATGCTATCTTGGTGCCCCCAAGGTCGATCCCGATGAAGAGCCGCGCACCGCCTGCCGACGGCGCCTTCTCAACGTCCATGCAAGCCGCCCTCCATTCCAAGCCGGCTGTACGCCGGGACGCCGGGGCGAGGCGCCCCGGCGTCGTATTTGCACATTCTACCTAATGGCATCTTCAGTAGACGGATCGAACAGGCGGCACTCGTCCATGTTGAGCACGATCGAATGAGCCTGGCCGTCACGGGCCTTGGTGCGAGGATTGACCCTGGCCACGAAGGCGTGGGGCCCCACTGTGAGATAGAGGAAAGCCTCGGCGCCCATGGGCTCGATAACGTCCACCATGCAATCAACCATTCTATCCTCAGCCGCGTCCGCGACGAATTCGGCGTCCTCGATGTCCTCGGGCCTGATGCCCATGACCACCTTCTCGTCGACATACTTCTCGATGTCGTTGAAGCGACCGCTCGGCACTCCGATGCGGAAGCTCTCACAGTCGACGATGTAGTCGTCGCCCTCCTTGCGGAGAACGCCGGGGACGAAGTTCATAGCGGGGCTGCCTATGAATCCGGCGACAAACATGTTGTCGGGCCGCTCGTAAATCTCGAGAGGCGCTCCGACCTGCTTGATGAAGCCGTCCTTCATCACCACAATGCGGTCGCCCATGGTCATGGCTTCCGTCTGGTCGTGAGTCACGTAGATGATGGTCGTCTGCAGCCTGTTATGGAGTTTCGACAGCTCCGCCCTCATCTGCACCCTCAGCTTTGCGTCCAGGTTGGACAGTGGTTCGTCCATCAGGAACACCTTGGGTTCGCGCACGATGGCGCGCCCCACGGCGACACGCTGCCTCTGGCCGCCCGACAGAGCCTTAGGCTTGCGGTCGAGAAGGTTCTCGATGCCCAGAATCCGCGCCGCATCCTTCACTCGATTGTCGATCTCGGCCTTGGGGAACTTGCGTAACTTGAGGCCGAAGGCCATGTTGTTGTAGACGTCCATGTGAGGATACAGAGCGTAGTTCTGGAAGACCATCGCGATGTCGCGGTCTTTCGGGGGGATGTCGTTGACCAGGGTGTCGCCGATGTAGATGTCGCCCGAGGTGATCTCCTCAAGCCCGGCCACCATCCGGAGAGTGGTCGATTTCCCGCATCCTGAAGGGCCCACCAGGACCAGAAACTCCTTGTCGCGGATTTCCAGGCTCGCATCGTTGACCGCGACAACGCTGCCGAACTTTTTGTATACGTGCTCTAGCCTAACTCCTGCCATTGAAAGTCCTCCCACTTTATATTAATCGGCGGCATCTTTCGCCCACCGGTTCAACTAGCCATATTCGGCAACCAGTCAGAGAATCCTTCAACGCATTTGCGCCGCCGTGCGTATAATGGTGCAGAAAGCAGACAGGTGGTGACGTCAATTGCCCGAGTGCAAGCCACTCGTGCTCATGCGGGGCATGACCGTAATTCCCGTCGGCAATGTTCAGGAGCAGCTGGCATTTAAAGGTTTCTCCCTGGGCGAAGTGGACAACATATTCGGACTTCAGACAGAACTGGCCGTGCGGCAGTTCCAGGCGACTGTGGGGCTCCCTGAAACAGGCATCGTGAACGCCGAAACGTGGCGCCTGCTCTTCGACGGTCTACCGCTACCCTCGGACTCGTGCTTTCCAGACGACCCTCCCGATTTAGCAAGAGCGACAGCCGACGTCGCAGGCGTACGCGAGCCTCAGGCAGCCCAGACCCGCCAGGGAGTTCGCATTCAAATCAGCTTGTCCCAGCGCCGTCTGACACTGATGCGGGGCGGGGTAGAAGCGGCGCACTACCCGGTGGGAGTCGGCAAACCGGCCACCCCCACTCCCACAGGCAGCTGGAGCGTACTAAACAAGGCCGTGAATCCCGGCGGCGTATTCGGAACGCGCTGGATGGCGTTCACCCGACGCGGGCATGGAATGCACGGGACCAACCAACCGCAGTCGATTGGACACGCGGTGTCCAACGGATGCGTGAGGATGTACAACCCGGATGTGGAGACCCTGTTCGAGCAGGTGCAGGTGGGAACCCCGGTCGTCGTCGTTTCCGGCGTCCCCGCGCCGGGACCGGCGCCGGTCGCCGGCACGTACGTGGTCCGGGCCGGAGACACGCTCTTCATCATCGCGCGCAGGTTCGGAACGACGGTGGACGCAATCAAGCGCGCCAACAACCTGACGACCGACGTGATAGGAATCGGGCAAGTGCTCGCGATTCCCGGGGCGGCTGCGGCCGCGCCCGCGACCACCGGCACAGACTACATTGTCCAGCCAGGCGACACCCTCTTCCTCATCTCAAGGAGATACGGCACCACGGTTCAGGCCCTGATGTCCGCGAACAACCTGACCAGCACCACGATCTACGTGGGCCAGCGGCTCAGAATACCGGGCGGGTCGCGAGGATCGGGCGATCCAGCAGCGGCGCCCCAGGGCGGGTTGGCCGAGTACGTAATCCAGCCCGGCGACACCCTGCAAGCCGTAGCCTCCGCATTCGGCACGACGCCGGAAGCGATCGTGGGTCTGAATCAGCTACTCGGCGCAGACATCTACCCGGGCCAGCGTCTGAGAATCCCATGAGCGCAGTCAAGTAGGGCGAGGACCCGAGCATCCTCGGGTCCTCGCGTTGCGCAGCCGACCGAAACGCGGTTGCGTCATCCTGTCTTGGCAGGCGAGGCCAAGCTAGAAAGAGACCTCCATGCCCGCGTAGACTCTGTTAGTATCGACGTCGTTGTAGGAGTATCCGAGGTTGACTCCGCACGGCGCTGCGTATTCCACGCCAAGCTCGCGCCCGGGATCTCCGGCCTCAGGCTTCGTATCGATCAGGCCGGAAACGCTGACTCCGCGGAACGCCCCTATGTCGGCGCCTACAGCGGCCTTGGCCACGTGCCTGATGTCGCTCAGCGAGAAGTTGGTCATCGTCGCGTTGTAGCTCGCGCTCATGACCAGGTTGGGCAGGATCTGACGCTCAGTGAACCCGATCCCCACATTCGTGGTGTTGCGGAACGAGGATTCGGGGACCAGATACTGAGTGACCTTGTGTCCAGCCGCAACGTCGAACCCCGCGACCTGAGTGCTGACAGCCGCCCCGATGGAGCGCTCGTTGTCGAGCTTGCCATCGTCGTCGGAGCCGAGCACTTCGCCGTCAACGCTGATACCGAATCCTGCGAACGAGGTGTCAAGGCCGGCCGTAATGGCCGCCACGCCGGCCTCGCCCTCCAGAGGATTGCCTGTCGCCCTCGACCTGTAGGTCGGGTCGAATGCGGCTCCTGTCCTTCTGTATCCGGCGCTCGCCGTCACGTCCAGAGGCAGGAACGGGATCTTATAGGCAGCCGCGGCCCTTATCGCTGCGGCCCGGGTGTTGCTCTGTCCTGCATAGAGCGCCTCAATGGCCAAGTCGGGTATGGGCAGAGCGGCGGCGTGCGCCATGTAGTCGGTCTCTTCGTCGCCGACCTTAACTAGTGCGCCGTCTATGCCTACTCCGGCGAACTCGGTCTTGGCGCGCGCGCCGCGTACTGCGGCGCTGTTCGCCCAACCGTAGAACCCGTCGACTCCGACAGGTCCAGCGGTCGCTCCGGATACGGAGATTCCGTCAACTGCATCGGTCTTCAGCACGAACGGCGAGTAAGCCAGATCCAGATCGCCGATGCGGGTCGCCACGGACGGGCCGCCCATCCAGTATGGCCCAACGGTCTCAACGTAGGCGGTCATGACTCCGCGCTCCGCGGGAGGCATGACCATGGCGCCCATTCCATCTGCCAGGTTGAACTGCCACTTCATGGCGCTCATCTTGACGACGCCCTTGACATTCTGACCGCCGACGAGGCCGACGCCCAGCGTCAGCTCAAGGTCGGTCGTGGCGCCGGTGCCCTTCGCGAAGTCGTGATAGACTTGGCTCTCGAGCTTGCCGCCCAGGTCGATCGTGGCGGCCGACACAGGCAGTGCAAGCGCGGCAACCATTATTGCTGCGAGTAATACTGCGAGCTTTCTCATGTTTTTTCCCCCTTGGTGACTTCTGTGACTTCATATGCTGCTGCATTCCCGGAGCGATCTGGTGCGACATGTTCTCCGTCTGACCGCAGAGACTTTGGGGGAAGTGTCCTTGTTGCCTTCCGCAAGACTCTGCGGCGCTGCTGCGATGTGTGGCGCCGTCAGCGTGTACCCTGGGCTTTGGGGGGAGCACCTCCTTTCTCGCCTTCCGGTACGCCTCAGGCATCATGCTCCGGTTTGTGACAGGACTGATGCTTCCAGCATCGCCTGTTGCGCGTTATGGATTCTAGCTTGCATGCATTCGTTCCTGCAGGTAAGTGGGTATTTGACAGGGTGTAAGTTGTGGGGGTGGAGGGAACCGGCATCTTAAATGCCATAAACCCGATAGGCTGGAGAACCCCGGCCGCAGCGGCCCTTTTGCGCAGCGCCCTTTTTGCGCACGCGGCCCGCATGCCCGTCGCGACCCGATTTCGGCCTCCAAGGCGAACGTTATGTTAACCTCCTGAGTCATCCTACCCAGGATGCGCGCCAAGGCTGGGCAAAATGACACAGGTTCGCCGCGACCGCCAACCCCTGGGATCCGCAGCCACTTCCTCCCACACACGAGCCCCTGCTACGAGGCGCGGGGCGCCGCGCCCCC
>DHON01000010.1:38777-39173 GCA_002409965.1 Firmicutes bacterium UBA5389
CCGATTTCGGCCTCCAAGGCGAACGTTATGTTAACCTCCTGAGTCATTCTGCCCAGGATGCGCGCCAAGGCTGGGCAAAATGACACAGGTTCGCCGCGACCACCAACCCCTGGGATCCGCAGCCACTTCCTCCCACACACGAGCCCCTGCTACGAGGCGCGGGCCGCAGCGCCCCTTTTGCGCAAGCGGCCCGCATGCCCGTCGCGACCCGATTTCGGCCTCCAGGGCGAACATTATGTTAACCTCCTGAGTCATTCTACCCAGGATGCGCGCCAAGGCTGGGCAAAATGACACAGGTTTGCCGCGACCGCCAACCCCTGGGATCCGCAGCCACTTCCTCCCACACACGAGCCCCTGCTACGAGGCGCGGGCCGCAGCGCCCCTTTTGCGCACGCG
>DHON01000008.1 GCA_002409965.1 Firmicutes bacterium UBA5389
GGACCAACCAGAAGAAAAGCGTGTCTGGTGCAATGGACATCCGCACCGGCGCATTCATGCATCTCATCTTCGACAGAAAGCGAGCCGTTGAGTTCATCTACAGCATTCACAAGGCGCGAAGCGTTCAGGTATGTCTTGCCAGCCGGCCAAGGGTCAAGCTCTACTTCTTGCCCTGCTACATGCCGCAGCCAAACCCTGTAGAGAAGATATGGTGGCACATGAAGGCCGTTGTCACTGCCAACAGGCTGTATGGTTCAATGGCCGCGCTGCTCGCCGCTGTCAACGCGTTCTTCGAGCAGCTCAACCCATCCAGGGTTCAGACACTAGCTGCTTGATTAGGCTGAGGTACTTGTTGAGAGCTACCTAGACTACGTGTCATCGCGATTCTGGCGCAGCATCTCATGACAACTGTGATTATCTTGATTGAATCAAAGGACATAATGAGCAAGATGGGCTGCAAGGGCATGGCCTTCTAGTCGCCGCATGCGGCCAAAACCCACGATCTGCTGAGGGTATGAGGCCTGCGATTGCAGACGCGGTGTCTGGCCAGACATCGCCAGTAAGGAGGAAAGCCGAGATGCTCGAAGGTTTTCGTCTAGTGGCGATCGTCATTGTCGTCATCCTTGCTCTGGTTCCCGCGGGTACACTGGCCTGTACGTCCATCCTGGTGACTCCGGGCGCGTCAGTGGACGGATCCGCCACAGTCACCCACACTGCCGACTGTGGATCATGTGCATTCGAGATGGAGAAGGCACCCGCTCAGGACTGGGCGCCTGACGCTATGGTAGAGGCGATGTGCCTGCCTCAAGGAACAGGCGGGTTCAGGATCAGCCAGGCCACGAAGCCTACCGGCAATATGATCCCTCAGGTCGCTCACACTTACGGCTACATCAAGGGCCTGTTCGGCATGATCAATGAGCATCAGGTGGGTATAGGTGAGACCACTATCATCGGTCGCGACGATTTCCGCAACGAAAACGGCTACTTCGACATTACCAACGTATCCATGCTGGCGCTGGGACTTTTGCGACAGTGTGCGCACTGACTACAGTTACCGCCGAGTCGCGCGAATCTTCGGCAGAGTTGCCCCGAAAGCGGGCATCACTGAGGAGAATCCGCCCTTCTCCATCGAACCTGCGGAGAAGCTCACCATGGCCGATATCGCCGGTCTGCACCGCGACCACTATGAAGGCAGCCAGTTCGACCAGACTACCAGCATCACCGCCGGTCCCTTTGCCAACCCCAGGCGCTACCCCGGCTGGAGTTTCACGGTGGGCGAAAAGGCATGCTCGTGGAACCGGCGGAGCCATGAGGGAGCAGAAGGCCATCGACGCAGCGGCGCTGGAGCTTAGCCACAGGGATCCTGAGGCGATGGTGGAGTTCCTCACCAGGTACTGCACCAACAACGCCAACGCCGTGCGCGATGCATGGTGGGCGCTCCTTGATACCCTTCTGTGGAAGTACAATGCTGGATTCGTCAACGGTGGAAGCAAGATCGATGCCCAGGATATCCGGCAGAGTGGATTCAGAGAGTAGTCGAACTAGATGAGGCTGACCGCTGATCGGAATTTGTTCCCGGGCAGGGAGGAATCTGTGACTGCGTGTGGAATCACAAACCTAACGGCGTCTTCCAGTGGTGCCGGCCATGGGAATATGAGAGGGCAAGGGCGGAGCGCGACAACGCCCTCTTTGTTGGGATGAATCTGCAAGCCCTTGCATAGAGCGCAGCATATGCGCGATAAATGCCAAATAGAATCGGTTATCATGTTCTGCAAGCGCTTGCACGAAGTCGCTTGGTGAGCATTGGTGAGCGTTCAGCCACACATGAGGAGTGCACAAGATGATTACGATGAAGGACATCGCCAGGGAACTCGGAATCAACGAGTCCACCGTATCCAGGGCTCTGAACAACCATCCGCATGTTCATCCGAGCACACGCGAGCGAGTCGCGGAGGCAGCGCGGCGGCTCAACTATCGCCCCAATACGTTGGCCCGTAGTCTGGCCACCAACCGCAGTTACGTTGTGGGGCTTGTGATATCCAACATAGCCAACCTGTTCTTTGCCGAAGTGACGCAGGGGATTGAGCAAGTGGCGGACGCCAATGGGTACAGCGTCATCCTGTGCGACACCGCAAGGGATGCCGCAAAGGAACAACGGTATCTGGATCTGCTGGCAAGTAGGCAGGTAGACGGCATCATCTTCATGAGCGGGCGGTTGCCTGCGGACACGGTAGCTGCCATCAGGAACGTGAAATGTCCAGTGGTCACGATAAGCCGCGATGGAGCGAGCTACGGGATTCCCACAGTACGCATCAACAACAGGGCCGAAGCGGCGAGGGCTGTCAGCTATCTGATCAACCTGGGCCATGCGCGGATAGGTTTCATCAGCGGCCAGCTTGATGATGCTGAGTCCGGGTTGCCGCGGCTCGCGGGGTACAAATCGGCCCTGGAAGATGCGGGGATCCCGTTCGACCCCTGCATCGTGCAGGAAGGGGATTTCACAATGGAGTCAGGCATGCGCGCGTGTACGCGGCTTCTGGACGCTGCGCCTAGGCCCACCGCGATCTTCGCCGCCAACGACGAGATGGCTATAGGGGCTATGAAAGCTCTGGCGCAACACGGCATCAGTGTGCCCAAAGACATGGCCGTGGTCGGCTTTGATAACACAGCTCTCGCCCGGGTGGTGACGCCGCCCCTAACCACCGTGGCTCAGCCGCTCAGGGCGCTGGGTTCTACTGCCACAGAGATGTTGATTAGGCTGATGACCGGGCAGGGGCTGAGAGACACCGAGGTAGTCCTCGATTGCCAGCTCGTCGTCAGGTCATCGTGCGGAGGGACGGGGATCTAGCGACTACAGCATCGCATAACCGGAAGAAAGGGTGCTAAGTGTGGATGAAAGGGCTGCCATACCTGCCTGGGTTGAACCGCGGATCAGTCGAATCGGAAAGACAGACCTGGTGATTGGGACTCCTAGTTTCAACAATGCAAGTACCATCGGCTATGTGGCGGCTGTTGCTGCCACCGGGGCCCGCAAGCATTTTCCATCGTTCGAGGTTGTGCTTGTGAACGCCGATGGGGGATCGACTGATGGGACTCAGGACGTCTTTTGCGGATCAGAGGCGCCGCCTGGTATCGAGCGAGTTGCATTCTCGTACCGAGGCATACCGGGCAAGGGATCTGCGCTGAAAGCCATCTTTGAGATCGCGGCGAAACTTGACGCGCGTGCATGTGTTGTGCTGGATTCCGACCTGCGCAGCGTGAAGCCTGAATGGGTTCAGAAGCTCGCTGGGCCGATATTCGCCGGCTTCGATTTCGTCTCCCCATGCTACATCCGTCACAAGCATGACGGGACGATTACCAACAACATATGCTATCCGCTTACGAGGGCCCTCTACGGGGCAAAGATCAGGCAGCCGATTGGCGGCGATTTCGGAGTGTCGAGGCATCTTGTCCACACATATCTCGGAAAGGATGTCTGGGCGACTGACGTTGCCAGGTTCGGAGTGGACATATTCATGACCACCACTGCCATAGCTGAGTCGGGCAGGATCGCTCAGGCCGCTTTGGGGCGCAAGGTGCACGATGCAAAGGACCCCGCCGGCGAACTAGGACCCATGTTCAGCCAGGTCGTGTCGACGCTGTTCGACATGATGATCCGGTATGAGTATGTATGGAATACGCCGGAGCTGAATCGGACTGCCGAGATTCCTGGACCGGAGACGGTGGGCTACTACGGCGGCGATGGCAATGGGGATGTCAGCGTCGGCGGTAGTGGCGATGTCGATGGCAACGGCGACCGTGGCAATGAACCCGACCCGGTCCCGATAGACGTGCCCCGGCTGATAGCATCGTTCAGGAATGGTGTTCGGGAGCACCGCGAGGTTCTGTCCCTGGCTCTGGGCAAGCGCGCTCCCGTCATCGAAACCATCGCTTCCGGAACATCGGATGCCGGCCTTGGTTTGTCGTGTGAGGAATGGGCGCTGGTGGTGTATGATTTCGCGGCTGCATATCGCCGCAATGTCGGACGGCGACGCTTGCTGATCGAGGCGCTTGTCCCGTTGTACAACGGCAAAGTCGCATCTTTCGTCTCGAAGGCCAAGGAGATGTCTAGCCGGCAAGCTGAGGAGCTTGTGGAGGAGCAGTGTAGAGCGTTCGAGGAGAGCAAACCGTATCTTCGCGATCTATGGAAGTAGCGCGGCTTGGGCAACGTGCCCACATGACCTGCCAGGCGAATCTCACCACAAGAATAGGGGGCGTTTCAGAATGACTGGCGACTCTCGTGCTGTACTGCGAATCCTGCGAATCGCGTTGGTTCTGATGGTGATTGTTCTTGTGCCAATGGCCGCAACAACAGCGACGACCACATCAATCGAGTTCTGGCATTGTGAGGTTGAACAGGATCGTCAGGAGACCATTGGCGCGCTCATCCGGCAGTTCCAGAAAGGCCATCCCGGCATTACAGTGAAGCTACAGGCCATAGAGGAAGACGACATGAGGACCAAGCTTACCACCGCACAGGCGGCGAGGAGGCTGCCTAACCTGGTTTGGCTCTCGTCGGAGCTCATCTTGAGGCTGGGCAATTCTAATCTGCTCGACCAGAAGGCAGCCGGCGATGCAATCGCGTCGCTTGGGCAGAGCGACTTCTACTCAGGCCCTCTGGCCTTCATGGCGAGTCCCGAGGGAGGATACTACGCTGTCCCATATGCCGCATGGGTCCAGGGGATCTGGTACAGGAAGGATTGGTTCGAGTCCCGGGGACTCGCGGCGCCTACGACTTGGGAGAGCATACTCAAGGCGGCTCGGGCCTTCAATGCGCCGCAAGACAGGGTCTACGGGATCATAATAGGCACATCGAAGGACACCTACGCGGAGCAAGTGTTCACTCAGTTCGCTCTGTCCAACAAGGCGTTCCTGTTCAGCCCGGACGGCAAGGTCACGTTCAACACGCCCGAGATGATCGAGGTTCTCGACTACTGCAAACAGCTTTCCGCGTTCACTCCCCCGGGGCCGGAATCGTGGAGGGACGCGCGCGATCTGTACTTGAACGGGACGTGCGCTATGATGTTCTACTCCACTTTCACAATGGACGACATAGGAGTGGAGAGGACTGGATTCAAGGGGGCGATAGTGCGCGATCTCGTGAAGAAGACCGGATTCGCGCCCTATGTTGAGCATTCCGCGGTTTCGTCGTTCGGCGCAGTAACCGGGTTCGGGATAATGTCTACCGGCACGCCTGACCAGGCAGATGCGTGCAAGAAGCTGATAACGTTCCTGATGACCCGCGACAGCTACATCAAGGCAATGCACATGTCTCCGGGAGGCTTTAACCCCGTCCTAAAGAGCGTGGCCACGTACCCGGCCTATCTTGACGAGCCCGTTCTCCGCGCGTGGGGGGAGACATACCATACCATAGCTCGCGGGCTCGACAGCATTCAGACGTTTGCGCAGAGAGACGGCCAGATCTTTCCCGGATACGGCAACATATCGGCTCAGCTGATCATAGGTGAGGCTCTGTATAACCTGACAGAGAAAGACTGGACGCCGCAGCAGACGGCTGAGTGGGCTCAGAAGCGAATGGAGCAAGCGATCAAGTAGCGAGTGTGAGGAGCGATTGGGGAGATAAGTGCGAGGGGGGCTGAGAATGGCGCCGGTGCTAGCTGCAACCAGGAGGCGCGGATCCTCAGTATCTCAGCGGGAAGGCCGGCTTGCATGGGCCTTACTGGCTCCGAGTGTGATACTGGTGGGGCTGGTTGTCGTGTATCCTATCATCTCCAGCATTCGGATGGGATTCACTCACATTCCGCTCGATCCCGCAATGCCTGAGGAGTTCGTGGGCCTTGAGCAGTACAGCGAGATTGTGCACGACCCCGAGTTCTGGCTGGCGATTGTGCGATCCTTGGTGCACACGGCCGCCACGGTTGCAGGCAGCACTCTGCTGGGCCTGGCCGTTGCCGTCTTGATGAATCGGGAGTTCGCCGGACGCGGCATCGCCCGCGGCATCGTGCTCATGCCCTACGTAGCCCCCCTCATCTCCCTGGTCTTTGCGTGGCGATACATGTTTCATCCTGTATACGGATTCGTGAACTACTGGTTCGTCGACATCTTGCCGATCTTCTCGGGGCCGCGCGATTGGGTGGAATCGCCTGCATTCGCCATGCCCATGGTGATTCTGTTCGACATATGGCGCTATTTCCCGTACGCATTCCTTATGATCCTGGCGCGACTTCAGTCCATACCAAAGACTCTTTATGAGGCGGCAGAGGTAGACGGGGCCGGCTCTTGGGCTAAGTTCAGGCACATAACCATGCCGGAACTCAGCTTCGTGCTGGGATCCATCGTAGTGCTCCGGTGGATATGGAACTTCACCAAGTTCGACGATGTGTGGCTACTGTCGCGGAATGTTGTGACTGTGACAGTCTATGCCTACCTCCGAGCTTTCCAGAGTTTCGACCTTGGACAGGCGGCGGCGATCTCAAGCCTGCTTGCACTGGGGTTAATCGCATCGGTCAGCCTCTATGTCAAGAAGGTGCTAAGGTGGTGACCCAGGTGGCGCGGAAACGATGGGAACGGATACTCGTTGGGGCGCGAATCGCCGCCGTCCTGTTGGCCTGCGTTTTTCCGTTCATTGTGATGTTGTCGGTGTCGCTCAAGCCGCCCGGCGACGAGACGACTTACCCGCCATCGCTCATACCCAGACGCATCACCTTCAAGAACTACGCTGACCTGTTCAATCCGCGGCTTTTCCCATTCATGCGCTACTTCCAGAACAGCATGGTGGTGGCCCTTGCAGCGGCTTCGCTGGCCATCATTGTTGCGGTGCCGGGGGCCTACGCATTTGCCAGGCTCAAATTCGCCGGGCGAGAACTGGTACAGCGAGGCATTCTCTCAGCTTACATGTTCTCCGGAGTGCTGCTTGTGGTGCCGTACTACCGGGCCGTCATCCGTCTGCAGGAGGCTCTTTCAGTGCAACTCGTCGACACGAAGCTGGTTCTTGTCCTGACATACCTGGCCTTCACGCTGCCGGTATCCCTGTACATGCTGGGCAACTACTTCCGGACTATCCCGGCCGAGATCGAGGAGTCCGCGATGATAGATGGATGTACACGCACCGGTGTGATCTGGCGCGTCATCATCCCGCTGTCAGGCCCCGCGCTGGTCGCGGTCTTCATATATGCCTTCATGATCGCTTGGAACGAGTACCTCTTTGCTCTCGTCTTTCTGATATCGCCCGAAAAACTCACGCTTCCCCGCGGCCTAGCCGAGCTGTTCAACACCCAACACTACATATGGGGGCGCATGATGGCTGCGTCTCTGCTTACTGCAGTGCCGGTGGTGTCGCTCTTCCTGGCCCTGGAGAGGTTTATGACCGCAGGCCTCACCGTAGGGGGAGTCAAAGAGTAGGGCGATTCGCGCTCCAACGTGCTGGGACTCTGGCGGCGCCTATATGATAGACTGTTGTCTAGCTGAAGCCTGAGGCCTGGGCCGAGGGGCCGGCAGGTCGTTTGCAGTTGATAACGGAGGGCGACTATGAAGATTCACCTGGAATGTGTTCAATGCACGTTAAGGCAGGCTTGGGAAGGAGCCAGGCTGGCGACTGCCGATTCCGATGTCCAGAAGGCGATTGTCCTGAAGTCGCTTGAAGCGCTCGCAGAGTATGGTTCGTATGCAACTCCGGCAGAGATGGGGGGCGCAATACACGAACTGGTCAAGGCGTATTCGGGAAATGAGGACCCCTATCGGAAGGTGAAGAAAGACTCAATCAGGATAGCCCATGGGATCTATCCGGCGCTGAAGAGTCATGTGGAGGCACAAGATGACAGGTTGCTCGCTGCCCTGGAGGCATCGGCAGTAGGCAATCTCCTTGACGCGGGGGTCTACGGCGATCTGCGCGCAGTGGACCTGGAGGCGGTGCTCCGGAGGGAGTTGACCAAGGGGCTCGCCGTATGCGATGTGGACGCGCTTCGCGGGGAGTTGCCGGGTGCCGACACGGTTGTGGTCATCGGGGACAACGCAGGTGAGACAGTCCTCGACCGGATCTTGGTCTCTGAGATCAGGCACGCCGCTGGGCAAGGAGTCGGTGTGTCCTACGGAGTCCGCGGCGCCCCGATAATAAACGATTCAACGGCCGAAGACGCGGTCGCATCGGGCTTGGATCACGATGCAACCATTGTGTCTACAGGGAGCGCTGCGCCCGGGCTGATCTTGAGCGAAGCTGCCCCGGACTTCCTGAAGCTCTACCGCGAAGCAGATGTCGTGATCAGCAAGGGGCAGGGCAACTACGAAACCCTTGGCGATTCTGCAGGGCGCGCGATCTATTTCCTGCTGAAGGCGAAATGCGAGCCAGTGGCGGCAGATATCGGGGTCAGTATAGGAGACTATGCGTTCATTCGCAAGTGAGGCAACCAGTCAACCAGGATACTGTCGGTGCTCAGTGCGCTGGGACATCTGGCTCCGCACACAACATTTCAGTCTTCCGCAAAAGCGCTTCCAAGACTCCATCAGAGTCGCGCTCACTCTGGTGCACACCTACATCCATAACTCCAGCCACCGCGCCAGACGACCGCGGTCGCCGTTCAAAACAGCCTAGCGCTTGGCTGCGGCCGAGCCTGCCGCTGATATATCACAGATATATAAGAAACATGGTAAAGATACATTATTAAAAGAAGGATATTGTCCTGACCCGTCGAACATCTTCTCAAACGCAGGGAGGTGGAACAATGGGTGCGAGTTGGACGTTGGGATCGTGGCTCTTGGTTGTTGTCCTACCTATATTGACATGCGTAGTGCTGTACCATCAGTACCGTAAGTATGGGAGGTAGACGAGGTGAGTTCGAGTATCTGCATTGCAGTACCTTTTATTGTCTACATGATTGCCATGATGGCGATTGGAGTCTTCACGTTCAAGTCCACGTCATCCGTTGAAGGATTCGCTCTGGGAGAACGAAAACTGCACCCATGGGTGGCAGCCATGAGCTATGTGTTCTCGGGATGCAGCGGCTGGATGTTCATGGGCGCGGCGGGTATTTCCTATATTATGGGGCCCGGGGCTTGGTGGATGCTGCTTGGCTACATGATAGGCGTGCTCTTCAGCTTCCTTACAATACCAATGAGGCTTAGGAACTATTCTGGGTACCTCGGAGCGATAACCTATCCTGAGTTCTTCGTCAAGAGAGTGCGAGACGACACTAACCTGATTCGCGGCATCTGCTCTCTGGCATTGATAGTCTTCATAGTGCCGTATATCGCCGCCCAGTACAGCGCATGCATCAAGGGAATAACATCGCTGTTTAATGTGACTCCCTTGGCCGCGCTGCTGTTTTCGGTGGCCGTCGTTACGATATACTGCATGTTGGGCGGATTCAAGGCTGTATGCCTTACTGACTACATTCAAGGGTGGGTCATTCTTGCCGGCGGCGTGCTCATCTCGGTGATTCTGGTGTCAAAGGCCGGCGGATGGGGATCCATGCTGGCAACATTGAAGGAAATAGATCCAACGCTCATGACGGCCAACCTGGGCAAGGCAGGGGCGGCTCTGCTTGGATTCGTGTGGTACAGCTTTACCACAGTATTCGTGGTCATCGGAAGGCCGCACGATACCATAAGGAACTTTGCCATTGAGAATTCGAAACAAGCTTACGAGATGGCGCTGTTCGGGCAGGTAGCACTCCTGATCAACTACTGGACCTCCTGGATGATCGGCTATGCCGGCAGAGTCTTCTTCCCCAATCTGGCAGATCCGGAAACCATTTTCCCCAGTGTGTTGACACTCATCAATCCGTGGGTAGCCGGCATTCTTTTCGCAGCACTGCTGGCGCTTCTCATGTCTACAGTGGACTCGCAGTTGCTGAGCGTTGCTACGACCCTGTCAGTGGACCTGTACAGGGGCTTCATCAACAAAGAGGCTTCCGACAAGAAAGTGGTCTCGCTATCGAGGATAGCAGTACTTGTCGTATCGGTGCTCGGCGCGTACATCTGCTACCGCACTCCACAGTCGGTCATGTGGCTGACTCTGTACGCTTCGGGCGGTCTATCTGCCACGTTTGGCCCGTCTTTGATACTCTCCCTATACTGGAAGAGGTTCAACAAGCAGGGCGCTATTGCGTCGATGCTGTCGGGACTGCTCGCCGTGATCATATGGTACAAAACCCCGTGGAGGGCCACGATCATACACGAAGGGCTGGTAGGCTGGATCGTGGGTCTGGTTGTCGGAGTGGTGGTCAGTCTCATGACCGAGCCTTTGGACCAAGCTCAGATCGACGAGGAGTTCGCCTATATACGGCAACCTCATGAGTGAGCGCGCTCCGCGGCAATGCGGGTGATAGGGGCAACGCGGGCGACAGCGACATAGACATAGCTAAAGGAGAAGATACTTTTGAAGACAGTGCTAAGATGCGGTCGGCTGATCACTGGGGTACATGATGAGGTTCTTGAAAACGCCGAGATCACCATCGTCGACGGCAAGATCAGTTCGGTTCGGGCAGGATCGCCGGAGGCCGGCAAAGCAGGCGCGGGCGCGGACGTAGATGTACACGACTTCAGTTCGTTCACGGTCATGCCAGGCATCATCGACGGCCATGATCATCTCGGGTTGGATATGGGCGATGAGGCCGCGCAGGCCAGAGAACACCTGTGCTATACAGCCATCAAGGGAGTCAAGAACGCAGAGCAGCTGCTCAGGTCGGGCATTACCACACTGAGGGTTGCCGGGGAAAGAGACTTTCTGGACAAGATTTGGAGAGGCGCGATTGACGAGGGCTTGATGTTGGGGCCGAGGCTCATAATCTGTGGACAGCCCATATGCCGCACCGGTGGTCACGGCTGGTACCTGGGCATTGAGGCAGACGGCGTCGACGCTGTGCGGAAAGCAGTGCGCACACAGATCAAGGCCGGTGTCGACCAGGTTAAGTTCATCATAACAGGCGGCATGTCTACGGTGGGATCGAACCCCCTGGCGTCAGAGTACACCAGAGAAGAAATCGTTGCTGCCATTGAGGAGGCCCATCGCGCCAATAGGCGGATAACTGGGCACGCGCACGGAGGGGACGGCCTAGAGTGGGCTGTTGAAGCGGGCTTGGATTCGATTGAGCACGGCATGCTGCTGACAGAAGACGAACTCAAGATGATCGCGGAAAAAGGTAGCTTCCTTGTGGTCAATACCGGGGTTACGAAGGCGGCAGTGAAGACCCCAGGCATCCCCTACAGCGATCGCTTGAAGGGGATTGCAGAGAACTATGTGGAGAATCTGCGCATCGCCCGCAAGTACAATGTGAAGTTGGCCATAGGCGGCGACACTTACCACGGCCATGTTGCCGATGAGCTCTCCACGTTCATCGAAGCCGGTTTCTCTAGTCTTGAGGCCATCAGGATAGCGACCGTGAACGGCGCGGAGCTCTGTGGCCTGTCTGATGTTACGGGCAGCATAGAAGCGGGCAAGCTGGCCGATATCATTGTGATAGACGGGAATCCCCTGGACAACGTCGAGGACATGCGGAATGTCGTAGCAGTCATGAAAGAGGGACAGATGGTTCGCAACTGACGGTGCACGAATTGGCGGGCGCGGGAGTCGCGCGGGAGTGGTCGGGCAACTCCCGTCGCCCAATTCCAGGGGCAGAGGGGTGGGACTGGTTTGTTTGGCCACGCAGGAAGAGTGCTCAGAGTTGATCTTGGGTCGTCGGACATCACGGTTGAGCGGCTGAACGGCACCTTAGCCAGAAAGTACATCGGAGGCTCCGGTCTTGGGACTTACTATCTGAACAAAGAGACGAATCCGCTCTCCCGTCCGCTGGGTGCCGAGAATGCTCTCATTCTTCTTACCGGTCCTTTCTCTGGGACCAGGCTACCGACATCGGCCAGGCTGGCAGTGGTCACTAAGTCGCCCTTGACTGGAATGTATGCAGAATCCGATGTGGGCGGGACGTTCGGGCTCAAGCTAAAGAGATCGGGATTTGATGGTATTATCATAACAGGGCGGGCTCGCAAGCCGTGTTACCTTTATGTGTCAGAGCAAGGGGCACGTATACTGGACGCGTCAGATCTTGCAGGCAAGGACACCTATGAAGTGGATGACGCGCTCAAGAGCGTCCATGGGCAGAAGGTCACCGTGGCGAGTATAGGACCCGCAGGAGAAAACTTGGTGAAGTTCGCCAGCATAATGACAGACGGCCGTCATGCCAGGGCCGCTGGGCGCTGCGGAGTGGGGGCGGTCATGGGATCCAAGAACCTCAAGGCGATAGTAGTAGCGCAGGGAACGCAGTCGCCTCGGATCGCCGACCCCGATGCAGTAAGTGAATCCATTCGGCGGTGGTCGCGCGTTCTTGCGGAGCAAGGTCAGGGTATGAGGGCATATGGCACTGCGGGAGGGCTGGAAAGCAACGAGTTCATAGGCGACATGCCCATAAAGAACTGGGCGTTGGGCACCTGGGGAAAGTCTGAAAGCGTGAATGGAGAAGCAATGGCCGCACGAATGCTCACGGGCAGATACCACTGTGCCAGTTGTCCGATAGGCTGTGGACGGGAGATATCCATTTCCGCAGGACCTTTCGCCGGCATATCAGGCAGTGGCCCCGAGTACGAAACCATTTCCATGCTGGGCGCCAATTGCCTGGTGGATGATCTTGAGGCGATATGTGCCGCGAATGATCTGTGCAACAGATATGGCCTTGACACCATCTCCACAGGGTCAGTGATAGCCTTTGCTATGGAGGCCTATGAAAGGGGTCTTCTGAGCAAAGCGGATTGCAGTGGCCTGGAAGTGAAGTGGGGAGACGCCGATGCCGTCCTGACATTGATAAGGATGATCGCTCTTCGCCAAGGGATAGGCGATCTGCTTGGCGAAGGGGTTCGGCGGTGCGCGGAGGAGTTGGGAGGAGTTGCAGAGGAATTCGCCATTCATACCAAAGGGCTCGAATTCCCGGCGCACGATCCGCGTGCCCACAATTCGGTGGCATTGTCGTATGCAACATCCAACCGCGGAGGGTGCCATCTTGCGGGGTTCACCCACATGTTCGAAAAGGGTGGGGTGATGCCGGAGATCGGCCTTCACGAGAGCCAAGACAGATTCGGCACCGACAAGAAGGGCTGGATGACGTCCAAACTACAAGATGCCATGGGTATGTACGATTCCTTGAAACTCTGCAAGTTCACTCTTGGATGCGGTCTGCCCATTTCGCAAGTTGTGGAATGGATGAATGGCGTCATGGATTGGGATGTGGATGTAGATGAGTTCATGCTGACGGGTGAACGAATCTACAACCTGAAGCGCATGTACAATGTACGTCACGGCGCAAGTAGGAAGGACGACGATCTGCCGTTGCGCATCACTACGTCAAGACGGAATACCGGAGGCGCCGCGCTCAACTTGCCGCACCTAGGAGAGATGCTGAACCAGTATTACCAGGTCAGGGCGTGGGATGAGTTCGGCATACCCACCAGTGCGAAGCTCGCGGAGCTCGGCCTTGGGGAGTTCATGATGACCGGAGAGCCGACGAAATGAACATAGTTGTGAGGTACCACGGCATGCTCAGGACCCGTATGGGTCTCAAGGAGAAGACATATGCGCTGCAGCCGGGCATGATGTTACAGGATTTCATAGATTGGGCGACCGAGGGACGCTTGGATCTTTGGACAAACCAGGAGCCGGCTCAGGCGCCGGTTCAGAAGTCGGTTCATCAATCCGGTGCCAAGCAACCTGTTCTTATCGCCGTAGATGGCCGGTTGGTAAAGGACAACGTTGTGTTGCCGGGGCCTAGACACGAAATCGACATCTTGATCCCCAACATTGGAGGATAGTGAGGAGGCGATGGCGTTGTCACAGAAGCAAGACGTATATGAGACCATGAGGGACCGAATCATCTACGTGCAATATGAGCCCGGCATGCTCATAGATGAAAAGGAAATCTGCCGCGAACTGGGCATTAGCCGGACACCCTTGCGAGAGGCCCTCCTGCGCCTGAAGGAGCAAGGGCTTGTTACTGTATACCCAAGGTTTGGGTCTTACGTGTCGGAGATCAATGTGCTGGACCTTAGGGACTTGTTCATAGTCAAGAAGAACTTGGACGGCCTAGCTAGTGAGCTTGCGGCGACCAGAATGCCCGACTCGGCACTGGAACACCTGACTCGGCTGGTCGATGAGATAGAGCCTTCCCGCGACAATGGCGACTTCAAGCGATTGGTGGCAATAGATCAGCAGTTTCACGAAGCAATTCACGATTCAACATTCAACAAGCCGCTCAATGATCTGCTCGAGGTCATCAGATACCGTTGCCGGAGGGGTTGGTTCTACTTCATGGACCGAATACCCGGCCTTCAAGGGGCCGCTGTGCATAACCTAGCAGAGGTTCTAGTTGCGTTCGAAAAGAAGGATTCTGCTGAGGCGCGCAGGGCGATGGAGATACACGTGTCCTGCTTCATAGATGCCTTCAGCAAGCTGCTTGAGCGATAAGAACCGCGTGCGAAATGTGGGTTCTGAGTGTTGGTGGGGGGAGCAGTATTGTGTGATTTCGATATAGTAGTTCCACGACGCGGCACGAATTCTCTTAAGTGGGACTCGCGGACGGATTTGCTGCCTCTATGGGTGGCAGACATGGACTTTCGCGCGCCAAAGCCAGTAATCGACGCTGTAATTGACCGAGCTCGGCATGGAGTCTACGGCTATACGATTTTTCCCGACTCATACTTCGCAGCGATCACCAATTGGCTGGCACGCCGACACAGCTGGACCATTCAAAGAGACTGGATCACGTTCAGCCCCGGAGTAGTGCCTGCGCTCAACATCGCGGTTCAGACCTTTACGCAGCCTGGCGACAAGGTGATTGTGCAACCTCCCGTGTATTACCCATTCTTTGCCGCCATAGAGGAGAACGGCCGGCGTTGTGTCGCGAATAACTTGGTCTATAGGGACGGCTACTACTCCATGGACTTTGAAGACCTTGAGGAACAGGCGCACGACCCGCGAGTGAAGCTGCTGATTCTGTGCAGTCCGCACAACCCCGTAGGCAGGGTATGGAGCAGAAAAGAACTAGAGCGACTGGGTCAGATCTGTCTTGACAACGACATTATGATTGTTTCTGATGAGATTCACTGCGATATCGTGTGTCGGGGCAAGAAACACGTCCCGATTGCTTCTCTGAGCGAGGCGCTTGCAGCTAACTCCATCACTTGCATGAGTCCGAGCAAGACGTTCAATCTTGCAGGACTGCAGACAGCGTATGCCATCATCCCCGATGCGAAGACGCGGGATTGTTTTGCCGCCGCCAATAAGGTTCATCGCGCGAATGTCTTCGGCCTGGAAGCGCTGATCGCGGCCTACAATAGCGGAGAAGCATGGCTTGAGAGTATGCTGGACTACGTGGAGGGCAACTTACAGTTCTTGAGGGATTTCGTTTCGAAGCGCATGCCGAAGGTAAGAGTGGTACCCCTTGAGGGCACTTACCTGGCCTGGCTGGACTGCGCCCAAGTCGGCCTTGATCCCGGCGAACTGGATCGCCTCATACTGGAGAAAGCCCGCGTCTGGCTGGACGACGGCCCCATATTCGGCCCGGGCGGAGCAGGCTTTCAGCGGATCAACCTGGCATGCCCCCGCAGCATACTTGAGAAAGCCCTGGAGCGGTTGGAAGAAGTCGTTCGGGTGAGTCTGCCGGCAACGTGTCCGGCACATCCGAGGAACATATCCTGATGGAACGCGCAATCCGTGCGTTGAACCGATCTTTCGAGCAATTCACCGGTGTACATAGTGTACACAGCGGGAGTACCAGTGTACCGTCTACGGCAACTGCGCAGTTGACGGGCATCGCCGATGCCTAGTGAAGTCGAATGCATCTTTCGATGCTGCTTTCCTGTCGGTTGGAGCGACTCATAGCTTAGCCGGTCCCGCTGTCGGCTACATCTCCAGCGAACGTGGGGCGCCTACGCCCCGATGTCCTGCCCCAGGTAGGCGCGCCTGACCGCTTCGTCGTGCAGCAGGTCCTCTCCTTTTCCCTGCAGGACTATGCTTCCGGACTCCATCACGTAGCCGTAGTCGGCGATGGCCAGGGCTGCCTGGGCGTTCTGCTCTATCAGGAGCAGGGTGACGCCTTCTCGGTGGATCTCCCAAATGACGCGGAACACCTCTTCCACGAGGATCGGGGCGAGGCCCAGCGACGGTTCGTCCATGAGAAGAAGCGACGGTCTCGCCATCAAGCCTCTGGCTATGGCGAGCATTTGCTGCTCGCCGCCGGACAGGGTTCCGCCTTTCTGAGAGGCGCGTTCTTTGAGCCTCGGGAAGAGGCTGAACACACGCTCCTGGTCGCGGGCGATCTCGTCCTGGTCGGTTCGGGTGAACGCGCCGAGACGGAGGTTTTCCATGACTGTGAGGTCGGGGAAGATCTGTCGTCCTTCAGGCACCATGCTTATGCCCATCTGGACTATCCGAGTCACGCTCATGTCGAGTAGGTTTCGCTCCTTGAAGCGAAGCTCACCGGAGGACGGCCTCTTGAGCCCGCAGATCGTCCTGAGCAGGGTGCTCTTTCCGGCGCCGTTGGAGCCCACCAAGGTGATCAGAGCACCCTGGGGCACGGTGAGCGACACTCCCTTTATGGCGTGGATTCCATCGTAGTACACCTGGATATCCTTAAGCTCTAGCAACTGCTCCGCCCCCCAGATAGGCTTTGATTACCCTATCGTTACGCTGGATCTCATCGGGCGTCCCCTCGGCGATGGTGTCGCCGTGGTCGAGAACGGTCATGCGCTCGCAGATGCCCATCACTACTTTCATCTCATGCTCTATCAGGAGTATGGTGAGACTGAACCTGTTACGGATATCGGTGATGAGGCGCATTAGGTCCTCGGTCTCTGCCGGGTTCATCCCTGCTGCCGGCTCATCCAGCAGGAGGACTGCGGGCTTTGTGGCCAGGGCCCGCGCGATTTCCAGGCGGCGCTGCCGGCCGTACGGGAGCGCGCTGGCGCGGTAGTGGGAGACGCCTGCAAGGCCGATCTCCTCAAGGAGCTGTGCGGCTGTTGCAGCCATCTGCGTTTCTTCCGCCCTGTGTCGAGGCAGCGCCAGCATGGCCTGTGCGAGGTTGGCCTCGCGCCTCAGATGCAGGCCGACCAGGACGTTGTCGAGGACTGTGAGGTTGCGGAAGAGTCGGATATTCTGAAAAGTTCGGGCGATGCCGCTGCGCGCGATGCGGTCCGGGCTTAAGCCGGTTACGTCCACGCCGAAGAGCTTGACAGCTCCGGCGGACGGGCGCAGAACGCCGGAGACGATGTTGAACACAGTGGTCTTGCCGGCCCCGTTGGGTCCTATCAACCCGTACAGGGCGCCTTTAGGCACGCGTAGGTTGAAACCGTCTACCGCTGTGAGCCCGCCGAACCTCATTGTGACGCTTTCGCAGGCCAGCGCGGGAAGGTCTGCGCTGGGCGCGCTGTCAGTGCCGGGTGCGCCGTTTGCGTCGAATGCGTCATTTGTGTCGAGCATGTGTCTCTACCCCTGTTTGCTCGTATTTGTGCGGTCCAGTCCGGCCGCAAGCCTCTTGACCCGGTCAAGTGAGAACTCTCTGTCTCCCATGAACCCTTTGGGATAGAAGAGTATGACTATCATCAGTGCGACTGAGAACACTACCATTCGCATGCCCGGGACCCCCGGGATAGCCAGTCCCAGGATCACCCTGGGCTCTTCGAGCGCGCGAAATGCCTCCATGGCGATGGTTACGGCGGCTGCGGAGATGACTGTGCCCGTGATGCTGCCGAGGCCTCCGAGAACCGCCATCATCAGGACAGTGAAGGTCAGCGGGAACCTGAACATGTTCGGGTCGATGGTGGTTATGAGGTTTCCGAGGAGCCCTCCGCCTACACCTGCCATCATGGCGGACATGACAAACGCTAGGTTCTTGTGGAAGAAGAGATTGACCCCCATGGCCTCCGCCGCCACCTCGTCGTCGCGAATGGCTTTCAGGGCCCGCCCGTAGGTAGTGCGCATGAGCCTCACCATGACGGCGATGCATACTAGAGCAAAGCCCCAGCTCCAAAGCAAGTTCGTGTGGGGCGGGATGCCTTTGAGGCCCAGCGCCCCGTTGGTAATCGGCACGATGTTGGTGAACACGATGCGGATGATCTCGGCAAACCCCAAGGTGGTGATGGCCAGGTAGTCTCCGCGGAAGCGTATGGCAGGGGCGCCAACGAGGAAACCTACGATCCCCGACACAACGGCTGCCATGAGCAGGGCGGGCAGAAATCCCCACTGGATCGAGTTGAGGGGGTATATCAAAGGCTGAATGAAGAAGACTGCCTGCTTTACCGCCGGAGACATGGTGAGAAGCGCTGTCGTGTAGGCGCCTACAGCCATGAAACCGGCGATCCCCAAGGAGAACTGGCCCGTGAATCCGTTGCAAAGGTTAAGGCCGAGGGTTATGCCGATGTAGATGCCGCAGAGGTTGAGGATGCGGACGGTGTAGGCGTCCCAATGCTCCTGGCCCCACGAAAGGACCAGGAAGAAGAGGATGAGCGCTCCGCAGACGACCGCTATCTTCAGTAGGGGGTGAACGGCTCTCTGTTCCGCCATCACGCTTTCATCACACTTTCACCCTTTGTTTGTCGCCAAGTAGGCCTGTCGGTCGGACCAGGAGGATTAGTATCAGGACGACGAAAGCGAAGGCGTCCCTGTATCCGGCAAGCCCCGGAAGGAAGGCCACCAACATGATCTCGCCAAAACCGAGTATGAACCCGCCCAGCACCGCTCCGCTTATGTTGCCGATGCCCCCGAACACGGCGGCTATGAAACACTTGAGGCCTGGAAAGAGGCCCATGTTCGGGTTTATCTCCGCGAACCTGAGGCCCCACATGATGCCGCCTACTGCTGCAAGGGCCGAGCCGATGGCGAAGGTGATGGAGATCGCGCGGTCGACGTCTACGCCCATGAGGCGGGTTGTGTCGAAGTCCCACTGGGCGGCCCTCATGGCAAGGCCGGTCTTTGTCTTGTAGACAATGTAGTTGAGCGCGACGAGGAGGATGGCTGTGAGCAACGGGATGACGAAGAAGAGCGCCACTACTCTAACTCCTCCGAGCTCGATGGGGACCTGGAAGATGGGAGGCCGATAGAAGGTCTTCGGCCTCCCGCCGAATATGACTAGACCCAAGTTGGCCATGAGGAACGACACGCCTATGGCGGAGATCAGTGCGGAGATCCGCGGCGCGTCCCTGAGGGGCCTGTAGGCGGCGCGTTCGATGACCACCCCCAGCAGCGCGGTGAGGACGATTGCCACGACAAACGCGACCTGCCATGGGAGCGCGAAGATCGCCGTTCCGTAGAAGGCAAAGTAGGTGCTGATCATGAAGATCTCGCCGTGCGCGAAGTTGATGAGCCTCAGGATGCCGTAGACCATGGTGTAGCCTATGGCAAGCAATGCATAGAGACTGCCCAATGTGATCCCGTTTGCCGCGTTCTGCAGGAAGATCTCCAAAGTCACCGTTGTCAAGCCTCCTGTCGGAAACTCCGCCGCGATCCGGCCTCTGCAGGCTCTGCCTCGCGCCTAGCGCGGGTGCACTACGTCGACCAGCTTGAACTGGCCGTCCTTGACTACCAGCACTACCGCGCTCTTCGTAGCATCGCCGTTGGCGTCCAGGGTGATGATGCCGGTCGCGCCTACAAAGTCCTTAGTTTCGGCCATGGCATCGCGGATGGCCTTGGGGTTGGATGAACCCGCGCGCTCTATGGCGTCGAGAACCAGGTTGTAGCAGTCGTATCCAAGGGCTGCGAAGGTGTTCGGGGCGGTTTTGAACCTGGCCTTGTATAGGGCTACGAACCTCTCGGAGGCCGGGGTTACAGGGGCGTCGGCGCTATAGTGGGTGCTGAAGTAGACGCCTTCGACGTTCTTTCCGCCTATCTCGATGAACTCTGGCGCTTCAAAGGTGTCGCCGCCGAGAAAGGGCATCTTGAGCCCCAGCGAGCGGGCCTGGGTGACGAGGACCGCTGCATCGGCGTAGTAGCCGGGGGCGAATACGACATCGGGCTTGGCATTGGCCACGTACGTGAGTTGAGCGGTGTAGTCGCGGTCGCCGGTCTGGTACGAGGTGAAAGCGATGATGGATTTCGGGTCTTCGGTCAGCTCGTTAAAGGCCTGTCTGAAGAAGTTTGCAAGGCCCACTGCGTAGTCCTGCGCGATGTCCTGGATGATCGCGGCCTTGCGGGCGCCCAGTTTGTCGTAGGCGAACTGCGCCATCACGCGACCCTGGAATGGGTCGATGAAGCAGGCGCGGAAGTAGTAGTCGTTACCCAGGGTGACCAGGGGGTTTGTCGGGGAGCATCCCATTACCGGGACCTTGGCTGCCTGCGCCACCGGACCGCCCGACATGGACAGGGCGCTTCCGTAGCTGCCGATGATAGCGCAGACCTTGTCTTTCTGGATCAGTCGCGTGACCGCGGTGGCGGCTTCAACTTTGTCGCTGCGGTTGTCCACCAGGATGACTCTGACCGGAAGTCCGAGGACCTTCGGCCTCTGCTCTTGGGCGAGTTGGATTCCCTCCATGGTCATCTGCCCGCCCGCGGCCATGGCCCCGGTCATGGGTTCGTAGACGCCGATTCTGATTTCCGTTTCGCTCGCCGCGGCCGCGATGCCGCACATGCTCACTAGGGCCGCGCAGAACAACACCATCATCAATCGCCTATGCAGTGCCATCTGGGAAACCTCCTTATACTCAGATACTCAGATCGTGCTGGTTCCATGCCGCGCTTCCCAGCGGTGATGGGAAGACCCGAGATGCACGCGCCATGCATGATTACCTGTAGTATAGCAAAGAGAGGATGTATAGGCTAGTAGTACCATATGAAATGTATGTTATGGGGAAATACTAAGGATATCGTAGAGACTCGAGGCGAATGAAATCCGAGATTCCTGCTTCCGCACGAGAAGGAATCTTTTCACTCACAGCGAAATACCTCATTAAAGTGAAATCCATCTCGGAGGTGTATCAATGACCAACGCCGATCACATGGGCAGTGATGAAGAGGTGTTGCTTGGGGCGGCGATACGCGAGCTGAGAGCGCAAAAGGGTATGACCATCGAGGAATTGGCGGCAGCAGCGCAGCTCAGCACGGGGCTGATAAGCAAAATCGAACGGGATCTTGGTAACCCGTCTATCAGCTCGCTCAGGAAGATCTCTAAAGCGCTCGGCGTTCCAACGGCGTTCTTCTTTGCCAGGGAGCCAGGGACTCATGACGATCAGGTATCCTACAACAACAAGCGCGTCTATGCATACCCGCGTTCTCGAGTATCGTATACCGCCCTCGTATCGCCTGTGTCCGATGATGTCAAGTTCTTCATGATCGAGGCGATGCCGGGGGCTCGCGGAGGAACGGAGGCCGTGTGTCACCAGGGATTTGAGCAGGGCATGGTGGTCGAAGGATGTCTGGAAGTGATAGTGGGCGATCGGGTTTTCAACCTTGGCGCGCTCGACACCATATCCTTTCCCAGCACGGTACCTCACATGTGGATCAACAGAGGAAACGAGAGGTGCAGGTCTGTTTGGGCCATCACCACCAAGCACCCGCTGTCGATGTTCTCGTCTGATTCCGGCGCCGAGACCGACGGGACTGGCTGTGCAGCCGGGGTCGGGATCGTCGGCGATGCTGACGCAAAGACAGACGTCCAAACGGTGATCTTGAAACACTCGTCGGAAAGCGAGAGGAATGGTTCATGACTTGTCGCGATGCCTTGACACATGCCGCCGACAATGAGGAGCGATATGTCGACGACCTGAAGACGCTTCTGCGCATACCGAGTGTATCCGCCGATCCAGCCGGAGTCTCCGAGTGTGTGGAGTTTCTGTCGGCTCACCTCATGGGCATGGGTATGACAGTCAGTGTCTTCAAAACCGAACGCAATCCGATAATTGTGGGCGAGCTTAAGGGGACGTCTCCCAGGACCGTCCTGTTTTACGGGCACTATGATGTGCAGCCGCCTGATCCCATTGAGGCGTGGGAACACCCTCCGTTCGCGGCTTGCGAATGCGATGGCCGCATCTATGCTCGGGGCGCAGTGGACGACAAAGGCAATTTCTTCTGCATCGTTAAGGCCATTCAGAGCTATGTGGAGACGGCTGGGTCTCTTCCATGCAGCGTCAAGTTCGTTCTCGAGGGTGAGGAGGAGATGGGTAGCGAGAGCATTGCGGATTTCGTGCCCCAGAACCTCCAGCTCCTGAGGTGCGACGACATGGTGTGGTTCGACGGAGGCATCCATGCGGATGGTCGGCCGGAAGTATGTCTTGGCATGAAAGGAATGGCTTATGTAGAGCTGAGTGTGGAATCGGCCGTGCGGGATCTGCATTCGGGGAAGGCGCCATTGGTCGACAATGCTGCGTGGCGACTGGTCTGGGCGCTACGCTCGTTGTATGGGCCGGATCAGCGAATCGCCATTCCCGGGTTCTACGATGATGTGGTCGGCCCCAGCCCCAGCGATGCCCGGCTCATTGCCGGGTCCCGTTTGACGGCCCAGGACATTCTGAAGGACTGGACGATACAGCGCCTGCGCGATGGATACGAGGGTTTGCCCGGGGACGAACTCCTGAAGAGACTGTATTTCGAGCCCACGTGCACCATCTGCGGGATAACCACAGGCTATCAGGGACCCGGCTCGAAAACGGTTATTCCTCACACCGCTCGGGCCAAGGTCGACTTCCGCCTAGTGCCCAAGCAGGACCCTGGCGACATCATCGCCAAGCTCAGGTCGCACCTTTGCCGACAGGGGTTCGGTGATGTAGAGGTGAGCGTGGATTCGGCCATGCCTGCCTCCAAGAGCGATCCAGACGCGGATGTGGTGCGCAAGATGCTCGATGTGATGCGATCCAGTTACGGCCAGCCTGTGGTGAAGCCGATCGTAGAAGGCTCTGGCCCGGGATGCGTGTTCGAGCAGCTTGGAGTCCCATACGTCTTTGCGAGGCTGGGTCCTGCCGAAGACCGGTCCCATTCTCCGAACGAGTACACTACGCGCGAGGCTTACCGGAAGGGAATAGCGACTGTCATCAGGTTGATTGCGGAGTATTCACACTAGTACGAATTCCAGCACAAGAAGTCAGTCTACCATCTAAGGGAGGAAGGTTTTCGTGGCTAAGGAGACAGGTTTCAAGATCTACACTTCAATTGAACGACCGGCAAAAGAAATCGTGGACCAGTATCGTGGTTTTGTCGCGGCCAACATATCGGACAGCATGGGCCGGCTCCACACTATGGACTACCGTATCAACCCCGTGTACAAGCCCATGCGCAAGCTGTGCGGAACCGCCATCACTGTGCAGGCGAGGCCTGGCGACAACCTCCTTTCGCTCAAGGCGATTGAAGTTGCCCAACCAGGAGATGTGATCGTCATAGCCGCGCAGGGCGACACATCGCTTTCCGTGTGGGGCGGGTTCATGAGCATGATGGCTGCCAAAAAGGGCGTTGCCGGGGTAGTCACTGACGGAGTGATCCGCGATGTGGAGCAGTCCCGAGAGGCAGACCTGCCCATCTACGCAGTGGGTGTAACTCCCGCGGCACCTACCAAGGAAGGCACGGGCCAGATCAACACCTCGATTTCGTGCGGAGGGGTGGTCGTTGAGCCGGGCGATATCGTAGTCGGAGACGAAGACGGGGTCGTAGTCGTGCCCAGGCGCGAGGCTGAGGCTGTCGCTGAGAAGGTGCGGGATAGGATAGCCAAGGAAGACGCGTGGCTCAAGATCGTCGAGGGCGGCGGTTTCATCGCCATAGGCTCGGCCGACGAGATCATCGCAGCCAAGAAGGCCGAGATCAAGTAAGTTATGAGAAGAGGTCTGCAATAATGCGCACTTTTGAACTGGCCAAGCTGTCGTGGAAAGAAGCTGAAGAAGCGCTGGCCCAAAAGCCCGTAGTGTTGATCCCAATGGGCGCGGTGGAGCCTCATGGACCGCAGCTGCCTCTGGGCACTGACTACATGGTGGCGGAATACGTGGCGCTTGAGGCTGCCAAGCGATCCGGCAATGCGCTCGTGACGCCGACGATTCCATTTGGATACTGCGATGCGGTTGAAGACATACCGGGTGCGATCTCTCTTGATCCCGATACCCTGTCGATGGTAGTCGCGGATGTGGTATCGAACCTCGCCCTACACGGGGCGCAGAGGATAATCTTCGTCAACAACCATCGCTCCAACTCTGTGGCCCTTGGCTACATCGCCCGCAAACTGCGCCGGGAGATGGGCATTGAGATGGCAACGTATTTCCCATGGGGTGTCATCCAGGCGTTTTGTCCGCCGATGTATGAGAATTTCGCGGCAGTATTCGGCCATGGCGGAGAACCTGAGACGTCTGTGATGCAGTCTCTCTTCCCTGAGCATGTTCGCATGGACCTCGCTAAGGCCGACCAGTATCGAGACAAGTGGGGGATTCCTGCGAAGAGCACGTCTCAGCTGGACTTCCATGGCACTCCGATAGAGGTCTACCTGCAGTCGCAGGAGATCAGCGATACCGGCACCAGGGGTAATCCGCTGGCGGCATCGTCCGACAGGGGAAGGAAGATGGTGGATCAAGTCATCGAGCGCTTGGTCGAGTTCATCGAGGCGTTCCGGGACGCGCCGCTTCCGAACGAGTAGACAATCACTCTGAGCTGGGTTTGGGGCGCGGAGGGAGAAGGGAGTGGATGGCAAGTGCTGCGATTCATAGGTAAGCGGATCCTCTGGATGATTCCGTTGCTGTTTGGTGTGACTTTGATGGTCTTCCTGATCCTTCACCTTACTCCGGGCGATCCGGCTGCGCTCATCTTGGGGGACGCGGCTGATCAGCAGACTATTGAGATGCTTCGCCATGAGATGGGATTGGATAGACCCTTGCCAGTCCAGTACCTCGACTTTGTGTGGAAGGCGGTCCGCGGGGATCTGGGGACTTCCATACACTCAAAGCGGCCTGTCGTCAGCGAACTCCGAAGCCGTTTGCCTGCTACCTTGGAACTGGCATGCACAGCGCTTACTCTTGCGGTCATGATCGGAATCACCGTGGGGATTGTGTCTGCCGTGAAGAGATACTCCGCGTTCGACCACGCGATGATGCTGACCACTCTGGTGTTCGCGTCGATGCCTTCGTTCTGGTTGGGCCTCATACTGATGCTGGTCTTCTCGGTGCAGCTGGGATGGCTGCCCGCTGTGGGACGGGGCGGGTTCGTCCATCTCATTCTGCCCGCGGTCACTCTGGCGGCTACGCCCGCGGCGCTCATAGCAAGGCTCACTCGCTCCAGCATGCTGGATGTGGTGGAAGAGGACTACATTCGCACTGCCCACGCCAAAGGGCTCAGCGAAGAGGTCGTGATTTGGAGACACGCGCTGAAGAACGCGATGATCCCTATCATAACGGTGATTGGGATCCAGTTCGGCGGGATGATGGGCGGATCTGTAGTGATAGAGTCGGTGTTCGCCTGGCCGGGCGTCGGCAAACTGATGGTGGACTCCATATTGACCAAGAACTACCCGGTTGTTCAAGGCGGGTTGCTGATGATGGCTGTCATCGTCAGCCTGATAAACCTGGCAGTCGATGTCACATATGGGCTACTCGATCCGAGGATCAGATACGAGTAATGCGATGTGATGTGACGGGACGGGACCGAAAGACACGGAGCGGATGACCATGGGCGGTGTAGATGAGAACAAGGCTCCAAGCGCAGGCGCTCCTGCTGCGCGATCGCAGATAAGGGCGATATGGCGCCGTCTGTTGAGAAACCGTATGGCTGTGATGGGCGGGTGCGTTGTGCTGTTCTTCGTCGTTGTGGCCGTGTTCGCGCCGCTGATCGCGCCTTACGATCCGAATAAGCCGAACTTCATGGCGAGGCTGAAGGGGCCGATGTCGGATCATTGGCTTGGCACCGACACCCTGGGGCGGGACATGCTCAGCCGGATAATGTATGGGAGCAGGTATTCGCTCCTGGCTGGGATTGTGAGTGTGACAATCGCCGCGTTCGTTGGCACGCTGCTCGGCCTCCTGTCTGGGTATTACGGCGGCTGGGTGGACATGACCATCATGAGGATCATGGACATGCTGCTGGCGTTCCCAGGCATTCTCCTTGCCATAGCGATCATATCCGTTCTGGGGCGCGGCCTGTTCAACGCCATGGTGTCGGTGGGGTTGTACTCAGTACCCAGTTTCGCGAGGGTGGTTCGAAGCAGAGTGTTGTCGCTGCGGGAACAGGAGTTCGTCGAGGCCGCCAGGGCAATCGGCGATAGCGATGGACGCATCCTGTTTGGCCATATTCTACCCAATATCATGACTCCGGTGATCATAATGTCGACCATGCGGCTCGGGACTACCATACTGGCCGCGGCGTCCCTCAGTTTCCTGGGCCTCGGCGCTCAGCCGCCGATGCCCGAGTGGGGAGCGATACTGAGCGGCGGCCGCGATGTCCTGCGAGTGGCGCCTCACATTGCGGCATTTCCGGGCCTGGCGATATTGATGACCGTGGTCGGTTTCAACCTGCTGGGAGATGGGGTTCGAGATGCCTTGGATCCTAAGCTCAAGGACAAGTAGAAAGGAGACGAATCAACATGCGTATGCCAACCAAGAACATCTGGACTATCTGCAAGGCACTACTGGTCCTAGTCGCAGCGTCTGCCATGGTCGCCTATGCCCCTGAGGCCAGCGCAGACAGTGGACGAATCGTGTACGCGATCGATGTAGACATATCCAACCTGGATACGGTCAACTCCATCGATCCGGGATCTGCCGCAGTGAATCAGCAGATCTACGAGCCCCTTGTGAGGATGAGCAGCACCGGCGATATCGAGGCGGCGCTGGCCGAGTCGTGGAGTGTCAGCTCCGACAACCTCACATGGTCCTTCAACTTGAAGAAGGGCGTGAAGTTCCAAGATGGGACGGCCTTCGATGCTGCCGCCGTCAAGGCGCATTTCGATCGCCTGCTCGACCCGAAAAAGGCCGCCAGAGCGCGCGGAGCTTTCGCCATGGTCAAGAAGGTGGACGTGGCATCGACCTACACGGTGAAGTTCACTCTGACCGAGCCCTATGCGCCGTTTTTGGCAGTCATGACCGACCTGGGCGGCCTGATCTGTAGCCCGACCGCGGTCAAGAAGTGGGGAGACGATTATCCGTTCCACCCCGTGGGCACCGGCCCATGGATGTTCAAGGAGTGGATGGCCGCCGACCATACGACACTGACGCCCAACCCGAACTATCGGGGCGGCAAACCCAAGATCAGCGAACTCGTGTTCAAGCCGGTGTCCGAGCCGAGCGCCCGCGTGATCATGCTCGAGACTGGTCAGGCCGATGTGGCGAACTCCATAATGCCTGACGAGATGAAGCGTCTTGAGCGGAGCAAGGATATCACCATCAACAAGGTGTCCGTGCTCAGGGGCTGGTTCATCGGGCTGAACGTGCTGGAGAAGCCGTTTGACGATGTGCGCGTCAGGCGGGCCCTGAACTATGCAGTCGATGTCAGCGTCATAACCGACGAGATACTGAGGGGAACGGCCAAGCCGCTCACCGCTCCGGTTAATTCCAAGGTATGGGGCTATGCCGGCCAGCCGGACTATGAATATGACCCGGCGAAGGCGAAGAAGCTGCTGGCCGAGGCGGGTTATGCAAAGGGATTCGAAGCCAACCTGTGGGTTCCTGCGTCCGGAGCAGGGTTCATGCCTGAGGTTCCGCAGGCCATACAGGCCATGCTTGCCGAAGTCGGCGTGAAGGTGAAGATCATCCCGTTTGAGATGTCTGCCTTCATCGACAACATCATCAAGGACCCGGCCGAGTCCAAGAAGTCCGGGAAGCACATGGTCATGATGGGCATCGGCGCAAGGACTGGCGAGGCAGCCACCATCATGGACGAGTTCTTCAGCACTGGTTCGTGGGCGCCTGTCAAGTACAACCGCTGCTTCTACAGCAACAAGACTGTGGACGGCCTGCTTGCAAAGGCTCTTCAGACCTTCGACCAGACCAAACAGAGGGCGCTCCTCGCAGAGGCGCAGGAGATGGTGTGGAATGACGCGCCGTGGATCTTCCTCTATGAGATGATGGGCATCTACGGAGTTAGGAGCAATGTAAAGGGCCTTCAGTGGCTTGCGTCAAACTACATTCTGTTCAATACGGTACAGAAGTAGACCGGATAACGCTGTGGGCGAGCACCCGACTGCTTTTCGGGGTTTTCCGACTTCGGGTGTTCGCCTCCGGGCTAACTAGGGGAGGGTGAGTCTCTTGGGACTGAGCGTATTCATAAGCGCCGACATTGAGGGCACGGCGGGCGTGGTCAGTCTGCTGCAATGCGTGCCTGGAGAAGCCGAATACGAGATGGGCAAGCGTCTGATGACAGGCGAGGTGAACGCGGCTGTTCAGGGCGCGATTGACGCAGGCGCCAGCCGGATTGTGGTGTGCGATGCGCATGCGAACATGCAGAATATATTACCTGAGCAGCTGCTTCCCGAGGCTGAGCTCGTGCGGGGAGCGATCAGAGATTCCCTGCAGATGCAGGGTATCGACGACACCTACGATGCACTCTTCGTGACAGGAGCGCATGCCGCGGCCGGGACGCACCGGGGAGTGCTGGACCATTCCTGGGTGAGCAGGATGGTCTACAACATCCGAATCGACGGCGCGACGCTCAACGAACCGTGTCTGAACGCGATCACGGCCGGCTACTACGGAGTACCGCTGGTGATGGTGAGTGGGGACTGCGCCATGGTTGAACAGACCAAGGCGGTCATGCCGGATGTCAGGGGCGCTGTGGTCAAGGAGGGGTATAGCCGCTACTGCGCACGCTCGCTCCATCCTGAGCGGGCAAGGGCCCTCATACGTGAGACAGCAAGAGAGGCGCTGGAGAATCTCGAGCAGTTCAAGCCGGTATCGGTGCCCAACCCCCTCTGCATGGAGATTGACTTCTACCGAACCGACATGGCAGACGCAGCCGAGCTAGTTCCGGGCGTGAAGCGACTGGGATCCCGAACCGTCTCGTTCACTGGCCATCCTGAGGAAGTATTCAGGGTTCAGGAACTGGTTTTGTATCGTCTGAAGTATGAGATGTGAGCCCGATGATGTGAGTCAGCCCCTGTGGGAAGGAGCGCCTGCGACATGGACAAACCACTGCTAGAAGTGCGGAATCTCAAGACATGCTTCTACACTGAGGACGGCGTAGTCCCGGCCATAGAGGACGTAAGCTTCTCGCTGGGCAAGGGCGAGACCATCGGTATCGTCGGCGAGAGCGGAAGCGGCAAGAGCGTCACAGCTCTTTCGGTGATGCGGCTCATCCCGTACCCGCCCGGCAAGATAGAGTGCGGCGAGATCATCTTCAAAGGAGAGAACCTACTCGCCAAGAGGATGGACGAGATGCGGCGCATCCGGGGCAATGATATCGCCATGATATTCCAGGAGCCGATGACAAGCCTGAACCCTGTTCTCACTGTAGGACAACAGATAGCGGAGGCCATACAGCTACATCAGCAACTTGGAAGGGAAGACGCGAGGGACAAGGCCGTGAGCATGCTGAAGTCGGTGGGGATCCCCTCGCCCCAGCGCCGTGTGGACGACTATCCCCATCAGATGAGCGGCGGAATGAGGCAGAGGGTGATGATCGCTATGGCGCTTTCGTGCAACCCCGAGCTCCTGATCGCCGATGAACCGACTACGGCGTTGGATGTGACGGTGCAGGCGCAGATTCTCGAACTGATGATGGCGCTCAAAGACGACCTGGGCGCATCGGTGATGCTCATCACTCACGATCTTGGAGTCATTGCGGAGACCGCCGACCGTGTCATAGTGATGTACGCCGGCAAGGTCATGGAGAACGCGGGCGTGAAAGAGCTGTTCCGAAGGCCTGCGCACCCATATACCGTGGGCCTTCTTGGGTCCATACCCAATCTTGACGAGGACCGCGCGCGGCTTCAGTCTATCGACGGCATCGTTCCGAGTCCATTTGACATGCCCAAAGGCTGCAGATTCCATCCCCGATGCAGCTTGGCAATGGACATCTGCCGGAACGAGGAGCCTGGGTTTGTGAGCATTGCCGACGGCCATGATGTGCGGTGCTGGAAGTACGCGTAGGGGCAGCGGGCTGCGGGCTGCGGGCTGCGGGCTGCGGGCGGAGAAGTGAGGAGGGCCCAAAATGGCAGAAGCGCTTCTTGAGGTAAAGGATCTTGTGAAACACTTCCCCACAAAGAGCAAGGGAATGTTCTCGAAGCGAACAGGTGTTGTCAAAGCCGTGGATGGCGTGAGCTTCTCCATCAAACGCGGTGAGACACTGGGCCTTGTTGGAGAGAGCGGATGTGGGAAGTCGACCACAGGCAGGCTGATACTGCGGCTGATCGAGCCTACATCGGGCGAGGTCGCCTTCGATGGGACGGATGTGCGCGGGCTTGGCAAGCGAGACCTTCGAGCTTTGCGCAGGGAGATGCAGATAGTGTTCCAGGACCCGTACGCATCGCTCAACCCGAGGATGACCGTGGGGCAGATCGTGGGCGAACCACTGGACGTTCACGGTGTCCCGAACGGCGGCGGGAAGCAGCAGCGAATTCAGGAACTCCTGGATGTAGTGGGCCTTTCCGCATACCATGCAGGTCGATACCCGCACGAGTTCTCGGGAGGGCAACGCCAGAGAATCGGGATAGCCAGGGCTCTCGCGGTCAACCCCAAGCTGATTGTGTGCGATGAGCCGGTATCGGCCCTCGACGTGTCGATTCAGGCTCAGGTCATCAACCTTCTGCAAGATCTTCAGGCGAATCTGGGGTTGACGTATCTGTTCATTGCCCACGATCTGAGTGTGGTCAAGCACATAAGCGATCGGGTGGCGGTGATGTACCTTGGAGGACTGGTTGAACTCGCCTCCAAAGAGGCCCTGTACCGTTCGCCCATGCATCCTTATACCCAGGCCCTGCTCTCTGCTGTGCCGGTGCCCGACCCTGAGCGGAAGAAGCATCGAATCCTGCTTGAGGGGGAGATACCCAGCCCCATCAACCCACCGTCAGGGTGCAGATTCCATCCTAGATGCCCACACGCCCAGGAGATATGCTCGGCAGAAGACCCAGCGTTCACCGAGGTAGAGACAGGGCATTTCATTGCCTGTCACCGAAGTAGAGAAAGGGCATTTCGTTGCCTGTCACCGAAGGGTCGAACAGTAGCTAAGCGGCTCACGACGAGTACCTTAGCCTAATTGAACAGCCGATGCCGCGTCCTTGAAGATATGAACCGCGATGAACCGGAATGACGTGGGATCGACTCGAACGAATCGGGCTCTGCAGGCGGGCACCATGGCGGAGAGTGTTCGGGAGATGGCGGACTGATGAGCCTGGAACCCCTACAGAGCCGGAGTTAGCTGCCTGTCGATACAGCGGAGAATCATGTTCAGAAGAGTGTCGATATCGGGAACGATGGGTCCCTCGTTAATTGGCATTCCCATATGCAAAAGCTCAGTGCGCTTGTCGCCGGCGACCCATGCCCCGCCGTGAACATGCAGAATCACGGGGGCATCCACAGGCGCGCTGCTCTGATAGATGTCCATCATGAGACTGCGTTTTCCCACTTGCTTGTAGACTACCCCATTATTTGGCCCCATTGGCAACATTCTAGCATGGTGTGGCGGCAGTGTCGTCCAGGCCAGGACCCCGCCAGAGGCCAGGACCCCGCCAGAGGCCAGGACTCCGCCAGAGGCCAGGACTCCGCCAGAGGCCAGGACCCCGCCAGAGGCCAGGACCCCGCCAAAGTCGCGCTGACTCCATTGCCCGCGTGTCCCGTCCGCTCATCCGACTCGCCGGACAGTCGCGGGCGTTGTGAAAAGAGGCCGACGCTGGGCGCGGATGGCTCAACGCGCACTGAGCAGGGCTTTGTCCAACATGTGCGGAAATGCACAGGTCCCCCCGAGGGGGGGTCTTCGGGCGATGCCCTGCCATCGACCCAGCTTCACGTTGCTTGAACGCTAGGCCCTGTAGCTTGAGTCTGGCAGAACAAGGAGTCCACCTTCTCCCAGCAGGGAGCCCGGGCAACGGTTAGCCCGCGGCCGTGAACTTGTCAACGTCTGCAGTGAGCAAATCCCCCCTGCGTGTTTTCTCCAAGAGATTATCGCACGAGGTCGGGTATGGGTGCAGGTGGGGCCACTTGGCGTTTGCCTCCCCGCCCTCGCCTAGTAGATGGGGCCCGCGTCTCGTAGCTGGAGCTTGTGTGTGGGAGGAACTTGCTGCGCGTTAGGGTCGTCGATGGGTGG
>DHON01000048.1 GCA_002409965.1 Firmicutes bacterium UBA5389
GCTGTTTGGTTTTCAAGGAACATCCGCGGCTCTCGCCGCATCTCGTTGCCCCCCTCGTGGGGGCGACAGTTGCTATCTTACCATCGTCCCATAGGCCTGTCAACGCCAATTTACGGTATTCGAGGTGCCTGATTGTACCTTGCGTCGACCGCTTCCAGCGCCATCGCCGCACGCTGCGCCTTGGCCTGCTTGAACAAGTATCCCAGCTTGCGTTCGCACGCACGCATCGTGAACACGGAAGCGTCTATCAAGTCGGGATCAGTGACATTATCGAACACCGTATCGGCCTGCTCCATCTGCGCGCACACCGCACGAATCTCCGCCCGGAGGCGCATCTCCTCTGAAGGCTCACGCGCCCCAGCAACACCCGAAGCCAGGGCCGTCTGGCGCAACGTGCGCGCCATCTGCCGATAGATCGTCCTGATGTTCAAGCCGCGTCCCCCATTTCGCGAGAACATGTGAGCAAACCTCTCCAAGTTGAGATTATGCCCGGACAGCATGTTTCATATCCGCGAAATCGAGGTTCCACCGCGGCCAGCGCCCGCGCTTCAGATGCGATGCCTGCCTTCTAGAGCGCGCGCCAGGGTCACTTCGTCGGCATACTCCAGGTCGCCCCCTACGGGCAGCCCGTGGGCGATTCGAGTGACCCGGACATCCAGGGATTTGAGGAGTTTCGAAGTGTAGATCGCTGTGGCCTCACCCTCGATGTTCGGATCCGTTGCGATTATCACCTCTACGATATCGCCCGACCTCACCCGGTCCAGCAGTTCGCCAAGCCTGATGTCGCCAGGCCCGATCCCCTCCATCGGCGAGATCGCGCCGCCGAGCACATGGTAGACTCCGCGGAATTCCCGCGTCCTTTCCATCGCGATCACGTCTTCCGGGCGCTCCACTACACATATGGTTGACCTGTCCCGAGAGGCGTCGGCGCACAGCCTGCATGGGTCCACATCGGTAAAATTCCCGCACACGCAGCAGCGCCGGATCTTCTCCTTCGCGTCCACCAGGGCATCGGAGAGTTTCCGAACCTCTTCCGCAGGCATGGACAGTACATGGAAAGCAAGCCGCTGCGCGGTTTTCAGTCCTATCCCCGGCAGCTTGCGAAGCTCGTCTATCAGCCTTCCCACAGGCTCTGCATAAAACATGTACCTAGAACCTGAGCCCCGGAATGGACACGTTGCCGGTCACCTTGGACATCTTTGCCTCAGCCGCCTGCTTGGACTTGCGCACCGCTTCGCTGCACGCGGCCAGAACTAGGTCTTCAAGTATCTCAACGTCCTCGGGATCGACCGCGGTCGCGTCTATGTGAATCTCGATGAACTCCTGGTGCCCGTTGACGACCGCTCGCACCACGCCACCGCCTGCCGTGCCCTCTATTCGGTCGTCCGCCAGCTCCTCCTGGACACGCTCGATCTCCGACTGCATCTTCTGGATCTGCTTCATCATCTTCTGCATATTGCCGCCCATCTTAGCCCCTCCTCGCTGTGCTAGTCAGTAATGGTTTTGATCTCCCTGGGATTGAACAGCTCAATGGCCGCCTGAACCTCGGGCATATCCGCGAAGTCCACTCCGGGCGACCCGGATTTCCCGGCTGCGGACGGCTGCAGCGCCGGCGACTCCTTCCGCGCCTCGACACGCGCCGCCGTTGACTCGCAACGCACGTTGCGGCCCAGTACCTCGCCAAGGGCCTGCGCGATGAGCCTCTTGCTATCAGGCTCGGAGACCTTCTGCGCATGCACGGCCCACGCCGGGTCAAAAACGATGCGAACCAGATCGCCTTCAACCCTCACAGATCCGACATCCTTCAGAAAGGCCTCCAGCAGCGCGCTGGCGGGCTTGATGCGGGCCAATGCTTGCTGCCACTGTGCCTCAGTGATCCCCGAAAATCGACCCCCGCCCTCACTCTCGGCTGCGGCTGGCTTTGCCGCCCGAGTCGCGGCTCGAGTCGCAGCACGAGCCGGCTGTGCCGCTGGCGCCTGGCGCTGCTGGGGCGCAGGCGCTGCAGGCTGTAGCTCCTGCGTAGGCTGCTCGGGCGGCGCGTAGAGGCCGGCCACTGTGACCTCCAGAGCTAACCGAGGGTTAAAAGACCGTCTGAGCTGTGCTTCTCCTTCGCTGAGAGCGCCGAGGACGCGAATCAGATGGTCGCGGGACAAACTGGCCGCCTGCCGCGTGAGAGCAGAGTAGGCTGCCTCGGGGACATCCGTCAGCTCCGGCCGACCCGGGCACTCCTTCGCCACTAGCATGTTGCGAAAGTGCAGGATCAAGTCCTGCAGAAACTGGCGCATATCGGCGCCGGAGTCCACAGCCTCTTGTATAATCTGAAACACCTGCCCCGGCTGATCGTCGGCTAGGGCCGCGGCAAACCTGGTCAGGATGTCGAAGTCGGACACTCCCAGCAGGCTCAGAACTGACTCGACCGTGACATGCGGCGACCAGGCTGAGGCCTGCTCCAATAGGCCCAGGGCATCGCGGGCGCTTCCATCGGCGCGCCTGGCCACGAGCCGGGCGGCGTCCGGATCGATCGATATGGACTGCGCCTGCGCCACCCGGGCGACGTGGGCGGCTAGATCAGACACAGTGAGTCGGCCGAAGTCGAAACGCTGGCAACGCGACTGAATCGTGGGGATGATGCTCTCGGCCTGCGTTGTGGCCAGCACGAACACCGCGTGCGGCGGCGGCTCTTCCAGCGTTTTCAGAAGTGCGTTGAAGGCCTGCGGAGTGAGCATGTGCGCTTCATCTATTATGTAGACCTTGTAGCGCCCCTGTGTTGGGGCGTACATGACCTTCTCCCGGAGGTCTCTGATCTCATCTATCCCGCGGTTGGACGCGGCGTCAACCTCTATGACGTCCATGGCGGTGCCTTCTCGAATGCCTAGGCACGACACGCACTCGCCGCACGGGTCGGGAGTGGGGCCGTTGGCGCAGTTAAGCGCCTTGGCGAGCACCCGGGCAGTGGATGTCTTGCCAGTGCCTCGCGGCCCTGCAAAGAGATACGCGTGGGTAGTCCGCCCCGTGGATATGGCGTTTCTCAAGGTTCTCACCACATGCGCCTGCCCGATGATATCGTCGAAGGTCTGCGGTCGCCATCGCCGGTAGAGCGAGACATAAGTCACCAGGAACCCCTCCAGGGACGTCCCTGCCGGGACGTCGTGTTCGCCTGCAGCGCGCCGCAAACGGGCCGCGCCGCGTGAACCTACACCGTACAAGTATTCGCCTAGGCGCGCAGTTTGTCCTCCACAATACTGCACTCCGCCATGCGTGAATCCTGGGACATACGGAAAAGGGATGGCCCGCCCAGACCATCCCGTCGATATAGAGGCCGTGCACCCGCCTTCGACATGCTTCTCCAGGCGTTACCAGCGTAGCCGACTCCGACCAGGCGACCCCGCGGCACACGAGGTGATTTGCTAACCGCTGCTACCTTCCGGTCCTGACGGGGTTCACAAAGCCTCGTTGCGCGGGACCCGGCCATCAACGCCGCTTGCGCTGGGCAGGCCCCAAAGAAGACAGGCCTGGGGCGGGAGTTCAATCCCGCTGTAGCGGATTGCGGGTACAGGGCACCGCTATCTCCCCATCTAGCACGGCCAAATCAAGAGTCAAAATGGCGGAGAGGGTGGGATTCGAACCCACGAGGCAGAGGTCATCTGCCTACTCGCTCTCCAGGCGAGCGCCTTAGACCAACTCAGCCACCTCTCCGCGGCCCGGATGTCGCATGTACGCCCCCACCCGGGAAAGGCAATGTCTATTAAGTTTATGGCGGAGAGAGTGAGATTCGAACTCACGGGGCGGTTGCCCGCCCACTCGCTTTCGAGGCGAGCGCTTTTGACCACTCAGCCATCTCTCCGAAAGCAATCTGCACTACATCGACCAGCTCAGCGCCTGTTGGCAAAGAACTCCTCGAGTAAAGCCCCGCACTCCGGCGCGAGCACCCCGCCGGTTACCGACACCCAGTGGTTGAGGCGCATGTCGCGGGGTATATCAAGCAGTGTGCCGGCTGCTCCAGCCTTGGAGTCGTGCGCGCCGTACACTAACCTCTCCATCCGCGCCTGCACAATCGCCCCGGCACACATAGGACACGGCTCCAGCGTCGCATAAAGGACCGCGCCTGTGAGCCTCCACGCGCCCAGAGCGGCTGCGGCCTCCCGTATGGCCAAGAGCTCAGCGTGGGCCGTAGGATCGCTCAAGGACTCCTTCAGGTTGTGCGCACGGGCGATGATCTCGCCGCCCAGCACAACGACTGCCCCTACCGGCGCCTCGCCGGCGTTGCCAGCCTTCTGTGCCTCGGCCATCGCCTCGCGCATAAAGCCCCTATCCAGCTCTAGCTGCACATTCATTTTCAAGAGTACACCCTACCCGCAGATATGTTACCATAGCAATAGGACGAAATCAACAACGTAAGCTGGAGGCACGAGAAGAATGACCAAGTTCGCCAGTGAGCGCGACACCCTCAAGTCGAAGTTCCCCAAGATGCGGGAGGCGCCCACCGACCAACGCCTGGGCATTACCCAGCCCCCGCTGCAGAAGACGTATGCCCCCGATTACAGGCTCATCGATCTTCCATCGCCGCGCGAAGCCGCGCCCGGGCCGATCGACCTGTTCGAACTGATCGAACATCGCCAGAGCCGTCGCGAGTATTCAGCCGAGCCAATCACCCTCGCCCAGCTCTCATTCCTCCTCTGGGCCACCCAGGGAGTCAAGCGCGTGGTCAAGGAAGGCTTCGCCACCATGCGCACAGTGCCGTCCGGAGGGTCGCGGCACGCTTTCGAGACGTATCTGGCAGCCAATCGCGTCGATGGGCTCGAGCCGGGCATCTACCGATACCTCGCCCTCGAGCATAAGCTGCTCCGCATGTCGTCGCCGCCCGACCTCCACGCGCAGCTGGGCGCGGCATGTTGCGGCCAGAACTACGTGGGCACGGCCGCGGTCGTCTTTTTCTGGAGCTGCATACCCTACAGGTGTGAGTGGAGATACTCAGTAGCCGCACACAAGACGCTTGCTCAGGACTCCGGGCATGTGTGCCAAAACCTCTACATAGCCTGCGAAGCCCTGGGCCTGGGCACTGTGGCCATCGGATCATATCACCAGGAGACTGCGGACACACTGCTCGGCCTGGACGGCGCGGACGAATTCGTGATCTACGCCGCGCCGGTGGGACCACGGGTTGGGGTATAGCGTGGCAGCGTCCTGGGCGCAATCGCGGTCCGGCCAAAAAAGAGCTCGAATTCGTGCATGTCTTTGCTGCCATCATATTGCAATTGGTTCACATATGCTCTATTATATATGTGGCTGTTGTTCAAGCGCACGCGTTTCCAAGCATGCTGACTTGATCAATAGACTATCCAGACCAAGTGAGGCGTGATCAAGTTGGCATACGAGGACAAGACCCTGAATTGCCGCGACTGTGGCAATGACTTCGTATTCACCGCCGGTGAACAGGAGTTTTACGTGCAGCGTGGGTTCCAGAACGAACCATCGAGGTGCCCCGACTGCCGTAGGGCCCGCAAGAGCATGAACAACTCGGGTAACCGCCAGATGTACGAAGCAGTCTGCTCGGCTTGCGGAAAGCCGGCCTACGTTCCCTTCCAGCCCAGCGGCGACAAGCCGGTCTACTGCAGCGAGTGCTTCGCGGCGCAGAGGGCCAGCAGGCAGTACTAGCCGCCGGCGCTTAGGCGCAGCGAGCGATGTACCACAGGCATAAGCCATCCAAGCCCCGGAGGATGCAAATCCACGGGGCTTTGTCGTTTTCCGGAGCGCTATTGGACGCTGCCAGGCCGGGCCCTGCATTCCAGCTCGCCGCGGGCATCGCCCAGCGGCGCACCGCCCAGGTATTCGGAGGCGATGTTGCTCATGTGGTCGAGTTGCCTGATGAGATTGCCCATCCACATCCGGCGGCGAAGGTCGTCCTCTTCCGACAGCACTATCTTCGCCAGGCCGCGTGCAACCGATATGGGATTTCGCAGCTCGTACACTACCTCCGCCGCCAAGCGGTCCGCGGCGGCCGTCCGTCTCGCAGCCGCCTCCCGCTCCCAGCCCGCCAGCGCGTTCATGAGCCACCACGCAGCCACAAGCATCGCAGCTGCGCTGGCCATCGCTGTGGCGACCACGCCGCTGGCCGCGGCCACCGTGCCCGGGACAAGCTGCCTCGCTTCCACGCCGGCCCACACATGCCCCACCAGTTCGTCTCCGTCATACAGAGGATAGGTGTGCGTAAGTAGCGCGGGGCCACGGAGGATCCCGCGGTCTGCGCTGCTGTAGGTGGTTTCGGGCCTCCCCGTCTGGTACACCCTGAAATCCTCGGGCGAACGCACCCTGAAGATCGGGCGCACATCCGAGCCTCGGCCGACAGCCACCTCGAGGCCCAGGGTCCTGGAGTAGTAGCCGACCTCCACCCCCGGGTAGGCCGCGCATACCCTGTCCACGATCGGCTGTAAAGCTGCGTGCAGCGCCCACGCCTGCTCCGCAGGAGACGCTTCCGCCGCGCCCGCAGCCTGCAGCGCCGCGTCCATCGATTCCAGGCTCCCGGCCAGCTCCAAGTCGAGAAGCCTGCAGATCGAGCGGAGTTCGCGTTCTCGAGCCTGGCGCTCTACTGCGCCGAACTGGGGAACGCCGACAGCGGCCATGATCGCCGCGGGGAGCAGCGCCGCGACGATCACCACCGCATATGCCTTCCACGCCATCACCGTGGGGAAGAGCACGCTCTTGAGCTTACGTGTGGCCACGGCGAACACTCCTGACTGTTGCTGTCGCCGGATCAGAAGGACGAGCTGGCCGTGACGCACTGCGCGCTCAGGCCGCCGTCGCTAAACACCAGCGCATAGCCGATCTCGGCCTTGCCTATCCTGAGCCCGACCCCTCCCGTGTACGACAGGCTTGCCGCTCCCTTCTCGAAGGAGCCGAATGCCCCGGCCCGAAGCGCAATCTTGTCCTTCAGCCACACCTCAGCGCCGCCGGAATACCACGGCTCGACCCCCTCGTCCTGCCCAGTCAGTCCGTGGGCATCGAGAGCCAGTGTAAAGGCCCTAGAAGGCACCAGGGCCAGCCCCACCGACACACTGGGGGTGAACTCCGTCTCCGGCTTGATCCCGCCGCCTACGAGACTTCGCGTTATTGATGATGCCTGCACCCCTGCAGATATCGCTCCGAGTCTCAACATCAATCCGGCATCGGTCGTTACGGCTCCCCTCTTGGAGCCTACGGCCTGAGAGTAAGAGAGCGACAGACCGAGCGAACACCAGTCGGCCACCTTCTTGCCGATGCCGTAGGTCGCGTATTTCAGACCCTGACCGTCCTCGCCCTCCCCGGCCTTGCAGTAGACCAGAGCCAGCCCTCCGCCGCCCACTCCTCGATCCATGTCGCTTACGCCGGCATAGACGGTGTTGAACGTATCAAGATCAAGCCCCGCGCCAAAGCCTGCCCCCAGGCTCAGCGTGACCTGGTCGCCGTTGAAGCCGTAGGCCCCCGGGTTGGTTCGGCCCGGATCGTGCTGATCGCAAACCCCCACGAAAGTCCAACCCATGGCCATCAGGCGCGCATTGGGGGGGTATGGGAGTTCCAGGGCGGCGGCAGGAGCAGCCAACACTCCTACGGTCAGCCCCACGGCCAAGGCGCACACCACAGTGACCATCGCCCTAGCGCGCCGATTCGCGAGACTCTTGAACATCGCACTCACCTCTCCATTCCCGCCCCTCTACTTGCCCGGGTAGACGATTCTGGGGGTTATGAATATGATGGTCTCCGTGTCAACCTGGGCTTTCTTGGTATTGGTGAACAGTAGCCCCAGCACAGGGAAGTCGCCAAGTATCGGGAACTTGCTCTTGCTCTCATACTCCGACTTGAGCTGGAGCCCGCCAATGACCAGAGTCTCGCCATCGCGGATCATGACGGTCGTCGACACCTTGCGGCGGTTCACAACCGGCAGCCCGTTGGTGACCTCAATCGCGTCCGATACCTCAGGCTCCACTTTAAGGATAATCTCGCCTGTATCGGTGATCCTGGGCGTGAACTTAAGCGAGATGCCGGTCTTTATCGACTCGAGGCGAGTGGTAGTCGTTGTCTCGCTCGTGGACGTAGACACGGTCACGTACTTCTCCCGACCGAGGAAGATCTCCGCCGTCTGACCGTCCATCGCCATCAGCTTGGGAGTGGCGTGAATCTCGGCCTTACCCGAGTCCACCAGGTACTTGATCGCTCCCAGCACGTGGTTGAGGCCTCCCACCAGGTTGAGTTTGCCGCTCCACACTCCTGAGACGAAGTCGATGAACCCCGATGCCGGAAGCGTTGGGTCGTCCTGGCCCCCGCTCCCCTCGTACCGCCAATCGGACTTGAGCGACCTGCCCGCATCGGCAGTGACCTCGACCACCAGCGCTTCCAGGACCACCTGCGCAGATGGCTTGTCTATCATGGCCAGGTCCGCCTTGACCCGGTCGATCACAGCCTGAGTGCCTGTGATCACGATCTTGTTGTCAGCCGCGCTGACCTTCACGTTAGGCTTGAAGAAGTCCGACAAAAGCTTGGCCGCGGCATCAGCGTTGACGTACTTGAGGGTCGCGACCTCAGTCTTGGTGAACATGGGGTACGCGGGATTCGTCACATCCGGAGAACCCACTATGTAGTAGTCGCCGACCCGGACCCATGTGTAGCCCAGCGGCGCAACGATCATATCCAGGGCTTGCTCCAGAGGCACATCCATGAGCTCGAGCGTAATCCAGCCTTGAACAGACGGCTCCGCGAGGATGTTGATGCCGGTCTGGGCGGAGATGTCGCGAAGCACGTTGATGATATCCTCGCTGTCGAAGACGTTGGTGATCGTGATGTCCTCAGCACGCGACACGCCAGGGAAAACCAGCGCCACTGCGATTACTGAGACGACCAGGACAAGCGCCGCGCGCGCCCAACCTGCCGGCAACCTCCTGCCGTGTATCATGTAGTTCCCTCCAATTCAGAATTATCTGAGCCTGCAGGCCGCGCCAAGGCGGGCGCTGCCCTACTCGACCGTGAACTCCCTCACAACGTACAGTGGCGACTTGCCTCCGTAGCTCACAAGGAACTCCACTACGTAGTCGCCTGGCTCGAGGTTGCCCGAGACGGCCACATCGAACACTCGCTTGCCGCCAGGCAACACCACGTTCTCCTCCTCGCCCAGGTCTATCGCGTTGACCTCAACCAACGAACCCGGACCCACATATTCAATGCCTGGAACGCTCTCGGGCATGACTCGCTTCTTGATGGTCATGGACGCCCTGGGCTTGACATGAATCGTCCCTGTGTTCTCGAAGACCGTCCCGAACACCATGCCCACAGACGGCCCACCATTGTCCATGCTGATGGGAGTCAGCGTGCCGACTGTATCGAACTCCTTGCCGATTCTGAGGAACACGACTGCGCCGCTCTCCCCAGACCACATCTGGCCCTTCTCCTCTGACACAGGCGTTGCGGTGAAGACAACATTGGCGTACTTGCCGCCCGCCTCTCCTTTGGGAATGGAGATCATCATCCGCACAACCTGACGCGACCTGGGCTTGATCTCGACAGCAGCGGGACGCAGTTCGATCCACTGAGCGCAGCTGAACACAGACGACGCCTCCTCGCCCAACACGAGCTCGCCCTCTTCGTCGAAGGCAAGCGGAAGGGCACGGCCCTCAACTCGGATCGCCTGGTCGGAGCGGTTTTCGATTACCAATGACTTCGCCGCTGTGGCGCCAGGGGGGTAGCTCAGATCGAGGTCCCCGGGATCGACCGAGAAAGGCGCGATGACTGCGGCCGTTTCAGCCTCTGCGACTTCTGTCCCGCTTGTCCCAACACTGAACGGGACCTTGGCGCGAGCGGGCCGCGTGCCCCCGTATTTCACCGAAACGTCGGCGACATAGTCTCCCGGAGCGAGGCCTCCAGGCAAGACCGAACCAAGGTTGACAGTAGCTCCAGGCAACACAACGCCTCGACCTGCGCCAAGCGGAATCTCTCTGAGCCGCTTCCCTGTGCTGTCCCGCAGAATCATGCTTCCGCAAGCGAACACGTGGATATCGCCTTCGTTCTTGACCTGCGCTGACAGTATGATGGCCTTCTTGCCGTAAGTGCTGGCATAAGCAGGCTTCTCACTGGCGTGTGCGACATTGAAACCCGTAACGTCGAGCCGCTTGCGCACCTGCCGCGCAGGTACGGCAAGCTCCACGACTGTCACGAATCTCTGGACGAATGTACTGGAGGCAAATGCAGGCTCTCCCTTCCGCGGCTCTGGGATGAGCTCGAAAACTACCGCCGCGTACCTGCCACCCGATGCTCCACGGGGCACCGTGAGAGTTCCCTTGACAGCGAATGCTCCGCTCGGCCCTACCGTAGCCCTGTCCGCCGAGAGCTTGATCCATCTGGCGCACGAGCGTTCTGCCTTGCCCACGTCCACAACTTCATAGTCTCCGTTGGGCTTCTGGGCCAGATCGGCGGCATAAATGAGGAACTCGGCTGTTGTCGCTTTGCTTTGGTTCATCATGATCACTTCAAACGTCCTGACGGATCCGGGAGTCGCCGTCAGCTCCACGAGCATAGGGGTAAAGCTCAGGGAAACCTGTGCGTCGGCGCGGCCACTGGCCGCCGCAAGGATGACGGCCAGCCCGATCAGCGTAGGAATCGCTCTCTTCATCCGAAGGCGCATTGCGGGTTCTCTCCTCTCTGGTCGGAAGGGGGCGGCCAGGATGGCCACCCCCCGGATCTCAGACTCACCCTGACGGACAAGGGATGCTGGTGCCGGTTGCCATCGATGGGCAGCCCGACTCGACGCCTGACTCAGATTACCCCTGTGTCGGGGGCAGAATCTGTGGGTCTCTCCAAGTGCCGGCCCTGCCATCAACCCAGACCTTGACATTCTGCAGCGTCAGAGTGATGGTACCGGTATCCTCGTACTCACACGAGGAGTTGCAGTTCTCCACCACGATCATGTTGAAGAGCTTGGTGCTCATGCCGGCGTGAAGAGCGGCGCTATCATAGATCATGTCGTCATCGTCATTGAGGTCGTCGGCGCGAACCCAGCCGTTTTCTACGGCGCCCTCAATATCCTCGCCGAAGCTGTAGTAGGTGTCGATAGTCGTCTTCACACCGCCCTCTCCCAGATACGCAAGATCGGCGAACCCATCGTAGTCAATGAGAACATCGTTGTTGCTCTTGAGGGTGAACTCAATGCAGTCTGCAGCATATGTGCCAGGCTTCAGTATGCGCCAGTCCCAACGAGTCCCGCCAATCGACCACTCACTCCACTGAGCCATGGACGCATGATGCGTGAAGTTGATCACCCAGTTCTCCTTGTTGCAGTTCCCGCTAGCGGGGCCGCTCCTCCAGCAACGAGCAAGCGATGTAACATCTCCCGCTCTGTGGTTCACCCACTCATTGTCTACGAGCTCCCAATGCTCGACCTCGACAGCGCCATCCGGCAGTTCCTCGCCTGGGAGGTAGGTCTTCTCGGCCATGGCAACGGTCGAGACGAGAAGAAGCGCCATGATCGCGAACAGAACCAATAGCTTTCTCATTGATGTCTAGCCTCCTTGAAGTGTTGATGTGAGCTAACGTGACAGGCCTGAGCCTGTCGAGGTTCAGGGTTTCTGGTTGCCTTCACCCGTTGATATGGGGCTGTTGCCCACTATGAAGGTGATCACCCCCTTGTTCTCATACTCAGCGGACGGATCTTCTTCGCCCACACTTATCTTTGACCACATCACAACCGGCACAGGGTTGGAGAGGTCTATCGAACGAGATTGGCCATTTAGGCTGCTCGCTGCGATCCACCCTAGTCTGTCCACGTCTGCCAGCGCATTGCCGAAGCCGTACCATGACTCAACCGTCCCCGACATCCCCGGCGTTGGCGCAGGGTCAGCGAACTCGGAGAACTGAATCGACAGGATACCATAGCCTGTGGCAGTGATCTCAGCGGCCAACGCTGCGTACGTCCCGGGTCTGCGAACACGCCAGTCCAGGCGGGTCGCCGAAACACTCACCGCGGCCTCCGGGACAGCCTCAACGATCACGCATATGGGATCCAGGACGATCCAGACGTCATAAGTGAACCACCCTATTGTGAACCCATACCACAAGCGGATATCCTCCAGGAACACACGGTCGCCGAGCGTTGTGAGGTGATCCGGAGCCTTGGTGCAGACTTTGAGGCTCGCGCCGGCCCCCTGCCTCGGAGGGAGAGCGCTCTGGCCGTACCACGTCACTGTTGTTCTGCCCGTAACCGGATTCTGAACACAGGTAACAGCAGTCCCAGGATCGCATTCAATGACCTCGACTTGCAGTTCATCACCGAAATCCATCGTGGCTGCCCAGCCATCCCACGAGATGAACTGAAATGCGTTTTTGACTTTGAGATGCACTTCCCACTCCGCGTACTCACCGGCCGGAACCACGAACTTGCCGCCGTTCTCCGCAAGGTTGCCCTCTACACCCTTCGCCGTCACGGTAAAGCGCTGCCAGAACTCCCCACGGCCTATGTCCTTCGCAGCCGCCCCATCAGTCTCAAGATGCTTGAGCTCTTCCGGGCTCGGCTCCGGCGCCACTCTCTCGATCACCGCTTGCCCTTTCTGGCCGGGTGCCTGCGTCACGGTGGGTAATCCCGCTCCCGGCCTACCCGGGAAAAGCCTCTCCGGGAAAGGCTTCTCGGGGAATGGCCAGTCTTGCTCGATGGGCTTCTGGGCCACAGTATACGGCCCTGCATCCGGCCTCAAGGCCCCGGGATTGACGCGAGCGATGACCGAGCACGGGGCGGTATTCCTCACTTCATTCTTCCCGAGCAGGCGGTATGTAAGCTGGAAGCCTGTATCGAGCGAGTACACGCCTTCCTCGACAAACTCAGCGCGGCCTCCAGTCTGGTTGGTAGCCACCGTCAGCTCGGATCTGGCCGCTTCGCCGGGTCCCAAATAGCCGATATCCCACGTGAAGCCGCTGCTGATCGGGAGCAAGCCCTTGGCGTCTCCATCCGCCATGCGCGCGTCTCCGGCAGACCGGCCAGTCAGGGCGACCCGGAATGCCTTTCCGAACTGGTTGCAGACGTGGATGTCTGTCATGGACACATCATTCGGGTTTCTCACCGTCACAGTGACCTTCCATTCAAGTCGCTGGCCAATAGGAGCTATGAAAAGCCTCGAATCCGATGGGATGATTCCTCTGGACACCGGCACGAACTCTGCGCTGATCTCCGCTCGACTCAGGTCCGGTTCGAACACCGCTCTGGCCTCGATGGCAATCGACGAGCCCGCGTTTCCCCGACTCTGCTGCGATCCAGATACGGCTATGGCAGCATAGGGGTTCGCCTTGGGCAGGTTTTCCCACGTGCCCCAGTCAGTCAGCCTCCACGCGGATATGGAGCTATCCTGGGCCACCGTTGGCAGCGCCAGTAGCAGGGCAGCCACCAGAATGGCGATCTCCTTCGCCAATACCGTCAAGCTGAATCGCCTGGCCAGCCCCGTCTGTCCTCTGTGTGTAATCCCCGTCATACCGAACCCTCCCGGTCAGCACATGTATAATCAGTATCTTTCGAATATTCCGTTTATTATTGCCCCCCTGTTGCCAGCTACGCCCTGAGACCCCATCGTTCGCTGTATCGCCCCTTTGACTGATTCTCCGCGATGAATGGCATTCCTTCCCACAGCAATCGTAATTTTATGCCATGAAGCGCGATTACCTGTCCTCAAAGTGAGTGAAAGCCACCTGATCCGGACGAGGATCGAAGAAAGCTCCGCTGTAGCGGCGAACGAAGCTCCATCCTTCCACGATCCCCGAATCCCAGGTGACGTCGATGGCCACAATCCGTCCATCGACTTCCACTTCGTTCCATGCGTGCTTCACGATGGCGATCCCGTTGTCGGCGTTGCCTATCAGCACCCACACGCGAAATCCAGCAGCCCGAAGCAGCGCAGCCATGAGGTTGGAGTAGCCCATACATACCGCCTCGCGGCGCATGAACGTGGATAGAGCATCGCTCGGCCCAGGCCGGAGTGTCTTCGCGCCCCTGACGTCGTATGCTATGTTCCCGGCGACCCAGTCATGAATCGCCCGCACGATTTCGTAGCGGTCGGTCTGATCGCCGACTATCGATGCGGCAAGGTCGCGTATGACGCCGTCGCTCGAGTGCACGATCCAAGACTGGGCAGAGTCGGGCTCAGGCCGCGCGGGCGTCACAGCCACGGTGTACGTACGGCAGGCCCCCGGATCTGCGGCGTCCGCATCGGGCACACTCGCCCGCAGCTGGAATAGGTTGCCCGCCGCGGCCCCGGGAGGCATGTCCACCCAGGTCTCCCACGATCCATCGATCACCGGAACACGGGTCCGCCCATAGGTCTCCACCCCGTTCTCCGAGGCCGTCTCCACCAGAACGGTCGAACGCCCGGGCGCCACGCCGCGAATTCGGAATCGGTCGACGGCTAGGATGGTTCCGCTCTGGTAGGCCGGCTCAATCATGTAAACCGCCGGCATCTGTGATATGACGTGATATACTGCGGCCCCTCGCCATGATTCGGCGTCGAGCTGAAGCGAGGACAGCCTTATCTCGCACGGCCCGAACCCGACCTCCAGCGGTATCGGAAACGCAAACGACCCATCCTGGTTCGCGCGGATGAAATACGATCGGATCTCGCCTGTCTCCAGGTGTTCGACGACGGCTCGGATCCTCGCGTAACGCGACCATCCTCGCACCGCTAGAATCTCCTGAACAACGTTTGTTCCTCCCCTGGGGGACTCTATGGTCAGATCTGTACCATATCCAACGTATTCGATGGGCGCCAGCGGAGTATCGAGCGATGTGTTGTGCACGCTGAAACTGCAAGCAATGATGTAGGTCTGCCTTCCCGGCGAACGCGCCGCAACGCTCACCCGGTACCACCCAGGCCCGTCCAGAAACCAAACCGTTCCGCGGAAGTTGCCCGCCGAGTCCACAGTCATCCCTGTATGCCGTTCCACACTGGATCCTTCAGGTGAAGCTATCACGATCACATCCGCATATCGCGAGCGCCCAGCAATCTCAAGCTTGCCGTCTGCTTCGTCAATCCATTCGATCCCGGAGGTCACATCGAGCAAGTCGCCGTACCCCACATACGTCTCGAAACCACGGTTCGCGGCGCCTTCCGCGAACACCGCCGCGCATAGGGCCAGGCAGACTATGGTCGCGCTGATCTGAGATACACGCCCTCTCCCCAGCACCTTGTCACCTCCCGCCCCATGCGCTCGCCTGCCGACTAGCGAAAACGAGTCGCGAAACCAGACTGCGATAGGGGTCGACAGAACCCGGATTCCAGCCCGATATTACTGCAACGGACGGGTGAACCATGTAGAATCATCCCGGTGGATGCGTCTTGAAAATCCCACCGCCTCCAGGACGCTATCGGAAGAAGCCCGCCAGTTTTCCGAATTACATTGCACTGCGAGACGATCCGGGAAACGCACTCTGAGACACCTGAATGATCTTTGCGAACGGTGTCGCTCTGTCCAGTGTAAGCCCGCAAGATCACGCCCTCCGGATGTTGGGTATCCGCGCGATTTCGCGAACACCGCCAACACGGGGAGGAAAACGCGGGTAGGTGCGGAAGTTATTCTATTGTGGTTGCCGGATTCGTACGCTGTGTAGTCGAGGTGGTACAAGGATGTCCCTTACCCCAAATGGCAGGCCGCTCGCATGCAGTCGCGTCTTCCCCGGTTCCGAGGCGGACCTCGGAGCGGTAGTGTGCGATGTGGCCAAGCATTTCATGCTCCAAGGTTACGCCGTGTGCGCCCTTCCGGCGAAAAGAAGCAGGTGGCAGCTGAGAATCACCAGGGCTGACGTGTTCGCGCAGTGCGTCCCGTCCGGAGCGCGTTGCGCCCTCAGAATATCGCTGCGGCAGAGCTCCATTGGCACCTCGGCACGCGCCCAGGCATCGCTGTGGCCGCGGCAACCGCTCCGGACTAGAATCACTGCCGCCCTGCTCTGGCCGTGGATTGGTCGGAGTGTGTGGGCGACTTGCGAAGGCTCAGGACTCGACCAGGAAGCCATCCTGGCCGTAGAGTCGTCGCTTGGGAAACGGAGCTGATCAGGCTGGGCCGGCGCCGGAGCCAACGCCGGCTGATGGCGTGATAGCATCACACAACAAGGAGTTGATCGGTACATGAGGCTCGGGAGGTATGCAGCCCTGTCAGCAATATCCCTGGTATTCTGTGTTGCGCTGGCTGGCTGCGGGGCGGGGGGAAACCAGAAGAAGTTGCTGTCGTATTTCCCACCAGAAGAAGGGTTCGTATGGGAGTACGCGGGAACGGACGACTATGCCCAGACCATGGGCATCGACTCGATCTACAAGGCATCATCCGGAGAAGTTACCTATAGCATCTCCGGTGAGACTCGGGCCCCGGCGAAGGCCGACGAACTCGGCTTGGAAATTGAGGGATTTGCGGAGGAGCCGACGGTGGGCGACGATCTGGGCCTGCACTTCGACGATCAGGACGAATCCGATGAGGCAGAAGAGCCGGAAGAAGCTGCAGCCATAACCCAGATTCTCGAGATGGAGTACGAGTTCACCAAGGAGTCCGTGGTGGAGAAGGTTATCGATGCCGATGGCCTGCCTTACAGGTTCTCGGAACTGGAGGTGCTACGGGCGCCCATTAAGAAGGGCAAGACGTGGAGTTTCCAGGCGCCCGACTGGACCGATGTCAAGGCCGAGATCGTCGATATGGGCAAAGACGCCGACAAGGCCGACTACGTCAAGGTGAAGTACGAAGCCGAAGTGGACGGCGGGCCATACGTCGAAACCAGGCTGTTCAAGAAGGGCCTAGGGTTGGTGGAGTTCACGGCTGTCGGGCCAGACTACGTTGAGTTCGTGTACAGCTTGATAGGCAACTAGCCGCGGCGGACGACCGCCGCGGTCGCTGACGTCCTATGACCAAGATCGGGACCGCGCTACTCCCCTGGCTGCGCTCTTGGGCGCCGCCAGGGGTTCATCTTTCCAGAGAGTGTGTTTCTACCGCTCGACGGCGATGGGCAGCAACCGCCGAGTGGCTGACTCAACTGCATCAGCACGGGCCACGGCCTCGTCGGCGCAAGCTGCGCGCACGGCGATGTACAGCTTGAGTTTCGGTTCTGTTCCAGAAGGCCTGAGAGTTACCTTGCCGCACTCGGCCAGCGCAAGCTGTATGCAGTTCTCGCGTCGAAGGTCGATGGGCGCCCTGCCCCCCGTAACGCACCTCGTGGTCCACCCAGTCAGATAGTCGTGCGCCTCGACCACAGGGTAGCCCGCTACTCGGTCAGGAATCCCGCGTCTGAGAGAGTCCATGGCCTCGCCCGCTCCCACAGACGCCGCTATCGGCACAGATATGAGGCGCTCGCAGTAGTGCCCATACTCATCGAACAGCTCGCCGAGGCGCTCGGGCAGGCTGCGGCCCCGCAAGCGCTGGCGCGCAGCGGCGCAAGCTATGAGGGCGGATGCTATGACTGCGTCCTTATCGCGCACAAACGTGCCCGCAAGGTATCCGCAGCTTTCCTCGAACCCAAACAGGAAGTCGCCGCCGGCTCGCTCGATCTCGCCTATCTGCTCGCCTATGTATTTGAACCCTGTGAGGGTATCGACCATCCGGACCCCTGCGGCAGCAGCCATTGCCGCGACCATCTCGGTGCTGACGATGGTCTTCACGATTGTGCACCCGGCGGGGTCTCGGCGCGATTCACGAGCGCTCTCAATCAGAAAGTCAGCCAGCAGCACTCCAGTCTGGTTGCCGGTCAATACGCGATATCGCCCCGCGTTCCCGTCCCACGCCGCAATGCCCACGCGGTCGCAGTCCGGATCGGTGGCCAGGATTATCTCGGGCTGCGCGCCTGACTTCGCCGCCTCGCGCGCCTGCGTGATCGCCCTCTCAAAAGCGCCGGGATCCTCCGGATTTGGATACTCGACCGTAGGAAAGGCGCCGTCCGGCACGGACTGCTCCCGAACCGCCTGCGCCGCGGCAAACCCCAGGTCGTGCAGGACACGCGGAACGAACACGTTACCCGTGCCGTGCAAAGGCGTGTAGATCAAGCCAAATGATGCGCGCGCCGCCCGGGGCACGAGCGATCCCGCAATCCCTTCGACCAGATCGAGCACACGGCGGACGTACGACTCGTCAACGCTGGAGTCGACAGAGTCGATCTTCGCTTGGAGTCCACCCGGAGGCGAAAGGTAGTCCGCTACCGCGCTCGCACGCTCCGCCACCTCTCCTGCCGCGTCCGGGAGTAACTGCACCCCGTGGAGGTCGTAGACCTTGTAGCCATTGTATTCGGGAGGGTTGTGGCTAGCCGTGATGACGATCCCCCCTGCCGCGTGCAGCTCGCGCACGGCATACGACAGTACCGGCGTTGGACGGATGTCATCGAACAGCCATACACGAATGCCATGCGATGCCAGCACGCGCGCCGCTTCATCGGCAAACTCGCGCGAGCCTCGGCGCGGGTCGCGGGCTATGACTACACCCTTCTCGCGAGCTGCGGGCACGCGATCCAACAGGTAGGCGGCATAGCCATGCGTCGCGCGCCGGACCGTATAGCGGTTCATCCTGCTCGTCCCAATCCCAAGCTTCCCCCGCATGCCTCCGGTGCCAAAGGCCAGCTCTTGCCCGAATCTCTCTTTGATCTCCTGTGCATCGCAGGATATGCGATCCAGCTCCTGCCGGGTGGCCTCGTCCAGCGCGACCTCGGTCCTGTCCGCGGTCCCAGTCCTGGCGACCGTCCCCGCACCAGTCGCGATCGCACTGCGCCATCGTTCGAACTCAGTCATGTAGTCCATGCAGCATCCTCCCACCAACGCACCCTGTATCCAGCGTCATCCTGATGATAGCCCAACATACAAGATCTCACAACACCCGCGAACTTGCGTTCGTTGACGCGCTCAGAACGAGCGTGCTATAATGACTGGGCAAGGTCCGTGACGCGATGCGCCACGGCAACGCGAACGCGCCCGTAGCTCAGTGGATAGAGTGACGGACTACGAATCCGCAGGCCGCAGGTTCGAATCCTGCCGGGCGCGCCACTTTCGACACCTAGCGTGGCCCTGTAGCTCAGGGGATAGAGCAGTGGTTTCCTAAACCATTGGCCGCAGGTTCGATTCCTGCCAGGGCCACCACTTATGTGGACACATGAACGTGTGCAGCGGGTCATCGGCCCGCTGCCTTTTTTCGTTGCCCAACCCAGTCCGGGCCGCACCTGCACAGATCGAACCGAGTCACCTTCCTCGTGCGTAGTCGGGACGTCCGTCATATGCGCAATCGCCGGCGGATGCATAACATGAACCACAGCAAACGCGGAGGTGATGACACGTGGCAGATGTCAAGGCCGAGCAGTTCGGGTTCTTGTGGTGGGTTAACTGGATAATCCGGATTCTGCTCATACTCCTCGCAATCGCCATCGCGATCTGGTTCATCCTCAGGATAATCGGTTGGTGCTAATGGGCCGTAGATAGGAATCATTCAGCGGAGGTGAGCCCCCTATGGCAGAGTTGAAAGCCGAGTGCCTGTTTCTTCCCTGGTGGCTATGGTGGCTGCTAGTCCTTACGGCCATTGCGTTCCTGGTCTGGTTCGTGCTCTGCTTCTTCTTCGGCATCTGCTAGCAGCGAGCCAGGGCGGACCGGACTTCACGCCCGGCCCGCCCTGGCTCACCATCGCAGAAGGCTAGAAGATCGCCCTCAACCCGGCCTCGATGGTCACTGCCGACTTAAGTCGTTCGTCGCTGCCCACGGGAAGCAATTTCGCCTTGTAACCCGCCGACGCCCCGAAAGACCACACCTCTGTGATCTTGTACCTTACGCCGCCTTTAATATCGCCCCGGATCTCAGCGCCTTCCCCGCCCAGCAGCCGACCCGCACTCGTCGCCGTCGACATCGCCGAAGCGTCGACCGTGGCCGTCGCCTTGCTGCCTATGGCCGCGCTGAGGCTGTCGGACAAGCTGAGCGAATGCTTCTGACCGGCTGCCGAGGCCGAAAGGGTGTAGGAGGCGGATACGACGTTGCTCAACCCCTGCCTCGGAGTCCACGCGCCGCGTAGCGTGCCCGTAAGCGAATCAGTGCTGATGTCGCCCAGGTCCGGACGCTGGGACGTGGAACGCTTCCACCTGATGTCGATCTGCGGCGCGAACTTCGCCACAGCCCCTCCGCCCAGGGTCAGGGAGACCTCGGAGTTGACGGTGGTCTTCTGCATCGCGGGGTACTCGGTTCTGGTGAGGCCCGCCCCTGCGGTGGCGCGGAACTGGCCAAGCGAACCCGTGAGGTTGGCCTGCGCACCGGTGACTCGCCGCATCTGCCCGGAGAAGGGAACTACTTGCTCCCACCGCAACACTGCAGAGGGCGTGAGCGTTCCAGCCCTGAGCTTCAGAGCCGGCAGCGTGGCTCTGACATCGGCTCGCTTGTCGTCCAGTTTGCGCCCTGTGGCAAGATCGCTCCTGTTGAGTTGCCTGTAGTTCGCCCTGACAGCCACCGATCCCAGCTGCTTGGCCCACTGAGCGTTGACGCTCATCTCCTCGTTCCCGCTCATCCGCTCTTCGGGTCCGCCCGGCGCGACTGTCTTCACAGGCTTGCGGTATCTGGCCGTCACCGACAAGGCATCCAGCTTCAGCGCGGCATCTCCCCTCATGCTGATCTGTCTGTACGAACTGCCCGGGACGGAGATGTTCTCGCTGTCGGTGTTGTCGTAGCCCGCGCCCAATGTGAGCTTGCCGTCGAAGAAGGTTTGGCGCGCGCCCACCGACACGGTGCGCTCTTCTCTCTCGAAACCTTCGGCCGCAGCATCGTCCACTTTCGACGTGGTGTAGGACACCTCGATTTTCGGACCGATGTCCACCGAGCCCGCCAGCCTATTCGCCACCGTGTGCAGCTCCTTGGGCTCGACCTGGTCGGGCTTTCCGGAATAGCCTTGGGTTCGCGACTGCGAATGCTCGGCCGAAACGCTGACTTTCGATCCCAGCGGCCACTGCGTCCCGATGCGCCATGTATCCAGTCCCTGGCGAGACGTCTGCCCCAGCTTCGTGAAGCCCGGGGTGACAGCCTCGTAGTTGCCGTATATGCTGCCTGCGCCAATGGCATATCGCGCGTTGGCACGCGCCGCGTATCCGGTGACTGTGTGGTCTGCCTCAGCCAAGTTCAGATAGCGCCTGGGGTCCTCCGCGGAGATCTCCAGCTCGCGGCCGTCATGCTTCTCGGCGATGTCGGCCTTGACGACTTCAAAGATCGCCAGTGAGTGGCCTCTGCTCTCGCTGGGGTCACGGCGCGCCTGGGTGCCCACCCAAAGGGTCTCGCCATCGTACTTGAGCCCGGGACCGGCCCCAAGGCCCATTATCGCGTATCCGGCAGTACCATCGACCTGCGACAGCGCAGAGCCATCCCAAACGTACAGGCCATCGTCAGTGCCTATCCAGAGCGCTCCGTTCCACACTGCCAGCGTGGCAGCGTTTCTCACGGCCGCGTCGGCCACAACCACGCTCCATTGCCCCGAATCGTTCCTGGCATACACTCCGGCATCGGCGGCCGCGAACGTGCGCAGGCCGCCCACAGCTTGCCCGCCCGGCGCCGACACTACCGCCTGCACATCCGCCCCAGCGAGCTCAACATCGAAATGTCCGCCGCGAAGGACGGCTAGTCCGCTGCGGGTGGCTACAAGAACATCGCCCTCAACCGGATCATACGCAATTCCGGATATGCAGTCTGAGGGCAGCCCCGATGCCGAGGACTTACTGTAGACTGTCCAGGACTCCAAGTCGTCGACGTGCGCCGTAGCTAGGCCGTTGTCGGCTGTTCCGACCCATACCGCCCATGGAGTGACCGCTACGCTCGTCAAACTGTTGCTGGGAAGTCCGGCCGAGCTGTATATTCTCTGCCAGTTACCCACATAGTCGAACGGGCTCTGCCCCGCCGGCCCAGGCACAGCAGAAAGCACAGTGAGACCGCCGTCTGTCGCGAAGAACCAAGTCTGGTCGTTGCTCGCCATGCTGCGCACAACCGGCCCTGCCAGCCCAGAGCCGATGCCGTAGAGACGGAAGGCTCCGGATCCCGCTGCGCTCGCGCTGATACCATCATGGTGCGAGAAGATCAGATAGGCCTTGCCATCAGCGTCCGCGGCGGCCATGACGCCCAGAACCGCGTTTGCCGCGTTGGCCTTCCGGTTGTCGTCGAACGGGAACTCGTCGTGGCTTACCGCCACATCGCCCGAGATGGTGAGCCCCTTGCCGTTGAACCTGCCCGAAAGCCCGACTATGGTGTGGGTGTTGGGCATCAATGGAGTAGCGTCCGGCAGTGCCGCCGACTTGGGATCATCAGCATACCGAGCGATCTCCATCCTCACCTTGACCTGCTCGTTCGGCGTCCAGCCCAATACGGCGGCGATGAAATTGGACTTGTAGTCGGTCGGCGCGCCGAATGCTCCCCTGAAGTATTCGTACTCGACCCGCACTACGTCGTCCGGGCCCAGCGGCAGCAGAATGGTAAGAATGCCGAACTCGTAGTCGATCAAGTAGTCCTGGTCCCGCCTGAGCAGGTTGTCGTTGAGGTATACGCGCTCACTGCCGAGCGCGATAGAGATGCCCAGGTTAAAGACGCCCTGCGCCACCGTGTGGCGGTACCTCACCCGCATCCCATCGTATGTATCGAAGAACGCGGCGGGAAAATCAAACTGAATCACGCCGATGTCGTACATCACCTGGAATCCCAATGCCAGCTCGGTATCGGCCGCGACAAACTGGCCGCCCCTGCGTACCTCGATGGTGATGGATCCGGGCACTACGTCCGTCTGGCCCAGATCGTACAGGCGCCGCCTCGCATACGACCCTCCCGGCGCATCCAGCAACACGTTGGGATCGTCATGGGCCATGCCGGCCACCACGCGCACATGCAGACCGAGCAGGTCGTTCAGGAAAACAGTCTCGGTCTCGCTCCCATGTATGAATGGATAACGCTTCTGATCGCTGCCTGTCAGCATGTTCTTGGCGTTGTAGGAGCGTATCAGCGACTGAATCTGGCCGCGCAGGATGTCCCGGATCTCGCTGCGCAAAGCCAGCATCTCAGCGGCGGAGCTGACCGTGACGAACTGGCCGCGGGCCAGCGCCACCCCATCGCCGGCTGATATGACCCCCGTCCCGTCCGGATCGTCTAGGTACAGGTAGCCCAGATCCCACAGGTCGAGGGTCTGCTTCACGCTGCGTTCTCCGCCGAGCGCGGCGTAGTCTACATAGCGAATCCATGCGCCCATGAAGTCCGGGTCGAACGCCGCCGAGAGCTCGTAGTATTCCATACCTTCGAAGGAGGCCGCAAGCCCTGACGGAGCAGGCGAAGGCGCATAGGTCCCAGTCGGCTCATACACAATCGTCTCCTGCGCCGTGTTGCCCTGGAACGTCTTCTTCGCCGCAATGCCCTGCACCCGTCCTATAGTAACGCCGGCCTGAACTGCGGGAAGCTCGACGCGCGCCTCCAGCCCGCGCAGGCGAGACGAGTAGGCCGCGTAAGGGTTCTCGCTTCTGAAGGCAAGGCCTCCGAATTTGCCCTTCACCGGGTCGCCGTCCAGCGTCAGCTCGAGCAACTGAAGGTTGCCGTCCTTACGATTGTCGAGACTGCCGGATACCGAGATCCCCGGAGCAACCCGTCCCCTAACGTTCAGCGACAGAAGCTGGACGATGTCGATGTGCCCGGGGCTGTAGCCCGTTCCTGCGAGGGCCGCCGGATCTCCCCAGGCCGAGCGGAGCTTGAACTCTACATCGCCTCGGATCTCGAGCGGAAGGCCAGGTATGTCCGCGGCCGAAGCCCTCGGAACCGGCCAAAGGACACACAGGAACCCGACCACAAATAGCGCAGCCAGAGCTGCACAGGCAAGACGCGCGCCGTGAGACTTCATGCACTTCACCTCATTACGGGACTAGACTGCAGTACTAGGGCACAACCCCTGTTTGGCTATTCGAAGCCAATATGTGCCCAGATGCCTAATTCAACAGAAAGGGAGGGTCCCCTTCCTGTAATCGGAGAACCCTCCTCGTGTTTCTGTGAACCAGGGTCTACCCTAGAACGAGAAGCCCAGCGACAGCCAGTGCGAGTCCGGCAGCTCCGCGTGGAACTGATAGGCGTAGTCGATGCGGAAGCTCTCATAGGCGAACCCCGCGCCGGCCGTGAACCCGTACTGCTTGTCGGCATTCATCGTCGCGCCTGCTCGAGCAGCGAACGCGTCGACGATCCGGTACTCAGCGCCCACGCGACCGGTGGAATGCGTGACATCGTAGTCGGCAGCCAGGATAAGCCCCTTAAGCGGCTTCACCGACAGACCCAGGACATACGACCGATCGAAATCGTCCTGGTGGCCGCTCTCGAACTTGACCGTTCCCAGCATATTGCGGGCTACAGCGCCGACCCTAACCCCGGCCAGCGAAGGCAGGGTGATCAGCGCGCCTATGTCGCCTGTGGCACCGAAGCCGCGGTTAGTGCCGATATCCTGCGAGTACAGCTTGAGCGCCGCGCCCAACGCGAACGGCCCCAGCGCGCGCGCATATCCGCCCGCCACGGTCCCCTCGCGGTAGTCCAGATCCCCAGTAGGATTGCCGAACTCATCGGTAGTGCCCACTGTGGACATCAGCCCGAACACGGCGGCACCCACGTTCTTCTGGGCATAGCCGGCGCCGAAGTAACTGCCGGCCCCCATCATGTTCGAGTAAAGCGATGTTACGCTACGTCCCTCGATCAGGGCCAGACCCGCAGGATTGTAGTATACTGCGTTGGCATCGTCGACAACGGCCACAAACGCGCCGCCCATTCCGAGCGCCCGGGCACCCATGCCCACATCGAACAGGGCGCCAGTGCCCACAGGATCGTCCTCCGCGAAAGCCGCCGGCGCAGCGGCAAGCACCGCCACCGCCGCTAGGGCGACCATGAACAGCCAGTTAGTATGCTTCATTCTCATTTTGTCACCCCCCGTTAGCGGCTAATGACGAGCCGCATGATATCTGTCTTTACTCCGTCAGCGGTAACCATGTAGCACAAGTAAAGCCCGTTAGCCAGCGGCTTACCGGCCTTGTCGACCAGATTCCATACATGGAAGTTCTGCCCGTCCTCGAACTCGTGCGAGAACACCTGCCGGCCGGCGATGTCGTAGATGTACAGCGTTGCACCGCCGGAGGCATTAACCCAGAAGTTCATCGAGTCGGATGCTGGGTTGGGCCCTGCCACGAACGAGTTGACGCCAGCGTTGATGAGCAGGAACTGCCCGCTCTCGGCCTCGCTTGACGTGCCGTACTTGTCGGTCGCTACCACTCTCACCTTGCACGGGCCGCTCCTCGGTGCCTTGGAGACATCCCAGTTGTACGTGCCCGTGTATTCCTTGCCCTCAGGCGGCTCGCCGTTGGGCAGGCCAGTCGCGAACGTGGTCCATGCGGCACCGCCGTCGAAGGAGTATTGCAGCGTTACGGTGAGAGGCGCATCTTCCGCGTGTGTCGCCTTCCACTGCACCTGGTTGACCCCGTGCCACGTGTCGTTGGCTAGCGGCGCGAGCACTTCGACTTCGGGCTCGACGCCGAGCCAATCAGCGATGGCGCCCAGCAGGATCTCGGGCAGAGTCGGCGGCGGGGGTTCGCCGTTTCGCGAGCCAGCCTCGGGCTCTCTGGGGCTCTCGAGGGGTATCGCCTCGAACATGAAGGCGAAGAACATCAGACGGTGTTCGTCGTCGCAGCGCAACGCACACGGTTTGCCGGCATCGTTCAGGAACACTGGACGCGCGCCGGGGCCGAGATCGAGCGAATCGGTACCGTCAACGAACTCGCCGAAGGCCAAGGCTATCTCGAGTCCGTCTGTGATGGGATCGCCTGGAACACCCCACAGCTTAGTGGTGCCGACGTCGTCTTTCTTCCCTATGACGTGCAAGTAGTTCCGGGCGAACTCGCTCTTCTCGGGATCCAACACCCACATAACCTCAGGTCCGCTCAGGAAGAGCCTGCCTCCCTGGTCGAGGTAGTTGGCCACTGCGTCCTGCTCCGCATCGTCAAGCGAGCCAAACTGACCGCAGTTCCATATCACTCTGAACTGCTCCAGGCCAGCCTTAGCTCCGCCAGCTGCGATCACGTCACTAGGCTCGACGATGACGTGCTCCTTCCGCAGCTCGGTGAGGAGCCAATCCCAGTATCCCTCAGTATCGGGTTCACCCTCATCGTCATCAACGAACACTATGGTTTCGGTGTCGAGCACGATCACCTGAAGCTCAGCGCCTACGGTATCGCCCTCAAGGTTCGTAACCCACAGAGTCGGCCGGTAGACGCCTGTCTCCGCGTAGGCGTGCATCGCGTTGGGCTTATCAGTCGTGGTTCCATCGTCGAAGTCCCACTCGTAACTCAGCATACGCCCTATGAGCGGGTTGGGATCGTGGGCATCGCCTGAGAACGAAATCACCTGGCCGGGCTTGGCGAAATACAGGCTCGCCTCGGCCTTGTCGATCACAGGCGGCAGCATGAGCTCATCGTCCATCAGGTACTCATAGATCTTCGTCAACAGATAAGGAGTGGAATTCGTGCTTGGGTTGTTCGGGTCATGCTCGTACATCAGCGAAGACCACGGACATGACAGATACACGATTCTGTATGTATCGTTGGCGTGGCGCAGACCCAGTGCGCCTGGGAGATCCATTATGTCTGGTTCTCCGCCTGGCTCCGTGAAGTCCCACGCGCCCGTGAGTATGGTCTGGGAGAGCAGGTCCGGCGCAATGAGGTCGTCACGGCGCGTCTTGACCATCCATTCCAGCCCGATTCCATCGGATATCGGATCGCCTTCGACGCCCTTGTAGATGTCGATCTCGACGTTCAACCCATAGGCGCCGTCTATATGCAGATAGTCAGTGCCGAACCAGTCCAGCCCCATGTCGCCCAGATAGTCCGGAGCCGCAAAGAAAACCCTCCCGCCATTGTCCATGAAGCTCGCCAAGAACTCCTGATCCCAAGGGGACACGACCTCAAACCGGGTGAAGCCTGTATCCCAGAAGATCGGGTTCTCTACCGCAGTCGTGGAAAGCCCAAGCGGGTACCTGCTATCGACCCTAACGAACGGAATCTGCGCGTCAAGAGCCGGCAACATCCACAGGATACTGACAGGGAGTCCGATGCTGAATGCGCCAGTGTCGTCCACGTAGACTATGGTGCCCGGGTTTGCGGCGGTCACTTGCACCGGCGCCTTGGATATGGAGCCGTCTATGCCCTGAGCATAGAACCAAGCCACCAAGGAACCTTCTCTTTCAAACGTGCAGCTGGCCACAAGGCCGTATACCTTCTGGTCGCCAAACTGCCACCAACACTGGGCCACACTGCCTGGGTTCTCCAGGCGGGCTTCAAAATTGACTTTGCGCGGCTTTCCGAAGGTCGAATCTGCACCCGCGTACGCGATACCAGGCGGGTAGACGCGATTCAAGGCATTCGCTACATTGAGCCGCCTGCCCGTGGTGGTCGTTCCCATCAGGTCAGGCAGAGGATCGCCCGACTTGAGCAGGATATCCTTGATCGTCTCCTGCCCGGGCATCCAGCCGGGCGCGCCCGGATATTGCGGAAGATCAGGATACTCAGCTATCAGCAACGCCGCGGCGCCCGCCACATGCGGAGTAGCCATGGAGGTGCCGCCCATCCATGCCCACACGCTCTCCGTGCCATCGGGATAGCAGGACAGGATCATATGGCCCGGCGCCCCAATGTCCACCGAATTAGCGCCCCAGTTGGAGAAGTTAGCTACCTTGTCATTCCACTCGGTCGCCGCCACCGCGATCACATTGGGCAGATCGTAAGAGGATGGGTAATGCGGCATTATGTCGTTGTCGACACCCTCATTCCCCGCGGCAGCGATGAACAGCATCCCGGAATTGGCGATGGCCTCCTCAAGAGACTTGCTGTATCCGCCGCCTCCCCAGGAGTTGCTGGTAATGGTGGCGCCCATCTTCTTCGCGTAGTTCAGGGCCTTGATAGCATTATCGCTCTGGCCTCCGCCGGGGCCCAAGAACTTACACGACATGATCTGAACATTCCAAGCAACGCCCGCAACGCCCCCATGAAAACCGCCTGCCACTGCATCGTTGCCTCGCGCGCCTATGATACCGGCGCAGTGCGTGCCATGGTAGTCATCGTTGGGATCGTCGTGGTAAATGGTGCCGTCGTCGTAGTAGAAGTCGTACCCGTAGACATCGTCGACGAAGCCGTTGCCATCGTCGTCAACTCCGGGCTCGCCATGGAGCTCAGCCTCATTCACCCACATGTTGGGGGCAAGGTCCGGGTGGTAGGACTGGATCCCCTGGTCGATCACGCACACAATCACGTCCGATGCATCAGTGCGCACATCCCATGCCTCCGGCGCGTTGATATCGGCGCCTGGCAGAGGAGCATGGAACCATCTCTCCGTGGCCGCCTGGTTGCCCGTGTTATGCATGTTGTACAACCATTCATAGGTGAAGAAGCGATCATTGGGATACGTCGCATCGGGATACCACAAGTAGTTGGGCTCAGCGTAGCGCACAAAGGGGCTGGACTCATACCGAATCACTGCCTCCGCCACGCTCATGGTCGCAGGGATCTTAAGCTTGTACACGTCAGCGGCGGCGCTGACAGGTATGGCCTCCACGACCTCCGCGCCCAGCACGGCATTGAGGCTCCTGAAGTCCTCCGCGGCCGCCTGCGCATCCGCGTCGGCAGCCGACATGTAGGTCTTAAGCCTCACCAGGATCTCGCCTTCGGCCCAAGTCGGCTCTTTCTGCCCCCTGGAAACCGGTATGACCTTGAAAGGGTCGGCAGAGTCGATCTGGACCTTGCCCGGGAGCTCCGCCGCCGCAGAGGCCGCAAACGCCGCCAAGAGCACTGCTATAATGCCCAGCAGCAGAGCGCGCCTCCAAATTGCACTTCTCGACACATGGATTCCCCCCTTGTAGATTAGTCGCATCGGCGCCAAAACACATATGGCAGCGACTCACAGTTCGTAAATGCTCATATCACCTCCGAATATCGAATCATCAAGGCTCTCCCATTATCCGCGGAGGAGAGGCCCAGTCATTGAGGGTATGGGTATATATGGCCCGCATACTCCGTATTGCTAATTCAACGGAAAGACACGTTCACCTTCTTGGAATTGCGGTTCTTTGCGATTAGCAGACACACTTGACCCGGAGATCTTTAGCATGAAAACGCCCTAAGCGGGCTTTCGGAAGATATCGGCCGGCGATGGGCAGACGGCTGATCTACCACGCCGCCCAGTCGCGTCGACGCAGAACTCTGAAAGGTAGGGAGAAAACCAGCACAATGTAGGCTACTTGAACCAGCACGACAGGCTGCGAGGCCAGAGCGGCCTGGGCAAAGGCGTCGCTGTATGTGGCAAGCCCCGGCCAGAACCTGCTGATGCCCACGGCCGTCAGAAGAGACAGCCCGAGCCTGCCCGAGGCCATTCCCGCCGCCCTGATAAACGCCAACAGGGCACCCGACCGCCGGTCCCAGAGATAGCACACAGTCACGTACAGCAGGAGTTCAGACGCGATTAGCTGCCATGGATCGATGACGCAGATATCGGCGAGTTCGCATCGGCCCAGTACCGCATGTCCCGCCATGAAGGCTATTATGGCGAGGAGCAGCGCTATGTAGCCTCCAGCCGCCTTGGGCTTGATGTTCATCACACACTCATCTCCTTCCATCGCCCGCCGGCGAAGCGCGCCATGGAGACCGACCCGCGCACGACCCAATCGAGAGCCATCGCGTACCACGCGCCCTGCAGGCCCCAGCCCAACACATTCACGAACAGCCCCGCCAACGAGAACCTGACCAACCATACGCTTGCCATGGCCACGTACAGCACGGCCTTGGTGTCGCCCGCGCCTCGCAGCGCCCCCATGAACACATACGCCGTCGACATGGGAATCTGCGCGCACGCCATGATTCGGAGCACGCTCGCGCCCATGGCTATGATCTCCGGATCGTCCACGTACAACCGCATGAGCATGGCTGGGAAGAAGAACAGGACCGCGCCCATGAGCCCCATTACCGTTGCGCTCATCTTCCACGACTGCCACCCGGCTCGCTCGGCGACATCGGGGCGCCCAGCTCCCAGCGCCTGTCCCACCATGGTGGTGGCAGATACCGCAAACGCGAATCCCGGCATGTACGAGATGCCTTCCGCGTTGATGGCGATGGCGTGTGCCGCGTACGCCGAGGTGCCCAGGGCCGACACTATACGAACGTAGAATGCCAGGCCCAGGCTGAGGCTGACTCGCTCCATCGATGCAGGCAGCCCGATGCGGACAACGCGTCCGATCAGGTCCCAGTCAAAGCGGAAGCGCCGGCCGGTGCGCACTGTGACCACTCCCCGACCGGAGAAAACATGCCAGAGGAGCATCGAAGTGCCCACCCCGCGGGCGATGGTCGTGGCCAGCGCGGCCCCCTTAACGCCCATCGCCGGAAAGCCGAAGTTGCCGTATATGAGCGCGTAGTTGCCCAGAAGGTTGCACAGATTCAGAAAGATGTTCACCTTCATGGGGTACTTGGTGTCGCCCGCGCCCCGCAGCGATGCTGATGCGATCATGTTTATCACCAGCATGAAAAGGCCCGGCATGAGCGTGCGCATGTAGCTCTCACCGTAAGCAATCACGTCCGGCCCGGCCTTCATGAACCGCACCAGGCGAGGCGTGGCCAGAAAGCCGATGGTGCCCAGTAGCGCCGCGAGGATCGTGGCCAAAACAAGCGACTGCGCTGTGACCATGTTGGCCCGTTTTCTATCGCCTGCCCCGATGAACCGGGCAACCAGGGCCGTCGTTCCAACGCTGATGCCCATGAAAAACCCTTGCGCTATGTTAAGCGGTTGGTTGGACAGGCCCACAGCGGCAACGCAGGCCGCCCCCAGCCTGCCCACCATGATCATGTCGGCCATCTGAGTCACGGTCTGCAGTACCAACTCGGCGATTACCGGCCACGCCAGACGGTATATGGTCTTGCGCATCGCGTTCGGATGCGCCATCGCTTCATCGAAGCCGACTCCAGCGAAGGCGCCGATTGCCTGAGGCACAGCGTCTTCATCACTGCGCCCCTCGGCCCGCCCGGGCGCCAATTCCTCAACCGACACCCCTCCACAGCCAGATGGCATAGTACACGAGATGTCGGCAATGTCGTTGTCAGACTTGTCTTGCATTAATGCTCCTCCACGCAGGCTCTCAGCCGTCGACTCCGCAGCCGGCGGCGGGAAACGTCCCCCCTCTAGAACCGGGACGCAACCTCCAGGCCGAATACTCTGGTCTTCAGGTCATATCTCGCCTGCAGGCTGGAGAGAAAGCCCTGGTTGAACTGGAACCCTAGGCTGAGCGCGGACGAATCGATCGGCCTGAACAGCTCGGGCCCACCATACTCGCCCTGCCCCAGAATCGGAGCGCACACTGTGGCCTTGAGGTTGCCGCGGTCTCCCAGCGCCAGCCACCCAGACCCAGATATCCAGGCGTGCTCCGATCCACCGCCCGTCTGGGCCACCAGGCCTATTTCAGCTCCCGAGCTGTCAGTCACATCGGCTCTGAACGTGAGCTTCGAATTGAGCATGATTGAGGGGCCGCCGAACGCGAGGCCCGAATAGAGCATGATCGATACTCCGGTGTCCTCCGGGCTGTACTTGGAATTGTAGCCGATATCGCCGCGCCAGTCCTCGCCGCCCAGCGCCCGCATGTATGCCAGGCGCACGGAGTCAGCCCGAGTCCTTGTGCTCTGCAGGGCCGCGCTGAGGTCGACCCAGCCCTTGCCGGTCACGTCCCGCCCAGTCTCTTCCACCCAATAGTCCTGCCCTATGAGGCGTGCAGGACATGTGTCAAATCCAGCCGGCACTACTCCGAAATCGGCCTTCACTCCGATCCGGGCGGTCGCCCCTGTAATCCGGCCAGTCAAAGCCAGCCTGAGCCCGTCTCCCGAACTCTGAAGGTAGGCCATGGCGGAACCCTCCACAGCGGCCATGATGCTGAAGATCCGCGCCGTCTCCGCTCCCAGTCCAAAGGTGCAGGACATCGTCTCTTCAGCGACCCGCGGTACTTTGGGATTCACCGCTCCGCCCAGCCGGAATGTAGCCCCTTTCCACTCCAAGTCAGATGCCAGGCCTATCCAATCAAGTTTGACCTGCATCTGCTGCTCGTCCGGACGCGAGAACGAAAGCCCGCCAAAAAACACTGGAGTGCCCTCTATCACAGTTATCCTAGACGCGCTCGCAGCATGCGGAGCAATCGCCAGAACCAGCGCCACCAGTGCGGCGATGATGGTCATCACGCGGCGCTTCATTCAATGCACCCCCTTACGACTTAGCCTATGTCCAACCTCGTCCATAAGCTCATAGATAATGGGAATCACAAACAGCGTAAGGAACGTGGCAGTGGCAAGCCCCCCCATAACCGTCAACGCCAACGGACGCTCCATCTCAGAACCTGCGCCGCGCCCCAGTGCCAAAGGAACCAGGCCCAGTATCGTAGTGAGCGCAGTCATCAGGATGGGACGGAGTCGTGCAAGGCTTGCCTTCTTGACCGCTTCCGATGTACCCATGCCCGTTGCCTTGAGCTGATTTATGAAATCTACCATTACTATACCGTTGTTGACCACCACACCCGCAAGCACGATGAGCCCGATTATGGCTGTAACACTGATGCTCTCCCCAGCCAGGACAAGAATGCCTATTGCCCCGATGGCCGCGAGCGGCATGGTGAACATTATTATGAACGGATATAAGAGCGACTCGTATTGCACGGCCATGACCATGTAGACCAGCACTACAGCCAGCCACAGGGCCAGTTTCAGTTCAGACAGCGATTCGTCGATAGCTCTCTTCGAGCCCCCGAGCACGACATCGATTCCGGGAGGCGCCTCCACCTCGCGCGCGGCAGCCAGCGCCAACTCGCCGGCACGTGAGAACTTCACGCCGCGGAATGCGATGCGAACCATGACATACTGCCGACCGTTGCGCCTGTATATGGTCATCGGACCTTCAATGACCTGCGGTGTCGCCACGCGCCCGACCAACACCTCGGTGGACGGAGCAAGCAGCGACGACCCCGCCGAGCCGGACGCCCGAGCGGCAGCTGAGGCGTTGCTCCCCATCTGGCTGGCGCTCTGCATGATGCTGGAGCTGCCGAAAGACGAGCTTATGGGCATATCCAGCACAGACTCGAGCGTGGGAACCCCGTCCGATGCAGGCTTGACGATAACCGGGATCAGCTCGCCGCCTCGCTCTACGTAGGTCACTGTAGTGCCCAGCATGGCGGTGCGGACTCCCAGCCCCACCTGCCCCACTGTCATCGACCCCATCAAAGCCCGAGTGGGGTTCACGCTGAGCAAGATCACGGGCTGCAGATCCTGCGCTGATGACGAGACTTCCACGAACTCTGGCACCTCGCGCAACCGCTCGGATACTTCAGACGCATACGCCGCCAGCTCCCTGGAATCGGAACCCATAACTTCAAGGGCGACCCTAGTGCCGAACAGATCTACCTGCCCACCGGTGAGCCCGCCGTACCCGCTGGTGTCCACAGTACACTCCAAGTCGGGGTATTCCTCCTGGGTTTCGGCGATAGCAGCGCGGACAAAGTCGGCGGCCTGAGCGACCGGCGTCTGAACGGGGCCTTCGCGGAGCAGCGCAACGCTGATCGCAGCCGAATTGGCCCCCGCGTTGGAGGCCATGGCCAGAAAATCATCGCCTCCGGTGGAGCCCACCTCGGCTGTAACGTGCTCAACTCCAGGCATCTCCACAAGCTTGCTTTCCAACAGCATTGAAACCTGATTGGTAACATCGGTAGGCGTCCCGGCCGGCATGTGCAAGCTCACGTCAACCCGGCCCATGTCCATGTCCTTGAACAGCTCCACTCCGAGATGAGGGTACGCTACTATGGCCGCCGCTACCGCCGCTCCTACTAGAGCCAGTACCGCCCGCCGGTTGCGCAGGGTCCAAACCAGAGCCCGCTCGTAGCTTGCGATCAGCGTCCAACGACCGCTGTATCTGAGCTCGAACCCGGACGATGCCGCAACCGCATCCGAGAAGCCCTTCGGCGCCGCTCCCCCGCCCAAGCGCGCAAGCATGCTGGCCAGCAGAGGGACTACGGTGAGGGCAACGGCCAGCGATGCCAGGAGCGAGAATGTGACGGTCATGGCCAGGTCGCGGAAGATGCTTCCGACCATGCCCTGTATGAACAGAACGGGCACAAACACCCCAACGGTTGTCATCGTGGAACCCACTATGGCCGCCCCGACCTCACGGGTGCCGTTCACAGCCGCCGTTCGGGGCGGATCGCCGAGCTCTTGACGCCTGTATATGCTCTCGAGCACCACAATGGAGTTGTCGACCAGCATGCCGATGCCCAGAGCCAACCCACCCAGGGTCATCAGGTTGACGCTGAGCTTCCCAGCGTACATCAGCACGAACGCGAAGACTACAGAGAGCGGAATCGATACTGCGACGATGAGCGTACTCCCCACATGGCGCAAGAAAACGTACAGCACAGTAATGGCGAGGACCGCACCGATGACCAGGTTGCTGGTGAGATCGTTGATGGACCTCGTAATGTAGGTCGACTGGTCGAACACATGCGCAACCGAGATATCGTTACGGCTGTCGAGGAGTCTGTCGAGAACCTGGTTTACACGCCTGGCCGTGGTGACAGTATTCTGACCGGACTGCTTGTACACGAGCAGCATTACGGACGAGTTGCCGTCCACTCGGGCATAGCCTTCAGTCTTCTGAAACCTCTCCTCTACCGTTGCAACGTCTCCGATAGTCGTCAAAAACGATGGCATCAAAAAGGACAGACCCATGAGGCCGCCCAGCTTGGGTTGGTCGGTTTCGGGCTCTCTGGGCCTGGTATTCATGCCGATAGTAAGAGATGATATCTCTTCCGCCGACCGGAATTTCGCGCCTACCCGGGTCTGATAGCGCACGCCGTCGTCGACCACCACGCCCGCAGGCACCGACAAGTTCTGCAGGGCAATGAGCTGCTGAAGCAGGAGCGGACTGAGGCCGGCATCGGCCAGCTTCTCGTGGTCGTACTCGACGGCGATCACGCGGTCGGCCCCGCCGCTTATGGAGACGCCGGCCACGCCGTCAACCCGTTCGATCTCCGGCTTGACGATCTCTCGAGCCACTCGGGTGACCTCGCCTAGGTCCCCCGCGGCGCCCACTGTCAGCATCATCAGCGGAAGCTGCGATGGGTCGATGAGGCTGACTATGGGGTCCTGAACGCCTTCGGGAAGTTGGTACCTGATCCTGTCCATGCCGGCCCGAATCTCTTCCTGCATAGAACCGAGGTCCGACCCCCAGTTGAACTCGGCGAGGCTGACTGACACGTTCTCCATACTGGTGGACGTGACAGCCTTGATGTTGCGAGCCGACTTGAGAGAACGCTCCACAGGCACAGTAATCAGGCTGTCGACTGTTTCGGGGTCGGCGTTAGGGTATACAGTGACGACTACTGCCATCGGCAGGTTCATCTCGGGCAGGAGATCCAAACCGATCCTGCTGAGCGAGAGAAAGCCGAACAGGAGGCACGCCGCAACAGCTATGGTTACCGTTATCGGCCTGCGCACTGAGTATTCCGCTATGTTCAATGAGGTTCCCCCCTAAGGCTGTGGACCGTCACTTTACATCGGTAATCCGGGTGCCCTTTGGAAGCTCCCGGAGTTTGATCGTATTGAGCTTCAGATTGACCTTGAGGTTGTTGATGGTTATGGAGGCCGTAAGCTTACCCTGGCCATCGAAGGCCTCGACCTTGCGGACCATGAGGGTCTCGCAGTCTACCCAGACCAGCTGGTAGCCCTCAACGTCCATCTTGGGGCGGGTCTGCACCACGTGGTGAGGAAGTCGGTCGAACTTGTCTTGCCGCAGGTACTTGAAGGTCATCATCCCTGCGGGGTCCATAGACAGCAGGTTGTCGAGGTCGAACGACCCCATATCCAAGCCCAACTGGGCCGCTATCGTGGCTGACCTGCCCCTGTATGCCTGACCAGTCACAGGCATGTACACTGTGGTGATGTCTTTCTTCATGTCGAGTATCACTATCTGCCCCTCGAACACCTGGTGCTGGGTAATCTCCATCCGCGTGATGTTGCTGCTCCTGTCGGCGCTGACCCGAATGGTCATGTTGATCGGATTCTTGCTCGACGAATCGGAGAACGATGCAACGATGTCAGCCTGAACCGTCTGGATTTCCTTAAGCTTCTCCGCGACTTTAGCCGCGATTTCGTCGCCTGTGGGAGCGGCCGGCGCTCCTTGAACGGCGTTAGCGGCAGATATCGATATCACAAATAGTACTGCAAGTGCAAGTACTCTTGCGGCGAGTACCGCACTTCGCCGGCTGGCATGGTGATCGAACTCCGGACATCCCACAGGTAGTGCCCCCAATCACTGCAACTAGAGGAACATGAACTGCGTGCCATAGCCATTATAGGCATCGCGGAAAACCCCTGTCAACAAAGGTCCTGCCTGTTATGACGCCCAATGGACGGCCATAGTTCCACATCGTCGCCATCGCGCATGGACGCCATAAGGTTCGCCCGAACCATCTTGTTTTCTCTGGTGAGTTCGAGCAGGAGCCGCTTCACTCTTGCCCGCGTGGTTTGACCCGAATAAGGGCAGCAGGTGGGAATGGCCTCTATGCCCGCCCTTTTGACGGCCTTGATCACGTCTTTTTCGGAGAGATACATCATGGGGCGGATCACCGTGATGCCCGTTCGCGTCAGATAAGTCTTCCATGGCAGCGTACAGAGCTTGCCGGAGTACAGGATACTCATGAGGAACGTCTCCATGGCATCGTCCTCGTGATGAGCGAGGGCGACCTTGCTGAACCCATTCTCGGACGCGAAACGATTCATGGCTGCCCGACGAAAATACGAGCAGACCGCGCATGGGTTGGCCTTGTCACGGCGCTCCTCGATTACCTGCGCGATCTTTGTAGACACCAGATGATGAGGGACCCCCATGGCATCGCACGCCGCTTTCAGCTTGTCGATGTCGAATGGGCCCGGAAAACCTATGTCCACAGTGACCGCTTCGACCGTGAACGGAATGCTGGAGTACGAGCGGAGTAGGCTCAGCGCATAGACCAGGAACATGCTGTCTTTCCCGCCCGACAGCCCAATGAGGATCGCATCGCCCGGCTCGATCAAGTTGAACTCGTAGATGGCGCGCCACAGCTTCGTGTGGTACGGCTTGGAGAGGCAGTTCTTGAGCACGGGCTGATCACCTGCACAATGAAAACTGGCATGACCTCCAGCTTACGCCGGGCCATGCCGCAGGACATGGGACACGTATTTGAATCTGGCGGAGAGAGGGGGATTCGAACCCCCGCTAGGGTTTCCCCTACTAATGGTTTAGCAAACCATCCCCTTCAGCCGCTTGGGTATCTCTCCGCTAAAGCTGAAACCGGACTATGCTCTTCTCGATTCTGGCGGAGGGGGTGGGATTCGAACCCACGGCCCATTGCTGAGACACCGGTTTTCAAGACCGGCTCCATAAACCACTCGGACACCCCTCCAGCGCGACGCTAAAGAGAGTATATACCGCACTGCAGCGTGCGTCAAGGCACCATCCCCAGCGCCCAGCAGTTCCGCAA
>DHON01000030.1:0-5263 GCA_002409965.1 Firmicutes bacterium UBA5389
GAGGCGCGCCGCGGCCCACGCCCTATAGCTCGGGCTCGTGTGTGGGGGGAACTGGCTGCGCATCGCGGTCGGCATGCAGTCGGCATGTGGTCGGCATTGGGTATCGCGAACCTGAGTCATTCTACCCAGCCTTGGCGCGTAGCCTGGGCAAAATGGCACAGGCGGTTAACATAATGTTCGTCGCGGGGCCCAAGATCGGGTTGTTGGGGGCTCGCGGGGGCGTGCGGGCCGCTTGCGCCAAGAGACTTGGCGATCTGTAGAGGTCGAGTTTCCATCGTCGCATGGCTACGTGGGGCATTTTACGCTTGCACTACAGACAGACTTCTTCATGCCTGGGATGTGGCGCACGCGAGCACGGCCCCCATCAGCCCCAGCAGGGCGCAGTGTATTGCTTCGCCCAGCATATCGATGGAGTACTCTGACTTGCCGGTCAATCCATCTACGGCCCCGGCGGCGACTGCCGCCCGCAGCGCCGCCCGCAGCATATCGGGGGTTGGCAGGATGCTGACGTTGCCGCGCAGCGTGGCGAGGCAGGCGAGTATGCCGTACGCGGCATCGTCTGAGACCGCCCCGATTACTGTGACATCGGCAGGCGTGTCGCACGCGATGCCCGCCCCGCACGGGCAGGCGCATCGCGTGCCCAGGGGACTCAATTCGCGCAGGGCGTTGGCAACAACACCCATGCCCAGCTCGTTTCCGAGGTCGCCTATGGCTATGGTGGGCACTCTAGCGGCAGTTGCCTGTGTGAACAGCTCATCGAGAGGAGCGACTATGTCGGATATGGACTGTCCGCGGGAGTTGTGGTGTACGCCCATCCGATTGGCTCCCGGCCGCTCGATGGCGATGACTACGCTCGGGTCGATGCAAGATAGGAGATCAGTCGCCAGCGTCCGGAGTGTGGCAGGGTCTGAGCCGATGGGGAACGGGAGTATGACGGCCTCGTCAACGGGATTGGCAAGTCGATTGGCGATGGGCGTGGCAACGGCGTCAATGGCGGTCACGGTGGCATGCACGCCGGCGGCGGCGCACGCGGCGCGCAGGGGGCGCACGGCTGCCTCTTCAGTGGCCAGCACGGGAACGATTCCGAATGCGGCGGCCAGCCCTCGGGCGAGCAGAGCGGCGCCGGTGAGGCCGTCGGTTTCGGGCTGCCCGGCCGAACGGATCATGAAGCCGGTGCACACGATGGCGCTTTTTCGCGGAGCGTGAGGGGCGAGAGTAGCTTGCGCAGCTGGGGCCAACGGATCCGCTGCTGTGGCCAGCGCAGCCTGCGGCCCCTGTGGATCAAGCGCCCGGGCGATGACGCTGGCGGCGGTGTACGCCAGGGGCGCGCCTACGTGTTCGCGCGCCGCCGCATAGAGCCGGCTCGTGATCCCGCGGTTGCGGAAGTCCAGGGAGATCAGGCGATCGATGGTCTCTGCCGCGATGCTCAGTGCGTCATCGGTGATTCTTGGGGCTTTCATTGTGTTCAGTCCCTTCGCGTCGTCTGTCTTTCCGCGCGCGTGAGCCTACTGGAGTTCGCAAACGGTGACGACATGCTCGATGCCGTCAATCAGGATTCTGAGTGCGCGACCGCTGGCTCGGGAGGCAGCTTGTTCATGAATGAGCGACTCATGCGCTTCTTCAGCCGGCAATGCAGCAAATCGGACCCGGTCTCCGGGGCGCAGGTGGGCCAGGAGGTCCAAGTCGACCCGGGCCACGCAGGCTATCTTGGGGTAGCCGCCGGTGGTCTGCCTGTCGGCCAACATGATGATGGGCTTGCCGTCGCCAGGCACCTGAACTGCGCCTCTGGGCATGCCGTCGGAGATGATGTCGGCCCCGCGGCTGTGCTCGATGGCTGGGCCCTCGAATCGCAACCCCATTCGGTCTGCCTTGCTGGTTAGGGTGAACTCCTCTGTGACCAGCGTACGCCGTCCTCCGTCTGTGAAATGGTCGTCCTGTGGGCCCATGACCACTCGTATGGCTACCGGGCACCTGGCGGATGCGGCCGCGGGCGAGTGCGCCCGGGCGAACGCGGCTTGCCGTTTGGCCAGGGCGGCGGCTGCCCGGGCGGTCACCGTGCTCGCGGCCAGCAGGCTTGGAACGTGGCCGGGTCCTGGGCTTGGGCTTGGGCTTGGGCGGTCCGGCGTGGCTATGAGGTCGCCTGCGCGAAGGGCGCGCCCTTGGCCGTCGATGCCGCCCAGCGCGGCGCGGGTGCATGTGGAGGCACTGCCCATCACCAGAGGAGCGGCGATTCCTCCGCGCACCGCGAGATAGACTTGGACTCCCCAGGCCGGGGCGCCTACGCTCACGATCTCGCCGGGCATGACGCTCAAGGTCGTCCAGGGCGAGACGGCGATGGAGTCTACCGAGACGGAGGCCCAGGCACCGGCGCACGCCAACACGACCGGGGCCAGCGCTCGGACGCTGAAGTTGCCATACGTGATCTCGATCCCCACTGCTCCTTCTGGGTTTTCTGCCAGCAGATTGGCGACTGCCAGAGCCTCCTGGTCCAGCGCGCCGGAGGGAGGCACTCCGTACTTCATCCGCCCTCGTCGGCCCAGGTCTTGAAGCGTGGAGAGCGGCCCTGAGTTGACCACTTCAAGCATGGCTGCCACTACTGATCGCCCCCTTCTGCCTGGGCTGGGATGGCTGCGATGCCTGGCGCATCGGTGCGCGCCGTGGTCGCTGCGGCCGCTTCAATGGCACGATATGCGGCCTCGTCCACCGGGACGAACCGAATTCGGTTGCCCGCGCGGAGCAGGCACGGAGGATCCGCGGACGGGTCGGCCAGACGCATAGGCGTGCGACCAATCAGGTGCCACCCGCCCGGGCTTGCCATAGGGTAGACCCCTGTCTGGTTGCCGGCGATGCCCACTGACCCGGCGGGCACGATTGTGCGCGGGGTGGCGAGCCGGGGAGTCGCGATGCGAGGCGACATCCCGCCCAGATACGGAAAGCCCAGCATGAAGCCGATCATGTAGACCAGGTAGAGCGGCTCGCTATGCACTGCGACCACCTCATCAGGCGACAGGCCTGTGTGCGCTGCCACATCATGGAGGTCGGGGCCGAATCGGCCGCCGTAGCACACGGGTATACTGACTATGTCCAGCTGGTCGAGGCTGGCTGGTCCCTCGGGAATCGCGGCCGTTTCCGCAATGCGCTGAAGCTCTTCCAGGGCTGCAGCGGGCGAGATCAGGCGTGGGTCGAATTCAGCCAGCACGGACCTGTAGGAAGGCAGCACTTCAACCAGCCATGGAAGATTGGCGCTCTCAAAAGCTGCGGCGGCGGTGTGGGCGCGCGCGGCCAGGGCTGGGGAAATCTCGTTGCCGAACTCTATGACCACGGCGCTGTCGCCGGCCCACAGAAATCGGGGCATAGATCGAGGCGTGTCTGCATGAATGCTCATTTCGCTGTGCCTCCCAGACCGCACACGAAGTCGTGCAGGTCGCGATCGCGGATGTCGGTGATGAACATGTGTCCGGGCGAGTGCGTTATCATGATCTCGGGTTTGGCAGCCAGGGCTGCTGCCTGAGGCGTGACGCCGCATGCCCAGAAGGCCGGGATTTCGCCTTCATTGACGGGCACTGGATCGCCGAACTCGGGGCAGTCGATGTCGGCGATGCCGATTACCTCAGGCGATCCTATGTGGACCGGCGCGCCGTGCACGGCGCGCATGGCCGCGGTGACTTCGACGGCCCGGGCGATGGCGCGACCGGGAATCGGGCGCATGCTGACCACCATCGGCCCGCGGAAGACCCCTGCCGGCCTGCATTGTATGTTCGTTATATACATGGGTACGTTGCGGCCGAGTTCAACGTGCCGAACCGGGATGCCTGCATCAAGCAAGGATTTCTCAAAAGAGAAACTGCAGCCTATAAGGAATGAGACGAAGTCGTCCTGCCACAGGTCGACGATGTCGGAGCGTTCGTCCTCAAGCTGCCCGCGGCGGTACACGCGATATCTGGGAAGATCAGTGCGGATGTCGGCGCCGGGCGCGCTGTACGCAGGGTCGGGGCAGCCAGCCTCCAGCACGTCGATAATCGGGCATGGCTTGGGGTTCCTGACGGCGAACACCAGGAAGTCCATGGCCAGCCGGGCGGGGAGCACCACCAGATTGGCCTGGGCGTATCCCATACACACGCCGGCGGTGGGGGCAGTCCATTGGGCGGATCTGACTATCGAACGGAATCGGCGGGGGCTTGCATCGGCCCAGTCTTGCGTTGCGTTCAGTTGAGATTCACCCCTTTCCACAGCGGTTCGATCCGGATTCCTGCCGCTGCGATTGCTTCCCGGACCGCACGGGCAGTTTCGGCGGCTTGCTCGGTGTCGCCGTGCACGCATATGGTGTGGGCCGCCAGGTTGATCTGGCCTCCATCGTAGGTGTCTATCGCTCCATCGCGCGCGATGCACACCGCACGCCGAGCGACTTGAGCAGGATCCTCGATGACCGATCCTGGCTTCGAGCGGCTGACCAGGGTTCCATCGGAGTTGTAGGCCCTGTCCGCGAACGCCTCTGCCGCGAAAGCGATGCCTGCCTCGGCGGCAGCTTGCTGCATTACTGAGCCTGCCAGGCCCACTAGTACAAGCCCGAGATCGAGCCAGCGGACGGCCCTGGCCAGGGCGAGGGCGAGCGCATAGTCGCGGGCGGCGCGGTTGTAGAGGGCGCCATGGGGCTTGACGTGCCTGAGCTGGACGCCTTCGGCGCGTGCAAGGGCCCACAACGCTCCGACTTGACATGCCAGGTCGGCTGCGGCCTCGTCTGGGGACACGGCCATGTCGCGTCGGCCGAATCCGACCAGGTCAGGATACCCGGGGTGTGCGCCGCACGACACGTTCAGCCGGGCGGCCGTCCGCAGCGTCTTGCGCATGGTAGAGGGGTCTCCCGCATGGAAACCGCATGCGATGTTGGCGCTGGTGACCGAGGCCAGCGTTCGTTCGTCCAGACCCATCTGCCAGGCGCCGAAGGACTCGCCGACATCGCTGTTGATGTCGATCGCCACTGGGTCCATTCCAACTGGGCTCATTGCCACTCGAACCACCATTCCTTCAGGAAGGTATTCGTGTATCGACCAAAGGTAACTGGAAAAGAGTTCATGAAAGGCGGCCCAGAAGTCCTCTGCTGGGTCTTCTTGCCCATATGTAGATTCTGTACGGATACACAAGTATCCTACTCTTCCAGCAAGATTCCTCCGCTTTCTCTGTATTCAATGTCTCCCTCTTGGGCGCGCCTTGAAGCAAAAGTGAGCATCCCAGGTTGTTCCATACGCAGCCTGCTCAACGGCTG
>DHON01000030.1:5454-15668 GCA_002409965.1 Firmicutes bacterium UBA5389
GGAGTGGCCGCGATTTCGGGAAGCAGGAAAGCGGGGGTAAGCTCAACAGACCGACTATGCGGCCTTTCAGGCCGTATGTAAGAATCGGCTTCAGTCTGTCAGCCTCGCTGATGCCCGCATTGCCCTATCGGATTGCCCTATCGGGTTATTGACATATGTCCAAAACTCCTTTAGCATAATCGGGGACGTCAGTCAAAGAGGAGCGCGATCTGGATGATACAGATGTTTGAGCAGAATGCATTGTCAGATGTAAAGCATGTGATCGGCGTAATGAGCGGCAAGGGCGGTGTGGGCAAGTCGTCGGTGGCGGCGCTTGCCGCGGTGGCGCTGGCGAGGCGCGGGCACACGGTTGGGATCATGGACGCCGATATCACAGGCCCCAGCATTCCGAAGATGCTCGGCGTCCACGGCCGTCTGGACGCATCGGAGACGGGGATCTTCCCCGCTCAGACCGAGAGGCTTCGGATCAGGATCGTCTCCCTGAACCTGCTGCTAGAGCAGGAGGATGCGCCGGTGGTGTGGCGCGGCCCACTCCTGATGGGCATGATCAAGCGGTTCTGGTCCGAGGTCAACTGGGGAGACACTGAGTACATGCTGATAGACTTGCCGCCGGGAACGGGCGATGTTCCGCTGTCGGTGATGCAGTCCATACCCCTCGATGGGCTGGTCACAGTGTCGTCGCCCCAGGACGTCGCGGCTCTGATAGTCCGAAAGGCCGTCAACATGGCCGCAATGATGGAGAAGCCTCTGATCGGCCTGGTGGAGAACATGAGCTACATTACTTGCCCCCACTGCGGCGAGGCAGTGTATCCATTCGGCAAACCTTCCGGCGAGGAGCAGGCAGCTGGCCTTGGAATCCCGTTCATCGGCGGAATGCCCATCGATCCGGAGCTTTCGGCCATGGCCGACCGTGGGGAAGTGGAGCTCTATGAACACCCGATCATGGAGAGGCTGGCGGACGCGATTGAGCGGGCAGGGATTGAGCGGGCAGGGACGGAAGGCGCAGAGATAGCGAAAGCGGACGCGGAAAACAGATAGTCAGCAAGCGTGACGGCAGCATAATATGCTCCTGCAATACATGACTGGGGTCATGGAGGTGGGAGCATGTCTTTCGTGGGACGGAGCAGGGTCGGGTCGGGAGCCAACGGTCGGGCTCGGTTCAGGGCCAGAGTTCGGGTCGCCGGCATGGCGCAGTTGGCGCGGGCGGCCGCGATTGTGGCGCTCGTTCTCGCGTGCGCGCTTGTCTTTGCCTCCCCGGCAGCGTTCGGCAAGGTCGGGCGGGGGTACACAGTCGTCCGTCTGTCGGAGGTGGTCAGGTCCATATTCTACGCGCCGCAGTATGTCGCGCTGGCGCGGGGTTTCTTCGAAGATGAGGGCCTGAGAATCGATCTATCTACCGCGTGGGGCGCCGACAAGGGCGCGGCCGCGCTGATTTCGGGCGCGTGCGATATTGGGTTTTTCGGGCCGGAAGCCGCAATCTACATCTATAACCAGGGGGCCCCGGACTATCTGGTCGGCTTTGCTCAGCTGACGCAGATGGACGGGTCCTTCTTCTTGGCCAGGGCTGGGATGCCCGACCCATTCAGCTGGGAGCATGTGAGAGGCAAGACCATCGTCGGGGCGCGCCTGGGCGGGGTGCCCGAGATGGTGCTGGAGTGGGTGCTCAAGAGGCATGGCATCGAGCCGTTCAAGGACGTGGATATCGTAACCAGCCTGGCCTTTGCGGCGGCGCCGGGGGCGTTCGCGGCGGGGATAGGCGACTACATTGCCCAGTTCGAGCCGTCCATGACTGAACTGGAGATGGCGGGGCAGGGCAAGATTGTAGCGTCGATGGGGGTTGAGGGCGGCGAGATCATGTATACGGTCTACCATGTGAGACGGAGCCAGCTCACGCGGGACCGCGACATGCTGATCCGATTCACCCGCGCGCTGTACCAGGGCATGAATTGGGTGGAGGAGCACACGCCGACCGAGACGGCGGAGGTGATTCGACCGTTCTTCCCAGATACGAAACTTGAGGTGATCGCCCGTATCGTGAAGCGCTACAAAGACCAGGGAACATGGCCCGCAACGCCCGAGGTGTCGCCCAGTGGCCTTATGCGGCTGCAGGAGGTGATGGCATCGGCGGGTGAGCTCAAGGCGGCTGTGCCCGCAAACGCTCTAGTGACGATGGAGATCACCCGGGCTGCGCTGAAGAGCAAATGAGCGGGGGCGCAAACGTGGCAGGCGTGGATGACCCGGGCGGGCGGGCCAGCGCGATTGGGCTGGATCGGGTGTGGATGATCTACCACACCCGTGAGGCCGAGACTGCGGCGCTCGCCCAGATGAGCCTGGAAGTGGCGCCGCAGGAGTTCGTGGCGGTGGTCGGGCCGAGCGGGTGCGGCAAGAGCACGGTGCTGTCGCTGGTGGCGGGGTTAATCAAGCCCACGTCTGGGAGCGTTGAGGTATGCGGCGAGACGGTCACCGGGCCCAGCGGGCATGTAGGCTACATGCTTCAGCAGGACTGTCTCTACGAATGGCGCACCATACTGGGCAACGCTCTCCTTGGGCTGGAGGTACAGCGGGCGGTGACGCGCGAGAGTGTGGCAGTCGTCAGGCGCATGCTGAACGCATACGGCCTGGGTGAATTCGAAAACCACTACCCGTGCCACCTATCGGGAGGAATGCGTCAGAGGGCGGCGCTTGTTCGGACGCTTGCGACCCGCCCAGATGTGCTGCTACTGGATGAACCCCTGTCGGCGCTGGACTACCAGACCCGGCTCGAGGTGTCGGAGGATCTATATCGGATCATGCGGGCGGAGGGCCTCACGGTGCTCATGGTGACGCACGATATCTCGGAGGCGATAGCCATGTCCGACCGCGTGCTCGTGATGAGCAGGAGGCCGGGGAGGATCAAGTCCAGCCACAAGATCAACCTCACCTGTGAGCGGCAGACGCCCATTGGGCGCCGGGAAGCGCCCGAGTTCCGCGCCTATTTCAACGCCATCTGGAAGGAGCTGACTGCAGATGGCCACGCAGTCGGATCGGCCCCGGCAATCGCGAGAACATGAGGCGTTTCTGAGCAGCCTGGCCAGGCGGCGTATGGTGGTGAGTGTGGCCCGAGCACTGATTCTGGCTGCGTTTGTGGTGTTGTGGGAGGTTGCGGCACGGCGGGGGTGGATCAATGCCTTCGTCGTGTCGCAGCCTTCCAGGGCATTCGCGACGGCCGTTTCGATGGCGCGCCGCGGGGAGCTCTGGCTTCACCTCGGCATGACCGTAGGCGAGACGGCCATCGGGTTCACCGTGGGCACGCTGATCGGGATAGTGGCCGCGGTGCTTCTGTGGTGGTCGGATCTGCTCTCCGACATACTGGATCCATACATCGTGGTGCTCAATTCCATACCCAAGGTGGCGCTGGGCCCCATATTCATTGTGTGGCTGGGAACAACGGTCACTGCGATCATCGCCATGGCCATCGCGATATCGGTGGTCGTGACGATAATGATGGTTTATGTGGGGTTCCGCCAGGTGGACCCGGACCGGGTGAAACTTCTCCGAACCTTCGGCGCTACGCGACTGCAGATACTCAGCAAGGTGGTGTTGCCTGCGAGCGTTCCGGTGATGATTGCTGCGCTCAAGGTGAACGTGGGGCTATCCATGGTGGGCACGATCGTCGGCGAGTTTTTGGTGTCGAAGGCGGGATTGGGTTTCCTGATCGTCTACGGCGGACAGGTGTTCAACATGAGCCTGGTGATGAGCTCAGTGATACTGCTGTCCATCGTGTCCGTGCTGCTCTACTACGGGGTATCGGCGCTCGAACGGGCGGTGATGCGGACGAGGGGGTAGTATTCTCGCATGCCCCTGAGTTCCATTTCCATCATCTCTGCCGTTCTCGACATGGTTATGGCTCCGTTCTCCAGTGCTTGACGGACCAATATTGTCCTCGGAATGCCGCGTGCTTGTTGGAGTAGTGTACGTCATCGGGTTGAAGGCGGTAGAGTACTGCCTCGTAGCAGGGTGACATTCGCAAGGATTACTTCCCGGGATTTCATGCGTCTCTGGACGCGGAAGCGCACCCGCTTCGGCGTATCCAAAGGTAGCGTCATATTAGGTAAGTGCTGGCCAACTTGCCATCTCTGAGCATCTCGGCGGCGGTTCCGGACGCGGCGATTCGCCCGTCTCGCAGGATGTAGGCTCGGTCTGCCACCGACAGCGCAGCCTGAGCGTTCTGCTCCACAAGCAGCACGGCGGTGCCTGTCCCGTTAATCTCGCGTATCGCTTCCATGACTCGGTCGACCATGATCGGCGCGAGGCCCATGGACGGTTCGTCCATACATATCAGCTGCGGCGAAGCTACCAGGGCTCGCGCGATGGCCAGCATCTGCTGTTCTCCGCCTGATAGTGTCCCGGCAAGCTGGCTGCGGCGCTCGGCGAGCACAGGGAAGAGGTTGATTACTTGCTCGACCTGGCTTTGATTGGCGGCTCGGACATCAGCCCCGGCTCTGGTCCTGGCTTTCCCGGTCGCCGCGGCTGAGGCTTCAGCTGCGGCCTCCAGATTCTCGAGCACTGTGAGCTCGTAGAACACCCGGCGCCCTTCGGGTACGATGCCGATCCCCATTCGCACGATCTCGTTGGTGGGACGTCCGTCTACGCGGCGCCCCATGAAGCGGATCTCGCCACGTGACGGACGCAGTCTGCCCATTATCGTCTTGATGGCTGTGCTCTTGCCGGCTGCGTTTGCTCCGAGCAACGCAACGACTTCGCCCGGATGTACTTCAATGTCGATTCCCTGCAGAACTGCGGCCGGGCCGTAGGACGCGTGCACGCCGGCCAGCTCCAGGATGGGGGAAACCTCCAGCGAGGGCCCGGCACTGGCGTCAGCGCCGATCGAGGCCGGCGCCGACTCCGCCCTTGTCGACCCCAGGTAGGCCCGGATGACCTTGGGATGGGCGGCTATCTCAGAAGGGGTGCCGGCGGCTATGACTTCGCCGTGGTCGAGTGCGATAACGCGGTCGCATGCGGCGGCTATGAGGTCCATATGGTGTTCAATGACGATGATCGTGTAGCCTCGGCCGCGAAGGGCGACGATGTCGTCTACCATCGCTGCGATCTCTTCAGGAGTCATGCCGGCAGCCGGTTCATCCAAGAGCAGCAGCTTGGAGCCGGTTGCGATGGCGCGAGCCACCTCAACCCGGCGACGGTCGGGATAAGATAGATGGCGGACCAGCGAGGCTTCGCGCGTTACGAGTGAGGTGTCCACCAAGGCGAGCGCTTCGCGAGCGCGGGCCACCTCCTGCGATTCCTGGTGTGCGTGCGCTGCTGACCGTGCTAGGGCTCCGAGCGCGTTGCTCTGCCCCTGTAGGTGACAGCCGGTCAGGACGTTTTCCAGCACCGACTGGGTCTCGAACAGGCGGATGTGCTGGAAAGTTCGCGCCACTCCCAACGAAGCCACCTCGTGCGGAGCGAGTCCCGTCGCGGCTTGGCCGTGAACGCGCACTTCCCCCGCGGACGGCTTGACGAGGCCTGTGATCAGGTTGAACAGCGTGGTCTTGCCTGCGCCGTTGGGCCCGATTAGCCCCAGGATCTCGCCTGCGTGGGCAATGAAGCGCACCTTCGATACGGCTGCGAGGCCGCCGAAATTGCAGCCCAGGCCGGACACTTCGAGGACTGGGCACGGGGGCGAGGTTGCAGTTTCCGTCTTGGGTTCTGCCGAACTACTCGAGTCTGGAGGCTGCCTGCGGCTGATGCCTACCAGTCTCTCGCCCTGGGCGATCAGTCCCTGCGGGCGGAAGACGGCCAGAAGGACCAGGGCGAAGCCGTAGATGAGCATGCGGTATATGCTGTAGGTCCGCAGGACCTCGGGGAGGACCTGCAGGACGAGCACGCCCAGCATGATTCCGGGTATGCTTCTGATTCCTCCGAGAATGGCCATGCAGTAAAGCGCGATCGTCTCGGACATGGTGAAGTTCTGCGGGAAGACCGCGCCCTGCCACGATGCGAATAGCGCTCCCGCGAACCCGGCGATGGCGGCGGCGGTTACGAATGCCGACACGCGGTAGCGGCGGACGTTGACGCCCATGCAGGCTGCGGCGGTCTCATCCTCGCGCAGGGCGTTCCATGCGCGGCCTGTTTTGGAGCCGACTACGCGTGCAATTCCGACCAGAACGAGCGCGGCGAAGACCCAGATAAGGACGTATGAAGACTCTAGCGAAGCGAAGGTGAACCCGAGTATCCTGGGTGGGTCGATTGCCACGATCCCATTGGGGCCGTTGGTGATGTTGATCGGTCGGTCCATGTTGTTCAGTAGGATCCTTACGATCTGTCCGAATCCGAGGGTAACCATTGCCAGATAGTCGCCGTGTAGCCGCAGTGTGGGCACGCTCACCGCCAAGCCGGCGAGGCCTGCAGCTAGGGCTGAGGCCAGGGCGGCGGGAAGAAAGGCCGAGTGCAGTCCGAACTTGGGCGAAGCGAGCAGAGCGTAGATGTAGGCGCCGATGCCGTAGAACCCGGCGTAACCCAGATCGAGCAGGCCCGCCTGCCCTGCGACGATGGAGAGCCCCGCAGCCAGTATTAGGTAGACGCCCACCGATCCGCCCGCGCGGATGAGGTAGTAGTTCCGCAGGATGAGCGGCAGCGGCAGCAGCACAGCGTACGCCGCGAAGACGAGCGCCCGCGGGAGGCTGGCCGCTCGGCGCGCCCTGCGAGCTCGGAGCGCTTGGAGCCCTCGGCGAGCTGCGCACGTGCGGGGAAGGGCATCGTCTTGCATGATTTTCAGACTCATTCTATCTCCAGCCTCCATTTGCTGCCGGGACTCGCGCTTCATGCCCGCGCCCTCGCTTGCTTGCCGAGCAGGCCGGACGGGCGCAGGATCAGAGTCACGATGAGAACTGCGAACACGATTGCATCTTTGTAGACCGGCGGCGCGATCAGCACCCCTATGCTCTCAGCCAACCCCAGGAGCAGTCCGCCTGCCGCGGCGCCCCGGAAGTTGCCGATCCCGCCCAGCACGGCGGCGGTGAATGCCTTGAGCCCGGCCGAGAACCCGATCATGAAGTCGATCTGGGTGTAGTAGAGGCCCACCATCACGCCGGCCACTCCCGCCAGGGACGATCCTATGATGAATGTCCCGGCAATCACCGCCGCCGTGCGGATGCCGATGTATTCAGCTGCCTCGGCGTCCTGGCTAGTCGCACGCATTGCCCGTCCGAACTTGGTGCGCGACACCACCATGTCCAGGAGGATCATGATCGCGACCGACGAGGCGAACATTGCGATGCGCGTGGCGGAGATGGTTGCCCCCGCCACGTGCACTGCCCAGTCTTGCGGGAAGATCAGTTCCGTTTGATACGTTTTGGCGCGTCCAGAGGTGAGGAGCATAGCTGCGTTTTCCAGTATGATCGAGACTCCCAAGGCCGAGATGAGCGGAGCCATGCGAGATCCCCCGCGCAGTGGGCGGTACGCCAGACGCTCTATCGTCGCGCCCAGCAAGGCGGTGGCGGCAACGCCCGCTGCTACCATCGCGAGAAGCGCCAGAGCTGGGCTCATGGTCAGTGCATTGCCGCGCGTGAGCAGCGATAGCGCGCCCCAGCCTGCGAAGGCGCCGACCATGAACACACTGCCGTGGGCGAAGTTGAGCATCTTGAGCACTCCATACACCATGGAGTAGCCCAGCGCGAGCAGGGCATACACACTGCCCAGCGTAACGCCGTTCACAATCTGCTGGGGTATCTGCATGAGGAACAGGTCCATCGTTTACACCTCGTCGCCTTAGGGACATTTGGAGTAACACTGCGCCAACATCGCCCGCGATGCCGGTTGACCGGCATCTGCTGGCCGGCGTCTGCCGGCGGCGCTAGCGAACTAGCACGAAATCGTCGCCCTTTGCCTGATAGACGTAGATGCCGGCACCGATCACATCGCCCTTGGAGTCGAAGCTTATCGGGAAGCCGAGAATGCCCTTGTAGCCGGCGGTCTTGCCCAGCGCCTCCATGACGAGGGCGCGGGTGAGCTTGGACGGGTCGGCGGATGCGCGCCGCATCGCGTCTATCAATATTCTGGCGGCTTCGTAAGTCTGCCCGGAGAACACGCTCATCGCGCCGAACTTGCCTTCAAACTTGCGGATGAACTCCGCTGCCTCGGGGACCTCTGTTATGGCACGACCGATCGTTGTAACGTACATGCCTTCGGCGAGCCCCGCCGAACCCGCGATCAGCTGGTCCTTCTCCTTGAGTCCATCACCGCCCATGAGCTTGACCGAGATTCCGAGCCCGGCGGCCTGTTTGATGATGGACGCAGCCTGCGCCGGGTTGGCTAGCCCCAGATACAGCAGGTCTGGCTTGGCCACCTTGACGCGAGTGAGTATAGGGGAGAAGTCCCTGTCTTCCAGCGTAATCTGGCTTCGGACGGTCTTGATGCCTGAGGCTTTGAGCGCCGCTTCCACCTCGTCTGACAGCCCTTGGCCGTAGGCGGTCTTGTCATCAATGATGTAGACGCTCTTCGCCTTCAAGACCTCCACCACGAACTCGGCCGATGCCGGGCCCTGCGCATCGTCGCGCGGGCATATCCTGTGCATGACCTTGTACCCTGTCTCAGTGAGCGACGGTTTGGTGGCCGACTGGCTGATGATGGCCAGGCCGGCCCGCTGGTAGGTGGGAAGCGCTGCCTCCACTGTGGAGCTGTTCATGGGGCCGACGACTCCGAGCACCGCCCGGTCCATGGCCAGCTTCTCTGCGACGAGTATGGCCTTGGACGAGTCGCCGGCATCGTCCGCCTCGACGATCTCGATCTTCCTGCCGCGTACACCGCCTGCGGCATTGGCCTCTTCCACTGCCATCCTGATGGCGTTCAGGCCGTCAAGTCCGATCTTAGACAAGTCGCCTGAATAGGGTCCTGCCGCGCCGATCTTGATAGGAGAGAGATTTGCCGCACTGTGCACGAGACCTGCTCCGGGGAATCCTGCGAACCCCATGAGCGCCGCGAACGTCGTGAGCGCGACGAGGGCGGACAGAGTGCGCCTGAGATTGAGTAGACGCGCCTTCATTGTGATTGCCTCCTTATGCTTGAAATCATGGGCTCCTGGAGCGCCGATGCCGGCATCGTTCGGGTCGCTACCTGGTCTGGTTGCCATGAGCCGCGCGGCAGAGACGTCAGAGGTCGGGCAGATGGCAGGCGCCGTCAGTTCGCGATGGCCACTCGCCGATGATGCTCACTCAGGCCGGATACTCTGTCATGCGGGGCGGAACACAAAAAGCCCGTCCGCAAGGGACGAGCTCTACGCTCGTGGTGCCACCCTAGTAGGGCAGATACACTGCCCCTCTCATTTCAGAGCACGGCCTGCTATCCACCGGCACCACACGAGGCGCATTCATCTGCGCGATCGCGGCCTGACGCGGAGGCGATGCCCCTGCCCGATAACGGAGGCTTCCGGCTCGGCCTACTGGGCAGCGCAGCACACCATGATTCCTGCCTGCGCTGGCCGTTTGGCTTGCGACTCCGGGGCCCACTCGCCGCATTCCTCCCGCGGGGCTTGCACTCTCCCCCGCTCGCTATGGGAAGCTTTGACTGCGACGATCTTCCCCTTCAACGTCTTTGCATTCGCACACGATTCAGCTGTGAGATGATCCAGATACCTTGTTACAAGAGATACCACGAACAGTGGCGGTTGTCAATGGTGGATTTTGTGCCGATCAGGATTCCGCCAAGGTCGCGGATAGTCGCGCCCACTCTGTTGCTGGCCTGTAGCTTGCGCGTCCGCGCGGGCCGATCTTTCGGGCCGGATCAAGTCCAGCGAGACGGTGCAAGATAGAAAACCAGCTCCACTGGGGCAGAGATGTCGCCTTTGACGAGGATAGATCCCAACGTCGTCCCCCATTGCCTACGCAAGCCCGACACTGGAAAAAAGGGCTTTGACGGTGACCTGGGAAGCCATCGCGGGGCAACCTGCTTCAAATGAGGCAGGTCAGGGAACCGCAGCTCAGCGCGGGTACGGCCGCCGCGTCTCGATCGCGCCGCGGTCCCAGCCCAGCGCTTGGAGCTCTTCGGATTGTCTGAGCGTTAGGCCCTGTAGCTTGAGTTTGAGCGGCTGTGCCAGCCAGTCCTGAAAGGGACTCTGACGGGACCCTGCCGGGACCCTGCCGGGACCCTGCCGGGACCCTGCCAATAGTCCTACCAACTCTGGCGATGCTTAGGGGGGCAGAAGCGGTTTCCACAGAACTAAGTAGCTCGCAATAAGTCCT
>DHON01000030.1:16015-16165 GCA_002409965.1 Firmicutes bacterium UBA5389
ATTTATTCGGTACCTGCGGCTTTTCCCGCAGGTTTGCTTGGAACCTGCAGGAAAAGCACCATGCATTACCCACATCCATGGCAAGGCCTGGGCGCAACGTCTGCTTACGGGCCTCAAGGCGTAACCTGAGGACCCTCTCCACGTCGAGGG
>DHON01000113.1 GCA_002409965.1 Firmicutes bacterium UBA5389
GGCCGCCGGCGCAAAGGGGTGCGCTGCGGCCCGCGCTCTGTGGCTTGTGGCGCAACTGATCCTCGAACAAGGTTGCAGGACTTGTGTTTGCCATGTGGGGTCGTGCTGGCTTTTGTTCCTCATCTGCCGAAGACCTACGTCAATGAAGCCACCAGGTGGATCGCACCGGGTATGGTCATGATAGAAGGAAGTGTCAGGCACCCATATGCAGATGTCGTCTGGTTCAACCTGTTTCACGAATTGGGCCATATCCTTCTGCACGGCAAGAGGAGGATGTACGTGAACGAGCATTAGTCGGGCATCTCAACTCTTCCATCCGCGCGACTGTCGGCTGGGATTGCTGCCGAGAGGTACATGTGGGCGCCACGTGACGCCTACACCGCCCCAGGATTGGGTCGTGGGGTACGTGGCGGCGCCATCGCCCGCAGGCGCACGACTTGGAGCAAGCCTCTGCCCGTCATCCCGACCTGCGCTGAGGCATACATCTCTAGAGTGAACTGGCCGTAGAGGTGGTGGGCGCATGGCGGGCGAGGGTGCGCGGCGTCCTGCAGGCAGCCGGGGCGATGCGGGCAGCCGGGGCGATGCGGGCAGCCGGGGCGATGCGGGCAGCCGGGGCGATGCAGGCAGCCGGGGCGATGCAGGCCTGCGAGACGGCGGAGGCCGAGCGCCGGGCGTCCGCCGTGTTCGGCGTGTCCGCCGGATATCGGAGGCGCTCGGTGTGCCCACGGACATCGCGCTCGACATGCCGCGGATGAGCTTCGAGGGCAATGCCCGGCTGGTGCTCGATAACCACAGGGGGTTGGTGGAGTACACGCCGTGCCGTCTTCAGATAAGCACGCCCGCGGGGCAGATCGCGATGACCGGCAGGCGCCTGCGTGTTCGCGGCATCAGCCGGGAGCAAATCGTGGTGGAAGGTTGGTTCGACCGGATAGAGTTCTCAGGATGGGTCGGCGATTCCACAGCTGGTAGCGGTGGTCAGGAGGTACCCTGAAGTGGCAGGGGCTGGATTGTGGGACTGGCTCCGCGGATATGTTATAATTCGGATCGAAGGGCGGGCGCCGGAGAAGTTCGTCAACATGGCGGCGGCCTACCGCATTGAGCTGGCGGACGTCACGATGCTGGGCCCGGGCCTCATGCTTGCCAGAACTAGCATTGACGGCTACAAGCGTCTGGGTCCGGTTTTGCGGGCTTCGGGCTGCCGGGCGGCGGTCGAGGAGCGGATGGGAGCGCCATTTGTCGTGGCGCGCCTCCTTCGCAGGAGGTTCCTGGTCCTCGGCGCCGTTCTTTTCCTTGCTGTGCTGTATGGGGCGTCTTCGGTCCTATGGACGATCCACGTAGTCGGTGCTGAGCCGCCCGAGCACGAACAGATCCTCCGGATACTGCAGACCATGGGTGTGCGACGCTGGGCTTTCCGACGTGGGGTGAACTGCGATGCGATCAGGCGAGAGATCACCCGTTCAGTTCACAAGCTGGCCTGGGTGGGCGTGGAGCTTCGCGGCACGACTCTCACGGTGCGCGCGGCGCCCAAGGTGGCCCCGGATGTCCCGGAGGGCCCCATTGATATAGTGGCTTCGGCGGACGCAGTCATAACGAGACTGATACTTCTGGCCGGCGATGCGGCGGTGCGCGAGGGCGACACTGTTCTTCAAGGCCAGGTCATAGTGGGGGGCAGGCCCGGCGCGGGCGCAGGTTCGGGTACGGGTTTGGGTCCGGACGCAGGCGCAGGCGCAGGCGCAGGCGCAGGCGCAGGCGCAGGCAGCGGACCCGTCCACGCCCGGGCTCTGGTGCAAGGACGCGTCTGGCGTGTGGGGCAGGCGCGCATACCGCTCGCTGTGGAGCAGAGGGTCAGAACGGGGCGATCGGCAACCCGCTACGTCCTGCGACTTGCGGGGGCCGAATTGAGCCTCGGTCCGACGGGCGGGTACGCGGCTTACGATTCCGAGCGATTCTCGAAGGTTCTGGCTTTGGGCAGGGACGGAGACAGTCTTGTCGAAGTTATCAGAATGAGTCGGCATGAACTCAAGGTGGACTTGGTCCGTCTCTCTTGGGAGCAGGCATACGCTATGGCGCGCGATGCGGCGGTTTCGGCTGCTAAGTCTCAGATACCTGCCGATGCCAGGATCATCACTATCAGTGAAGAAGTCTCTGACCGGTCGCTGCCGCCGGATGCGGTGGACGTGCGAGTTGTGATAGAGACTTTAGAAGAAATCGGCAGGCCGCAGGCGAGGCCGTAGGGAGGGAAGAATCTCATTTGACCCATCCAGTTGTAGAGGCACGATTCTGTACTCAAGGCAACACAGAGGCCGCAGCGCTTTTCGGCGCCCGCGATGAGAACTTGCGACTGGTCGAGGGGATGCTCGGATGCAAGATCATGGCCCGTGCCAATGAGGTGACTGTCATAGGGTCCGAGGACGTGGTCGAGAAGGTGCTGCGCGTCCTTTCGGACCTGCAGTCGGCGGTGCGCGCGGGCAATCGTATTTCCGGCAGGGAGACGAGGTATTCAGTGATGTTGGCGCAAGACGACCAGCCCGAAACACTCGCTTCTGTGCTCGGCGATGTGATACAGGTGACGGCCGGGGGCAAGCAGATCCGGCCCCGAACCATTGGGCAGAAGCACTATGTGGACGCCATCCGGAACAACGACATCGTGCTTGGCATAGGGCCTGCGGGCACCGGCAAGACGTATCTGGCGATGGCGATGGCGATCGCCGCCCTCAAGTCTAAGCAGGTGAGCAGGATCATCTTGACGCGACCGGCTGTAGAGGCCGGCGAGAAACTGGGCTTTCTCCCAGGCGATTTGCAGGAGAAGGTCGATCCTTACCTGAGGCCGTTGTATGATGCGCTTTTCGACATACTCGGGCTTGAGGTGTACGAGCGCTACAGGGAGCGCGGGATCATCGAGATCGCGCCGCTTGCTTACATGCGCGGCAGGACTCTTGACGATGCTTTCATAATACTTGATGAGGCGCAGAATACCAGTCCTGAGCAGATGAAGATGTTCCTCACTAGGCTCGGGTTTTCGTCCAAGGCGGTGGTCACAGGCGATATCACCCAGATCGACCTGCCGCGGAGGCGATTTTCGGGGCTGGAGGAAGTACGGACTGTGCTTGTGGGTATCGACGGGATCGAGTTCGTGTATTTCACAGACCAGGACGTGGTCCGTCACGAGCTGGTGCAGAGGATCATCCGCGCGTATGAGAGATTTGACTCGCGGCGAGCCGATGCCGGTTTGGATCGGCGCGAAGAGGGGTGACACCGGTGGCAGAGCCCAGGATCGGGGAGAGCGCGTTGCGCGTTGGTTCCAGCATAAAGGCCTTTGTGGGCAGCAAGACGATGATAGCTCTGGTCACTGTGGCAATATCATCTTTGATAATTGCTTACGCTGTCTTGCCTCAGTCGGTTGTGCTCGAAGCCGGGCAGTTCGCCAAGAGAGACATTGAATCGCCAAGGACGATTGTCAACCGGGTGGCCACTGATAAGCTGAAGGAAGATGCTCGCAAGGCCTATATGAAGAGCGCTCCGAATTCGCCGGAGAACTACGAGATCAGCCAGTCGTACTCCTACATGGCCGAGGAGTCGGTAGACGCTGTTTTCGACGCTGTGGTCACGGCGCGGGCCGACGATCCTGAAGCAGGGCCTGAGGCCATCGCGCGCGCGGCAGCCAAGAAACTGGGCGGAGCGGTCGACGCGCTAAGTCTATCCGCCGGCGATCTGGCGGCCCTGGCCCAGATCACTGAGGATGAACTTGCTTCGGCCCGGCAGACAGCCGCATCGCTGGTCGGTCGCACCATGCGCGATATCAGGATCACCGATGCCAGCCTTCAGAAGGTGGCTGCGGGGATCCCCGATGACCTGACGCGGGACGGCCTGCCGCCGCAGTTGGTTAAGGCGGTATCCCGGGTGGTGGTCGGGGCCTTGCGACCAAATCTTTCTTTGGACCTCGCGAAGGTGGAGAAGGCCGCCGAAGACCAGTCCAACCTGGTGCCGCCTGTATACATTCAGAAGGGACAGAGCATTATCAGAAGGGGCGATGCCGCTACAGAGGAACACATAGCGATTCTCTCGGATCTGGGCCTTCTGGGTTCTCGAGGGAGCATTATGGGCTGGATAGGCGTGGTTTGCCTCACGGCCATGGCAGTGGCGTACACGGCCGCGTATGTCCACCGCTTCACCACCAGGCTGTCATCGGCCGAGAGTAGCCTGGCCCTGTGCGCAGTCGCCGGCGTGGCGGTGCTGATTTCTGCCAGTGTTCTTGCAGGTCTGGCGCCCGACTACGCGCCGTATCTCGTACCGGCGGCGTTTGCGTCAATGATAATCTCGTCGCTGCTGTCTTTGGAGATGGCGATGGCGGTCAATCTGTCAGTTGCAGCACTGGTCGGGGTCATGTTGCGGGGCGATGCTTTCGCAATGCTGGCCGCGCTGGCCGCGGGGGCAGCCGGCGCGTACTCAGTGCCGGGACTGCGCGACCGGGCCAGCATGACTCGGGCGGTTGTGTTCGTAGGCGGCGCGGTCGCCGCGGTTTCGGTCTGTTATGGCCTGGCCTTCGGCGAACCGCAGGTCCTTTCCAGGTGGTACTGGGGCTTCGTGAACGGCATGATATCCACTGTACTCACCCTGGGCTCGCTGCCGTTCTTCGAGTCCATATTCGGCGTCACATCTCCGCTGCGCCTGCTGGAGCTGTCCAATCCGGGGCACCCGCTCCTCAGGAGGCTTCTGCTGGAGGCGCCCGGAACGTACCACCACTCGATACTAGTGGGCAACCTGGCTGAGACCGCCGCTCAAGCCGTGGGCGCCGATGCGCTTCTGGTCAGGGTGGGAGCGCTTTACCACGATGTGGGCAAGCTCAAGCGGCCGTATTTCTTTGTCGAGAACCAGTTCGCTCAGGCAAACCCGCATGACAAGATCAGTCCGGCGCTGTCGACGCTGGTGATAACGTCTCACGCCAAAGACGGAGTGGAACTGGCAAGGCAGTACAGACTGCCGAAATCGGTGATCGATCTGATCCAGCAGCATCATGGCACGGGGCTCGTTTCATTCTTCTATCAGCGGGCCGCAGAGAACGACCGCGATCAGTCAGTGGACGAGAAGGACTTCAGGTATCCGGGACCGCGCCCGCAATCGCGCGAGGCCGCCATAGTGATGCTGGCTGATTCGGTGGAGGCGGCTGTGAGGGCTCAATCGGACGCATCGCCGTGGCAGGTGCAGAGCACTGTGAAGAAGGTGGTCCGGGGCAAGCTCGCCGATGGTCAGCTCGACGAGTGCGACCTTACCCTAAAGGATCTATACGCCATAGAGAACGCTTTTCTCGATGTACTGTCTGGAGTGTACCATGAGCGCGTCGAATACCCCGACCTGCGCGCAGTGGAGGCTGGAGCCGGCGCCGATGCGAACGGGAGCGGCAACGCCAACGGCAACAGCCACGCCAAGCTGGCCGCGCCTGCGTGCGAGGGCCGGGGCGACGGGGAAGGAGAGGCGACGGATGTCCGCCGAGATAGTGAACAGGCAGACTAGGGTCGACATCGCGCCTGCACTGGAGAAAAAGGTGAAGGAGGCAGTCGAAATAGCACTCAAGCTGACAATGGGACATGACGATTTCGAAGTGGACGTGAGCTTCGTGGACGATGACGAGATAGAGCGGCTGAACGCGGCATATCGGGGCGTGCAAGCGCCCACCGATGTTCTGTCGTTTCCCATGGACGACCCTGACGAACTAGTAGCGTATGAGGGCGACTGCGCCGAGTTGACGGAGTGCCCTGACTTGCCGAACATCGTCCCGGTCGACGATTTCGATGTGTGGGACGGGGAGGACGCATCCAGCGCCGCCGATGCCATCGATGCCGCGAACTGCCGACTGCTGGGCGATGTGGTGATATCGCTGCCTCGAGCGGTGGAGCAGGCGGCGGACTACGGGCATTCGCTGGCGCGTGAGGTGTGTTACCTAGCTGTCCACGGCGTGCTGCACCTTGTAGGGCACGACCATGAAACCGACGAGGACGCATCCCAGATGAGGGAGATTGAGGAGTCGGTAATGTGCCGAATCGGGCTGCCGAGATAACTGGGGGGCGGGCAGTTTGAAAGCTCGTAACTTGGGTGAGAGTTTCAGATTTGCAGCGACCGGGATCGTTCAGGCCTTTCGGAGTGAACGCAACATCCGCATCCACTTGGCCGCCGCTGTCGTGGTAGCGGCGTTATCGTGCGCACTCGGCCTTCCCAGGTTGGAGGCGGCTGTCGTGGTTTTGGCGACCGCGGTCGTCATAGTCGCGGAGATGGTCAACACGGCGCTGGAGCATTTCGTCGACATGGTCACGCAAGAGTACCATCCCTTGGCGGCGAAGGTGAAGAATATCGCTGCAGGAGCGGTTCTGGTGGCTGCGGTGGGAGCTGCGATCATCGGCATAGTGATATTCGGTCCGCGATTGGCGCTCGCAATAAGCGGGGGCGAGGTGAAACCGTAGATGGCTTCCAACACCAAAGCAAAGAGCAAGAGCGTCCGCAGGCAGCGGCAGTGGCTCACGGGCATCATAATTGTGCTTCTGTTCATAAACATCCTGGTGTTGGCCCGCGCCGCCGAGCTCATAACATTCCCGGGCGAGGTGTCGAGCACCGCGCTTCTGCGCGAGGGCGCCATGGCTCTGGCTGACTATTATGAATCGCAAGCTGCCAAGGTAGGGCTGGACCGCAACAGCGCGGTGCGGGAGGCGCTCGCCAAGTTCAAGTTCGAGGTATCCAGGGCGAACGATTCCGAGAGTATCGCCTACATTATCGGATACTACGGCCGCGCCACAGGCGATGTAATCGAGCGTGAACAGGAGAACAGGCGGCGCGAGGCAGTGCTTGCCATAGTCAACTCGGACCCCAAGGTCATCGCCGTGACCGGTCAGGCCATGATCACGGTATCGGTGGGCCAGGACGGACGGATAGTCGTGGAGGACACCTCGCGCGTGCTGTCGCTTTCGACCATCGACTCCATACAAAGGAGCCCGTCCTTGGCAGGATTGGCATCGCCCATCGACATCGAGATATCGGCCGGCAAGGCCAATGTGATCACGGCCAGAACCATGCAGGACCGGATACGCCTTCTCCGCGACGAGGTTGACTCACTTCGACTGTCGCTGGAGGAGATGAGGCGGACGGCGGGCCACGCGGCGCTTTCGGGGCGGGGAGTAGTCGTGTCGATGCACGATGCTGAAGGCGGATTCATCAACGAAGAGGTTGTTCAGGAGAAGGACATCCGGGATGTGGTGAACGAGCTATTCGCCGCGGGCGCCCAGGGGATCGAAGTGGGCGGGCAGCGCATGATTGCCACCTCGTCGATAAGATCGGCGGGCCCTCAGGTTCTGGTCAACCAACGGCCGATTCCAGTGAACCCCGTGGTGGTCAGGGCCGTGGGCGATCCGCAGGTCTTGGAGAGCAGCCTCGACCTGATCAGAAACTCCCTCAAACGATGGGGGATAAGAGTGGAAGTGGAGCGGTATGACAGCCTTAGCCTACCGCCCTACCGCGCCCAATGACCGTCCGCCGAAGCGGCGGCGGGTCAGAATTCAGCGGGTCCGGGTGAGAATGGGCGAGCTCAATTGGCTTGCCTTGCTTCTTCTTGCTTCCGTTGTCCTGCTCTTCGACTCACTGGTGATAGCCCGGCAGCTGGGTTTCATCCGTCTTCCCGGCGAGCTTACAGAGCTCGACATGGCCCGGAGCGGTTCGATGGCCTATGTCGAACTGGCCAGAAGCTCGCTTTTGCGGGACGAACTGACTGGCGTGGGGTCGGCTGAGCCGGCGCTTTCCGGCGCGGCGGAGGCGATAGCCCGCGCGCGCAGCCGGGAGGAGATCGGAGGCGAGCTAGCCGAGATGGCTGCGCGGCTCTACTCCTCGGTGCAGACAGATCGGGCACGCGCGGCAACTGACCGTGTGGCGGCCCTGGTGTCGCAGGACGCGCGCGTGCGCAGTTACCGGGGAGCGGAGGCATACGTCCTTATCACGCCGCATGGGGCCGATTCCACTGTGCAGGATCGGCACAGCGCTCTGTCGCGCGCGACGGCGCAGGCCATCTCGAAGGATCCTTTCATAGCGCGCTCGCCCAAGACGATTGAGCTTGTCGTCGACCAGTCAGGCGTGTCGTTTGAAGTGGGCGACCCCGTGGTGCAGGCCGGGGCGCTCGCACGCGAGATCGACTCGTTGCACGCGTCCATCGCCAAGGCGCGACAAGATGCAGGCCTTGCCGAACTGGAAGGCCCTGGCGTAGTAGTGATGGCGTACGATGCGCCATCGGGGTATGCCTGGGATGAGATAGTGCACCAGAAGGACGTGCTGGAGATACTCGACTCGCTGTTTGCCGCAGGCGCTCTGGGCGCGCAGGTCGGCGGGGAGCGGGTGACGGCAACGTCCTCGGTGAGATGCATAGGACCGATAGTTCTGGTGAACCAGCGCCCGGTGGCAGTCAACCCCATACACATCTACGCTGTGGGCGGCCCGGCTGCGCTGGAGCGGGCGCTTAGGCCTGTGTCGACCAGGTTCGCCAGAACGGGCAAACGCATAGAGATCAGTCGCGAGTCTACAGTTCATCTCAGCGCGCATACCGGAGGAAGCCTGTAGGCGCGCGTGTTTTGGGGGAAGCGGGGTTGTGCAAACCAGATGGCGGCACCAGTGAACCGGTCGCAAGTGGCCGTGTCCTAGACGAGCTGATTCGGGCGGCCCGCAAGGCCCGCGAGATGGCGTACGTTCCTTATTCCGGATTCCGGGTGGGCGCGGCCATCTTGGGGAAGAGCGGCCGCATCTACACCGGGTGCAATGTGGAGAACGCTTCCTACGGCGCCGCCATCTGCGCGGAGCGCACGGCCTTTGTAAAGGCTATATCCGAAGGGGAGCGACAGTTCGATCACGTGGTGATATACTCCAGTGTGCCGCAGCCGGTGAGCCCGTGCGGCATATGTCGGCAGTTCATGTCGGAATTCGGCCTCGACACCCCGGTGACTATGGTGGGCGAGGGCGGCGCGGCGATTACCATGAGCGTGGGCGAACTGCTGCCTAATGCATTTCAAGCGGAGGATTTGAGTAAGTGAAATCTGGCTTTGCAGCCGTTGTCGGCAAGCCCAATGTGGGCAAGTCATCTCTCATCAACAGCCTGGTCGGAGCGAAAGTTTCAATTGTGTCCGACAAGCCTCAGACTACTCGCAACAGGATTGCGGCCATCGCCAACCTGCCCGATGCTCAAGTGGTATTCCTGGACACTCCCGGAATACATAGAGCTCGGCACAACCTCGGCGACCGGCTGGTGCGCACGGCCCGAGCCGCCATGGCGGAGGTGGATCTCATTATCTTCGTGGCCGATGCCACCTCGAGCGGGCGGCCTGAAGACGAGACCGTTGCGTCCTACATAGCCGAAGTAGACACACCTGCATGGCTTCTGGTCAACAAGATCGACGCGGTCCGTCCCGAGCAATTGGCGGAGGCTGAAGCTAGGTCGCGGCGGCTGGCGCAGTTTGATCGGGTGAGGCTGGTGTCGGCCGTCACCGGGCAGAACTGCGATGGCCTGGTGCAGGAGATCGCATCGGTGATGCCCGATGGGCCCATGTACTATCCGCCCGATGTCACGGTGGACAGGCCGGAGGAGTTCCTCGCGGCCGAACTGGTGCGCGAGAAACTGCTGCTTCTGACTCGCGAGGAAGTCCCGCACTCAGTGGCTGTGGTCATCGACAAGATGCAGCGCCGCGAGGATCGCGACATCGTGGATATCGACGCTGTAGTGCTCGTCGAGCGAGAATCGCACAAGGGGATCGTGATCGGCGCCGGCGGGCGGGTGCTGAAGCAGGCGGGCGTGATGGCCCGGTCGGAGATTGAAAGGCTGCTGGGGTCGCAGGTCAACTTGCAGCTGTGGGTGAAAGTCCGGCGCCGTTGGCGCGACGACGAGTCTATGCTGGATAGGTTAGGATTTCGCGGGTAATGGGCGCCGCTTGCAGGAAAGGACCTACATATGCGCGTTGACGACTTCGATTACGAACTGCCCGAGCGGCTCATCGCCCAGGCTCCCCTGGCGGCGCGGGACGCTTCGCGCCTCATGGTGCTGGTCCGCGACGAACGCCGAATCGAACACAGGCATTTTGGGGATCTTCCGAGCTACCTCAGCCCCGGGGACGTGCTGGTGCTGAACGACACGCGGGTCATCCCGGCGCGTCTTCGGGCCACGCGGCCCACAGGCGGCAGGGTGGAGATACTCCTGCTTCAGCCGAGGGGCGGGGATGTATGGGAGTGCCTAGCCAGGCCGGGCCGGCGGGCTCAGGTGGGGCAGACCCTCACGTTTGCGGACGGGCGCATGATTGGGCATGTTCTGAGCAAGACGGAGTACGGCGGGCGCGTGGTTGAGTTTCGCGCGACCGAGGGGGAAACGGTGGACGCCGTGGTCGACGCCATCGGAGAGATGCCTGTGCCGCACTACATCAAGCGCCGTTTGGAGCAATCAGAACGGTACCAGACGGTGTACGCCCGAGAGCGCGGGTCGGCCGCTGCCCCCACTGCGGGGTTGCATTTCACCCCCGAGCTGCTGGGGCAGATTGAGCGGGCCGGCGTGGCAATCGCCCGCGTCACGCTTCACGTAGGGCTGGGCACGTTCCGGCCCGTCAAGACGGAACGGGTTGAGGAGCATGTGATGCATGCGGAGCACTACGAGGTATCAGAGGCCACGGCGGATGTGATCAACTCGGCCCGGTCCGCGGGAGGGCGGGTGGTGGCTGTGGGCACTACGACCGTTCGTACCTTGGAGAGCGCGGCGGGCGTCGACGGCCGGGTGATGCCCGGTTCCGGCTGGACCAGCATCTTCATCTATCCCGGCTACACTTTCCGGGCCGTCGACGCCATGGTCACCAATCTGCACCTGCCCAAGTCCACTCTGATCATGATGGTGTCGGCATTTGCGGGCCGTGATTTCGTGTTCGACGCGTACCGCCGGGCAGTGCAGGAGGAGTACAGGTTCTTCTCCTTTGGCGATGCGATGCTCATCTTGAATCAGCAGGGGTGATGGGGATTTCTACAGTGACTTTGGAAGTAGTGAAACGTTCCGCCGATGGGCGGGCCAGAGCGGGCGTACTTCACACTCCGCACGGGACCGTACCGACTCCGGTCTTCATGCCCGTGGGCACGCAGGCCTCAGTCAAGACGGTGGCGCCGGATGAGCTCAAGTCCCTCGGCGCGCGCATCATACTGGGCAACACCTACCACCTCTATCTGAGGCCTGGCCATGACCTGATCGAACGGGCGGGAGGGCTTCATCGTTTCATGTCGTGGGATGGGGCGACCCTTACCGACAGCGGGGGCTACCAGGTGTTCTCGCTGGGGCCGCTGCGCAAGATCACGGAGCGGGGGGTGGAGTTCAGGTCGCACATCGATGGGTCGCGGCACGTGTTCACGCCCGAGCGGGTAATGGAGATCCAGATGGCTATAGGGTCCGACATCGCCATGTGTTTCGACGAGTGCGCTCCGTATCCGTGCGACCCGGACTATGCGGCAAAGTCTACGGCGATGACGGCGCGCTGGGCAGAGCGGTGCCTTGCGGCGCACGATCACAGCAGGCAGGCGCTTTTCGGAATAGTGCAAGGATCGGTGTATGCCGATCTTCGGCGCCAGTCTGCGGTGGACATGGCTTCCTTGGGCTTTCCGGGCTTCGGAATCGGCGGGCTGTCGGTGGGAGAGCCAAAGGATGTGATGTATGCTATGCTGGATGAGACGGTGCCCCATCTTCCGGAGGACAAGCCCCGCTACCTTATGGGAGTGGGTTCGCCGGACGCGCTGCTAGAGGGGGTGGCGCGCGGGATCGACATGTTCGATTGCGTCATGCCCACCAGGATCGCTCGAAACGGCACCGTGTTCACGCGAAAGGGCAGGATCATAGTGCGCGACGCGGCATATGCGGAGGATTTTCGCCCGCTCGACCCGGGGTGCGATTGCTTCGCGTGTCAGAGCTTCACCAGGGCGTACATCCGCCATCTGCTCAAGGCTGGCGAGGTATTGGGGATACGTCTGACGTCCATTCACAACCTGCGGCATCTTGTCAGGATGATGGAAGAGATCCGTGAATCGATTATAGACGGAAGTTTTGATGAATACCGGAAGGAAACATGGCGGGTCTGGTATAATAACTAGGCAACTCGGGCAGAAGCCGGATGGAAATGGAGGAATGGTCTTATGGCAATAGCGGCTGCGGCGGCTCCAGGAGCTGCGTCCGGTCAGAACATCATCGGCGCGTTGCTCCCGTTCGTGGTGCTCATGGGGGTCCTGTATTTCATGGTTCTGAGGCCCCAGAAAACCCAGCAGAAGAAACGCGAAGAGATGATGGCGGGGCTGCGCAAGGGCAACAGAGTCGTCACCATCGGAGGCATCTACGGCGAGATTCTCGAGGTCAAAGACGGCGCGCTGTTTGTGAACGTTGCCGATCAGGGCGAGAGGATCGTCATCCGTGTCGCGAAGTGGGCCGTGCAGGATGTGATAGGCAAGGATAACCAGCCCAAGGAGAAGGACGAGGCAGCAGGATAGAGTTTCCTGCTCGCAGGTTCGCAGGAGGACGTTAACATGTACTATACAGGATGTAACAGGGTCAGATGGGCGCTGGCCGCTCTGGCCGTGTTGGCCATACTTGCGATATCGTGGCCCTCGGGCATTGCCCGGGCCGCTGCAACCGGGCCGTCCCGGGCTGAGCAGACGGCGGGCGAGTTCGTGACGGCGTTTCAGAAGTGCGATTGGCAGCGCTTGAGGGAAATGTCCGATGATGCCGCTCTATCGTGGGTAGAGTACGTGGGCGCGCGCGGGGGCCAGACGGACGGGATTCAGTCGGTGACCAAGATCGAATCCGAGCCGATGGGCGAGAGCGTTCGCGCCAAGGTGTACTTCGTCAATCAAGACGGGCAGACACGCCTGAGATACCTGAAGCTTCGGGAGATCGCGGGCCAGTTCAAGGTAGTGGACGACCGCATGCTGGGTATGGAATGGGTATCGCTTTCCTACAGGAAGGGGCTTTTCGCGCGGCCGCAGGAGATCTCGGGCGTGCGCGTGAGCGTGGTCGGCCTGTTCGAGGCGGGATCCGAGGTCAAGGTCGATTTCTTGATCGAGAATGTCAGCGGACCGGATCAGTGTTACATATTCCCGTCTCTTGAGTCTTTCTATGTTGTCACGGGAGACGGGAGCGCGCGCCAGAAGTACTTTGCGGCCACGCCGGCCCAGGTGCCTGAGGCGCCTCTGGCCCGAGGGTCGTCCATGCGCACTTACGCGATATTCCCGTTTTGGGCTGCCGACCCGGTATTTGCGGGCAAGCAGTGGACGAGCATTGAATGGACGCTGTTTGTCCCATACGGCCCGGTCGACCAGTTCTCATTCGACTACATGTAGGTTGCGGCATGAGGCGCCGCACACGGAGGAAAGCATAGCGTTGTTGACTCAGAAGGACATTAAGCAGGATCCGGAAGTGGATGCCTTTATCAGGAGGGCCGGCCTCAATCTGGAGGCCATGGGATACACGGAGCACGGTTTTCGCCACGTGGGGCTGGTGTCGAACATAGCCCACAACGTGCTGGATCGGCTGGGGTATTCCGCGCGCTCTGCGGAACTTGCGGGCATCGCCGGCTACCTGCACGACATCGGAAACGTGGTATCCCGCGATCATCATGGGCAGAGCAGCGCGCTGATGGTCATGTCGATTCTTTCACGCATGGGAATGGACCCGGGCGAGGTTGCGCTGGTCATGGCGGCTGTGGGAAACCACGAGGAAGAATATGGGCATCCGGTCAACGAAGTATCTGCTGCCGTGATCCTCGCGGACAAGAGCGATGTGCACCGCACCCGTGTGCGCAAGAAGGACGTTGCCACCATGGACATCCACGATAGGGTGTCCTACGCGGCCCAGAGGTCTTTTCTGGATGTGGACGCCGAAAAACGGGTGATTACGCTGACGCTGACCATCGACACCAGCATCTGCCCGGTGATGGAATACTTCGAGATTTTCCTGAGTCGGATGACGATGTGCAGAAGGGCGGCTTCAGTTCTCGGGTGCGAGTTCAAACTGGAGATAAACGGCGCATGTCTTCTCTAGGCGCGTGACGCGCACAAAGCCCAGCTAGTAGAATCAAACCCTCTGCCCGGTGCAATACTACTCTGGACATTGCACCGATGCGGAGGGGTTTGCTTTGCGGTCGTACGAGAGCCTCGTGAAACACGAGGGCAACTCAGCGCTGTTTGCTGCGGTCGAGATATCCATCGTGTCCACTCTGGCGGGACGTCCGGTGCATGTGCACGCCGAGGGGGTCAGGGGCACAGGCAAGACCACCATCATGCGGGCGGCGGCAGGCATCCTTCCGGTGATCGAGAGAATCGCCGGTTGTGAACACAACTGCAGACCGTGGGCGCCCCATTGCCCTTCTCACCGAGGCGCGCCGCCCGCGCGACTGCGCGATGTGGGCACTGAATTTGTCCCCATGCCTTTCCTCGAGATATCCCACTCCGCCCGGCTGGGAACGGTTGTGGGCAGCATCGATCTGGCTCGCGTGGTCGACCGCGACCATCCGCAGGCCGCTCTGCTTCTGGGCACCATACCCAGGGCCAACCGAGGAATCATCTTCATCGACGAGATCAACCGGCTTGCTGATACCTCTCCCGAGCTCACAGACGTGCTGCTGGACGCCATGGGTACCAAGCCCGGGCGGGTGCAGATAGAAGAGGCGGGCCTGCCTGTGGTGTCGCTTCCGCTGGAGACGGGCGTGTGGGCGGCATCCAACCCCGACGAGGATCCCGGGCCGCTGGAGGATGTCCGGCGTCAGCTGTCAGACAGGTTCGACCTCTCAGTTGAAATGGGGCGGGCATGCGAGCCCGGCATGGTCCGTAGGATTCTGGAGTGCGACGACTTTGATGTTCCGCGCGCGGCGTCCGACTCCCTGTCCGCCGGATGCTGGCCGGGGCGCATGGCCGCCGCCGCGCTCTTGGCGCCGCGCGTGCTGTTTCCCGATGAAATGGTGGAACTGCTTGCCAACATCTATGTCGACTTCGATATCGAAAGCATCCGAGCGATGGAGGCGGCAAGGACCGTGGCGCGCTGCAGGGCCGCCCTGGCCGGTCGGAGCCGTGTGGCAATCGAGGACCTCAGGGCGGTTCTCCCCATGGTGCTGCGTCACCGTGTTGAGGTAGCGACTCTCGCCAATGTTCTCAGGTACGTCGATGCCCTGCAGGAGAAATCGGCGAGCGGCAGGAGCGTTGGAGCTGTCATGCCGGGATGCGGGGGAGCGCCGCAAGGGACGCGGCCGGGCTGCGATGGAGGCGGGGGCCGCGATGGAGGCGGGGGCTGCGATGGAGGCGGGGGCCGCGATGATCGCGACTGCCGCCGCGATGGCGAGCTCAGCCGCGATGGCGGCAGCGGTGCGGACGGGGGCCCGGCGCATGTGGGGGCCGGACTTAGGGGCGTACTGCACAGGCTGTTCGAGCGCGCTCGTTGCCAGCAGCACGCCGGCTCGCTTGGCCCGGAGCGAACGGGCGATCCGAACATGAACCCGGCGGGAGGCCCAGACGGCGGGTACGCGGGCGGGGCAGGGGCTGGGCGCGGGACCTGCAGGCAGCGGCGGGCGGGCGCGGGCACAGGAACAGGCATGGGCTTGGGCACAGGCGCGAACTCTGGGCGCGCGCAGGAGAGCGCGGTGAGCGAGGTCTGTCCTCCCAGCGCTGCCCGGCCCATCACCCAGATGGGGCCCAAGATCGTCTTTGCCGAGGAAGACCTGGCTTGAGGCTGGACGAGCTTGCGGCGTTCGCCGCCGAAGTCAACGCCCGGCTTGACCGCGGGCTTGGAGTGCGGGCCGGCGAGACGGCCCTGATATCGCGCCGAGTGCACGTGATCAACCCAGCTCGTCCCGGCGAGGCTCAAGTGAAGTGCGTCGCCGATGCCGGACGGGTATTCTACCGGCGCAGCGCGCTTGATGAGGTAGTCCACATCGATATCTTCCATGCGCTGGCCGATGTGAACCACTATGCGATTGCGCAGGCATCAAGGCGCGCTGCCGACGAGTTCTCCCGGGCGGCGCTGGCCGACTTCATCGATGTCCAGACCGCAACGGGCGGAGGCAGGGTTACGGGCAGTCTCAACTACGGACGCAAACCGTCCCTGCAAACGGCTCACCGAGGACACGTGCATCTGGCTGTGCTCATGCCGCGCGAGATGTCAGCGCTTCTGTATTACCTGGTACGCAACGTAGAGCAGGCCATACAGTCTCAAGGAGTGGAGCTGCGGCGACTGGACCGGATTGTGAACGATGCGGACGCAGGCGGAGCTCCCATGGATCTGTCTCCCTATTCGTGCTCCACCGATTCGCTTCTGCAGGAGCATGGACAGCCGGACAAGCTCTCAGATGACTGCGCCATGATGCGAGACGCGCTCGACGCTTCAGTCGATTTCGGGTCTGTGGCCAGCCTGACCAGTTTTCTGGAGTGTGTCGCCGCGGCGCGCCGGCGCGAGAATCCGTATGCCCTTCTCGAACGGGAATTCGGGGATGCCGAGGCTATGCTGACGCGCCTGCGCGCCCTGGAGGTAGTGAACGGCGATGGCGCCTCCCTGGAGCTGACGGAGAAAGGAAGGCGGCTGGCGGCCTTCTTGCGGCGGTTCGCGCGCGAAGTGGAGATGGAGATGCGCAAGGTGATCCGGCGAAGCGCGCGCCCGCACGCCATTGCTCTCGACAGGAGCGACTTCACGCAGGGCAGAGCTCGGGGGGCGGCCGCGGGAGAGTCGCGAGCTGTGGTGCCGGCTGAGGATGCCGATTTCAGGGGTGCCATATCAGTGCCCGACACCATAGGCCAGTGGGCTGTACGCTGCTCGCGGCAAGGGCGACGTGGGCCCATCGAGCGGTGCGATGTCCGAATCGAACAGGCACGCCGGCGCGTGAGGGTGGATGTGTGCCTTCTGATCGACGCCAGCGCCAGTATGGCGGGAAAACGCATTCAGGCCGCGAAACACCTGGCCAGGTACGTGTTCCTGACCTGCCGAGACCGAGTGAGCGTTCTTACGTTCCAGGACCGCAACGTCACACAGCACGTCATACGCGCCCGTTCTCACCGGGCTCTGGAGGAGGGCCTGTCCACGGTAAGGCCTGCCGGGTTGACCCCCCTGGCCGCAGGAATCGTGGAAGCTGTACGCTTGCTGGGAGCGAAGCGCCGGGCTCCGGCCATGCTGGTGCTGTTGACTGACGGGATCCCCACCATGAATCAGTGGACCGGCGACCCCGCCCGCGATGCTCTGACCGCGGCCGAGCAGATCGCTGAGCAGAATATACTGTTTACATGCATCGGGCTGGCCCCAAACAAGGGCTTTCTCCGCCGCCTCACGGAGACGGCCCATGGCACGCTCTACATCGTGGATGAGTTCGACCGGGATGTGCTAGCGAAACTCGTGAAAGACGAGCGCAACCGGGTGCAAACATGATAGTATAAACATATGACTGAATACCGGCGGGTGGAGAATCTATGTCGCAAAGGAAGAGAATATGGGAGCGAGTACCGGGAGATCCGCAAATCGCGGCGGAATTGTCCACGAATTGCGGTATCTCGCTTGGTGTGGCCAAAGCCCTTGTAAACCGGGGCATTATCGATGAGAAGAGCGCTGGGCGGTTCCTTGCGCCGGATGTCGCCGACATGCACGACCCGTTCTGCCTCCCCGACATGACCGCTGCTGCCGGGCGGGTGCTGGACGCGGTTCGCCGGGGTGAGCGAATCAGGATATACGGAGACTACGATGTAGACGGCGTATCATCGGTGGCTCTTGCGGTGTCGGTGCTCCGCGCGTACGGCGCGAATGTTGACTACTACATCCCCAACCGTCTGGTCGAAGGCTACGGCCTGAGCATCGAGGCTGTCCAGAAGGCGGCAAGCGATGCGGTGGACGTGATGATCACGGCCGACTGTGGAATCGGGGCGTTCAAGGAAGCAGAGGCGGCCCACTCTCTTGGGGTGGATCTGATCATCACCGATCACCACGAGGCCGATGAAGGCGTGCCCCAGTGCGTGGCTGTGGTCAACCCCAAGAGGCATGATTCTGAATATCCCTTCAAGGAACTGGCCGGGGTGGGCGTGATATTCAAGCTGTGCCAGGCTCTCTGGCGCCTTGCGGGCAGACCAGATGGGCAGGCCGACCCAAAGAGCCACCTCGACCTGGCGGCTTTGGGAACTATAGCCGATGTGGTGCCGCTGCTCGATGAGAACAGGATTATCGCGCGCGCGGGTCTCGCGATGATGGGCCATTCGTCCAATCTGGGCATCCAGAGCCTTCTGGATGTGGCCGGCCTTGCGGGTAGGGAAGTGAAGGCCGGCAATGTCGGCTTTACACTGGGCCCCCGGGTGAATGCCGCGGGACGTCTGGGCGACCCCAGCCTTGGGGCCAGGCTCTTCCTCACCGACTCGCGGCAGGAGGCATCGGAACTCGCTGCGATGCTCGACGAGGAGAACCGCAAACGCCAGGAGATCGAGCAAGCGATTCTCAGGCAAGTGTGGGAGCCTGTGAGCAAGATGAACACCCAGTCTACACGGGCCATCGTGCTTGGCTCGGAGACTTGGCACACCGGCGTGATAGGCATCGTGGCATCCAAGATAGCCGAGATGACATTCCGGCCTACTGTTCTGGTCTCTTTCGAAGGCGACGTGGGACGCGGGTCGGCTCGCAGCATTCCCGGGTTCAACCTGTTTTCCGCCTTAACGGAATGTTCTGACCTGTTGCTGAAGTACGGCGGGCATGCGCAGGCAGCGGGGCTATCCATACGAGCTGCGGATCTCGAGGCGTTCAGGGAGCGTCTCAACCGGATAGGCCACGAGCGGCTGTCACAAGACGACCTCGTTCCCAGGCTCCGCTTCGATGACGAGCTGCCGGAGGCGGACATCTCCGATTCTCTGGCGCGGGAGCTTGCGGCTCTGGAACCGCACGGCCTGGGAAACCCGAGCCCCGTGTTCGTGACCCGCAACATGCTGGTGCTTGAGCAGCGCAGCGTGGGCGCGGACGGCAGGCATCTCAAGCTCAAGCTCGGCCGGGGCGACGCCGTGGTGGGCGCAATAGGCTTTAGAATGACTCGACGATACTCAGAGGTGGCGCGAAACTCTGCTGAAGTGGACGTAGCTTACTCTCTGGATCTGAATGAGTGGAACGGCAGTACGCACGTGGAGATGAACCTGAAAGACATAAGACGGTCGACCGTTGGCTGAAAGGAGGGCGGCCGGGTGGGGATTCGCCGGTCTGAGCGCACGTTGGAGAACCTGACCGAACGAGTGAGGGCCGCGAGGCCCGATATCGACGTTGGCATTGTCGAGCGCGCTTGGAACTATGCTGAACAGGCCCACAACGGGCAGATACGCGAATCCGGCGAACCGTACTTCGACCACCCGGCTGCTGTAGCGTTCATCCTAGCCGACATGGACCTTGACTCCAACACCATCGCTGCGGGGCTGCTTCACGATGTAATCGAGGATACCGGCAGATCCTGCGATGAACTGGCGTTGGTGTTTGGCCCGGAAGTGGCCGGGCTGGTAGACGGCGTGACCAAATTGTCACGTATGGATTTCAAGACCCGCGAGGAGCAGCAGGCCGAAAGCCTGCGCAAGATGTTCGTGGCGATGGCCAAAGACATTCGGGTTATCCTGATTAAGCTGGCGGACAGGCTCCACAATATGCGCACCTTAAGAGAGTGCCAGCTGGACAAGCAAAAGCGGGTTGCCGGCGAGACTGTTGAGATATACGCGCCTCTCGCCCACAGGCTGGGCATGTGGAGGATCAAGTGGGAGCTTGAGGACTTAGCCCTGCGGTATCTGGAACCGAGAGCCTACTACGAGCTGGTCGAAAAGGTGGCCACAAAGCGGCAGGAACGGGAAGGGCACATAGAAGAGGCCAGGCAGACCCTAGCCGCGGCCCTCGAGGAGATCGGAGTCTCAGCCGAAATCCAGGGCCGCCCCAAACATTTCTACAGCATCTACCAAAAAATGATCAAGCAAGGCAAGGACTTCAGCGAGATATGGGACCTGATGGGGCTGCGAGTGATCGTGGGCACGCTGCGCGAGTGCTACGCTGTGCTAGGGGCGATTCACAGCATATGGAAGCCAATTCCCGGGCGTTTCAAAGACTACGTGGCCATGCCCAAGTCCAACATGTACCAGTCGTTGCACACCACGGTCATTGGGCCGCGCGGGGAACCGCTGGAGATCCAGATCCGAACGTGGGAGATGCACCGGACCGCGGAGTACGGCATAGCAGCTCACTGGCGCTACAAAGAAGGCGGCGCCAGCGGCGACTTCGAAGACAAGATCACGTGGCTGCGTCAGATCCTGGATTGGCAGAAGGAGACGCACAACGGGGCCGAGTTTGTGGAGACCCTCAAGGTGGACCTGTTCTCAGACGAGGTATACGTGTTCACCCCGAAAGGCGATGTGAAGACGCTTCCGGCAGGGTCTACCCCAATAGACTTCGCCTACGCAGTCCACACCGACATCGGCCACAGATGTATGGGCGCGCGGGTCAACGGCCGGATGGTCCCGCTCGGGACGCAGTTGGTCACCGGCGATATCGTCGAGGTAGTGACCAACAAGGCGCAGACTGGGCCCAGCCGAGACTGGCTCAACCTTGCCACAACTTCTAAGGCCAAGAGCAAAATCAGGCAGTGGTTCAAGGAGCAGCGGCGCGACGAGTCGATCGACCGAGGCAAGGAGATGCTCGAGCGCGATCTGCGGCGCATGGGCCACGAAGTGCACGCCAATCTCAAAGAGGAGCGTCTGGCGGAGGCGGCGCGCAAATTCGGCTATCAGAGTTCAGACGACCTTCTTGCCAGTATAGGCTATGGCAAGCTGTCGGCGGCCATGGTAGTGGGAAGGCTGGTTCCGGATAAGGGCGCCGAGAAGGCTCCTGAGTCGGTGTTTGAGGCGGCGGCGCGTCCGCTCGCCGGCGCTCCCCGAACGCGGCAGTCCACTCATGGAGTAGTAGTTCGGGGCGTCGACAACGTGTTGGTCAGGTTCGCCAGGTGCTGCAACCCGGTGCCCGGCGATTCCATCGTGGGCTACATCACCCGCGGTCGTGGTGTGTCGGTTCACAGGGAGGACTGCCCGAACATCGCCGCAATCATGGGAGAAGACGAGGGCAGGCAGGTCGACGTCAGCTGGGACATGGGCAACAGCACGTCTTACCCTGTAGAGATCGAAATGGAAGCCAGCGATGGCCCAGGGCTACTCACCGGCGTCATGAACGCGGTGCTGGAGATGAAGGCGCACGTGAGCGCGGTGAACGCCAGGACCGGCCGCAACCGGACGGCCCTCATCAGCATGACTGTGGAGATAAACGATGTGGCTCACATGAACAATGTCATCGGCAGACTCAAGCGACTTCAGGGAGTGCAAAACGTGCACCGAGCGCGCCCGAGCTAGGCGAGGTTGAACTAGGCTGGGTTGAGCTAGGCGAGGCCGAACTAGGCGGGGTTGGTGGGCAGAGGTGGTGGGTTCAAGTGAGAGCTGTGGTGCAACGGGTGACGAGCGCCAGGGTCGCTGTGGGCGGGGTTACGGTGGGGCAGATAGGTCCCGGGCTTGTGGTGCTTCTAGGCGTGGCGCAGGGCGATGGTCCTGAAGATGTGCGCTATATGGTGGACAAGATCCCCAATCTCAGGATCTATGACGATGCGGATGGGAAAATGAACCTGTCGTGCATGGACGTGGGCGGCAGCATCCTGGCGGTATCGCAGTTCACGTTGCTCGGCGACTGCCGGCGCGGGCGCCGCCCGAGTTTCACCGATGCTGCGGGGCCCGACGAGGCCAATGCCTTGTATGAGCAGTTTGTGGCGGGCGTGCGGTCGGTTGGCGTGCATGTTGAGACCGGCGTGTTCAGGGCTGAGATGGAAGTGAGCCTGGTCAACCACGGCCCTGTGACAGTGATGCTCGACAGCTCCAAGTTGCTTTGAGCGAGGACTATGAGGCGAGAGCGACCGGGCGCGAACGGCCAGACGCGAATGGCCAGGCGCGAATGGCCAGGCGCGAATGGCCAGGCGCAGGCGACAGAACATGCTTGAACAGGAGGCGGCCGGCCAGTGGCGGAAATGGGCACCCTTCGGGTAGACAGGATTCCTGTGGGTCCGCTGTCGACGAACTGCTATGTGGTGTGGCGGGATGGATCGAATGTTGCGGCGGTGATCGATCCAGCGGCGGATCCGGCGCGAATAGTCGGGAGGTTGGAGCGGAATGGTCTTTCGTGCGGAGCTATCATCAATACCCACGGCCATCCCGACCATATAGGCGCCAACGGCGCGCTGCGCCGGCTGACGGGGGCGCGGATATACGTTGGGGCTGAGGACTGCCACATGCTGGCGTGTCCCGACGATATGTTCCGCGTGTTGGCGCGGTCGGGCGTGGAAGGAGACAAGCTGGACGCGGACGAAGTCTTGGTAGATGGCGACCGGTTGAGAGTGGGCGATGCGGAGTTCGTCGTGCTCGCAACTCCGGGCCACACTCCTGGCGGCATCAGCCTGTGGCTCCCCGATGATCTGGCTGTGTTCTCAGGCGACACCCTGTTCAAGATGGGGGTGGGGCGCACCGATTTCGCCGGAGGCGACGAGGCCGCGCTTTTCGACTCGATCTATCGAGTGCTGTTTGGCTTGGACGAGCGCGCGAAGGTATACCCGGGTCACGGTCCCGACACCACCATAGCGGCGGAGATGGCCTGGCACGGGAGATAGCGGGGCCGCGTTTTCGCCAAGCATGCGCCTTCCCATGCATCAGGCAGAGAACATGCACGAATGGGATGCATTCCCATAATCACGGGACAGCTTGGTAATCCGGGCTTCGAGAGCCTTCGGGGAGCGCTCCGGGGAACTCTGAGGGCCGCCGCCGGGGATTCGAGGCGCCCTGCGCGCCCTTTGGGGGTTCAACTCGCGTCCGTTGGCAGATTTGCGCCCCAAACGCCGCGTACACTGGGCAGAGCGTCTCAACAGGAGCTACAGCAGGCACAGTCGATCTGAGATCAAGTGGGCCCGCCGCCCGCCTGCCCCAGGTCCCCGCCAAAGTCCGCTTCAGGACTAGGCGGCATAGCCAGCGGGGACAAAGCGGACTCCGGGTTTGCCGGAACTAAGGTTACGGGCGAGCTACAGGCAAGCTACAGGCAACAGGGGGCATCCGCCATCGCTACCGCTGCCGTCACAGCCACCACTACCATTACTACCACTACCACCACCATCACAAGACCGTGATGTTTCGCGCGACCCCGCGGAAGCTGTGCCGTCCGCAGCTGCTGTTGAGATACCTGGCCCTGCATACGGCGGGTTACCGGAGATGTGCTCGTTTTTTGACGGAGATGTGGC
>DHON01000094.1 GCA_002409965.1 Firmicutes bacterium UBA5389
AACGGACTTCTAATCCGTCGGTCGCAGGTTCGATTCCTGCCAGGCGCGCCATTTACCTGCACTTATGATGATCGTATGTTATGAGTGCTCCCCATTTGGTCACGGACGCCACGTAGGTCAGCATAGCCCCTACACCTATTCACATCTCCGAACGGCCTCGCAGGGTTGTCTGGACCTGTCGGATCAGCCCTCTGAAGAACATCATCTGATTGGCCAGGTCATCCCAGTTCATAACATTGGCGAAAACGACTGTGGACAAGTCGCGATCTGGGTCGTAGCTCATCATCGAGAGGTAACCGCTCACAGCGCCGGAATGCCCATATCCGATCCCCTCTATGTACTCGCAGCCAAGTCCGTAGCCGCCGGTATCGCTGAGTCTCTTGACATCCATCATCATCTTGACATACTCGCTCTCCAGACCTGCTTTCCCGGTGTAGAGCCTCTTTCCCCATTCAGCAAGATCGGCTGGTGTCGTCACTAGGTTGCCGTTGGCCACCTGCCATGAGGGGTTATCGTTGCTTACGGGCTCGAATTCGCCGCCATAGTAGTCGTATCCAATGGTGAACGGAGAAGGAAGAGTCTGGTCAGTCCCCAGATATGGCAGGGTAGAATCATGTAGGCCATTGGGCAATAGGAGATTCTTCGTTATGAAGTCGCCAAAGCTCTCTCCGGATACTTGCTCGATGATCTTGCCAAGTAACGAATAGCCCGTATCGCTGTAGCTATATCCTGTGCCAGGCGGAGCAATCGAAAGCTGGTTTGAAGCAATGACGCCTGCAAGCTCATCAAAGGTCACGGTATGCTCGAAATCTTGGGGCAAGATGTACCCGAGATAGTTCTGTCCGGCATAGGGCGCCTCGGAGTTCTCGGGAACCACATAGTTACTGATATCGAATACTCCTGCTCTGTGCTCAAGGAGCTGACGTATGGTGATGCTGTCTCCATACGGAATCGCGTATTGTGGGGTGTCAGGTAGGTATGGTTCTGCCCGTCCAGGGATGTTGGAATCAACGGTATCCTCGATATTGAGGAGCCCTCTTTGTTGCAGAAGGAGTATACCAGCCGCGGTTAACGTTTTCGTGATACTGGCGGCCCGGAAATGGGTGTTCTCAGTTGGTTCGCCCTCTATACCGCAAGAGGCAAAGTAGCTGTCTTCTGCATATGCAACCAATAAGGCAATCCCGCCGGGGAGGTTCGGATAGTCACTGCTATAGTCGATCCACCGTTCCTCAAGCATGGTCTGGAGTGCCTCAGCAGTTGTATGGTTGCCCTTGACTGGATTCGAGATGTTCTCGGAAGCCAAACCCGGAAGGCTACCCAGAGCGAGCAGCACCGCCAATAACAGAAACGCAAGTCCCGATAATCTCACCAAAGACCCTCCCTCAAGTAGGATGCGCCTGTGAATCCGTAAAGTGCAGTCTCGTTTTTGTACTTCGAGAAGGCCGCCGCCTGCTCCTGCAGACGAATGGGAGGCAATTATCTTCAGTCGCGAGAACGAATCAATGACACCGAGTCGCCCTTCCCCGCCAGAGTAGTCCTTGGGTACAGCAAGGATAGGAGACCTGATCTGGAGCAGACTCGGTTCGGAATATGAATGATCCGCGAAGGAGTTCTGAACTATGGAGAGATTCTGTCGGGCAACTCCTCAGACAAGACCTGGAATGGCGCGACGCTGGAAAAGGTCAAGACAGTGTTCCCGCCGGAAGTCTTGAGAGACCTCATACATGTCAAGGATAGCCCCACTCCCATAGATCACCGTAACAGTCGGCAGCGAAGGTGAAGCCCTCCTCATAGTTCACCATAGACGACTATCCCCTCCCGTAATGCTTTGGCAATGACATGGTTACGTGAGTTTTGCCAGCGTTCTACTTCTTGGCGACTGAAAACCAGAATATCCTTTGGCACGGGGAATCGGGCCAGCGCCCGCCACAGCCGAGTCATCTCCTGTCGCCGATCGTTGCCTGGACCGAAAGGCTGTGCCTTGATCACCAGGATGTCGATATCTGATTCGGGCCCGGCAGTGCCAGTTGCATGTGATCCGAAGAGGATGATGGCGTCTGGATCGGATTCGCGTGCGACGACACGTGCTATTTCCCGGACGAGCTCCTGCGTTGCCTCAGTCACCGATATCGCCCCCATAGCACTGGCTCATCTATGTGTGATCATCTCGCATGTGCATCAGTAGTCAACTCGTGATGGCGCGTTGATGGCTATTTGAACCATAGTATGAGCGGGGTTCCATCCGCTAAGGCAACTCCATACGAATACCACAGCCGTGCAGGAAGCCTGATCCCGATGAGTACTCCCAACCTAGCGTCCCCGGAAGAATACCTCAAGGTTATGAGGCATTTGGTACTCGTGCCCATCCTGAGGTGAAGTTCGCGTATCCGAATAGACCTCCCTCAGGATCGCGTTGACTATGAATTCCCTGGGAGGTACTGTGTGTTCTGTTCCGTCATGCGTCCAGACCCTGCAGTCCACACTGTCTCCACATAGGTCGCCACAGCTTTCACAGGCCGATTCCCTCACGTCAGGCTGAATATCCCTGCCGTTCACTCTGATCGTGGGCGAACTCACGAACCTGTACCTAGCGGCCAGTTCCCTTGAGGTGATGTTGACCTTGTTCACCGCTACGTCAAACCCGGCCGCCTTCAGCACGCCCGACACATCGGCAATGGCTGCGTCAAGGTTGGCATCAGTGCCCATGCACCTGGTGCACACGTTCAGGTCCAGGTACAAGAAATCGATCGTGACTCCGGGGCGTTCCTGCATTGGGCAACAGCGGGATGCGCCCTCTGAACAGCAACCCCCGCTCACCTTGCCACACCTTCCAGGATCTTCACGATCTCCTTAGGTTTCAGTACCTTGCCAAGGGATACGACCTTTTCGTCAATAACGAGAGCCGGGATGGACATTACCCCGTATTTGGCTATTTCAGCGAAGTCAGTCACCTTCTCCACCGCGCAATCCATACCCAGTTCCGCAAGGGCAATCTTGGTGTTCTCCATCAGAGCGGTGCAGTTCCCACAGCATGAACCCAATACCTTGATAACCATGGCACTATACCTCCTAGAATCCTAAGTAGAACATGTAGAACGCTATCAGCAGCATCACTGCTCCCATCGCAATCCTCAACGCGTTGCTTAGCGCGCCGTATCGTTTGCTGGATGACAGCCGCTGAACGAATCCGACAGACGTACCGGCTACCATCACCAACACGCTATGCCCGATTGAATACAACAGCAGAAGTATCATACCCCACGCCATACTGCCTTCCCTTGCCACAATCCCGAGCAGAACAACCAGAACCGGGGTTGCGCAGGGAGAAGAGAAGAAACCGCCCAACACTCCGGCGAGAAACGCCCCCAGGAATCCGCGCCTGGTGATTCTGCTTATCGCATACGTGGACGGGATGAAGCTAAAGATCTCCCAGGTTTGGAGCGCCATCAAGACCATCAGAGCCCCGAGAACCAGATACCACCAGCCTCCAGTGCCCTGCATGAGCCTGCCCAACAGTGAGGCGGCAGTCCCGAGCGCGGTAAACGTGACCGCCATCCCCGCTGAGAAGACGGCAGATAGCCAGAAGGCCTTCCTCACATCCCGCTGTGCCGTGCCCCCCACGTACCCTATCACCAGAGGAACACTTGCGAGCGCGCACGGAGTGAACGATGTAAGCACCCCTGCCAGAAGTGCGAACACCGGCGCTAACCATGCGTTCGTGGAAATGGAAGACGAGAACCACTCGAGCCACCGGTTCACAAGAGCGTTCATCGCTCCAACCCCATCTCCTCTAGCACCCACAGAAGCTGATCCCTGGTAAGGCCTCCTTCATGTGTGGTGAACACATGCTCATTGGTATCCTTCGTAGAGTACATCTTCAGGCCCAGAGAGTCGGGATCTTTCGGCATATAGGGTTTGCCGTTGGAATCGATAAACACCTGAGTGGGTATTACCGACACAGGGTAGCCCTCGACCAGGCTCGGGTACTTCCATACGTCAACGAACTTGACTATTGCTTCTCCACGAAGCTCCTCGTTCAGCTGCCTGAGCACCGGAGCCATCTCCTTGCACGGAATGCAGGAATCGGCGCCGAAGTCGATCACTATGGGGATGCCATAAGACCTCAGTTCTTCAAGATTTATCTTCTCCGTGACATGCAGAGCGAAGCCGGGGTTGCTGTCCTCTACTCCCGGGCTGCCGGCGCCGTTTGATCCGTTCTGGGAGTTCTTTAGCAGCCAAATGCCTGCCACTGCCAGTATGATCAGGACGGGTACTAGTGTCTTCGCTGCCTTCGCCCAATTCATCGAGTGCTTCCTCCTCCCACTCGCGAGTCCATTACGGCCTGCCATTGGGACCTAGACGAAGAGATGTCCAAACGCGTTGAACGCATAGCCGATGATCACGATTCCCGCGGTGACCATTCCTATGAATGTGCCTAAAAGCCTGGGCTTGACCACCCTCTTCAGCATTATGATGGACGGGAGCGACAGCGCCGTCACGCCCATCATGAACGATAGCGCAGTGCCCAGCCCAACACCCTTTGCCACCAGAGCCTCAGCTATGGGCAATGTTCCGAATATGTCGGCATACATTGGCACTCCCACTATGGTCGCCAGCAGAACCGAATACCACTTGTCCTGGCCGAGCACGGCAGATATCCATGTCTCCGGTATCCAGTTGTGGATCGCAGCGCCGATGCCTACGCCTACCAGTACATATACCCACACGTTGCTCAGGATTCCTACCGCTTGATCCCTTGAGTACATCAGCCTATCGCGGGTCGAGAGCGTTTGTTCGTCGGCATCGGCTGAACTCGATATCGTGCTGAACACGAATGGCTCCACGTACTTCTCCAGCTTCGAATTGCCGATAGCGGTCCCTGCCACGACAGCGAGAACAATGCCAACGATCACGTACGCAATTGCCGTTGCCCAGCCGAAGATGCTCGCCAGTAGGATCAATGAGGCCAAATCCACCAACGGCGAGGAAATCAAGAAAGAAAACGTGACGCCCAATGGTAATCCGGCATTGGTAAAACCAATGAACAGCGGAATAGATGAGCATGAGCAAAACGGGGTCACTGTGCCAAGCAGCGCTCCAAGAATGTTGGCGGTGATACCGTTGAACCTGCCCAATATCTTCTTCGTGCGCTCGGGCGGGAAGAAGCTCTGAATGTAGGAGATGCCGAACACCAGCGCCGAAAGAAGCACGATAATCTTTATGGCGTCATAGATGAAAAAGTGGATGCTGCCCCCAAGCCGGCTCCCAATATCCAGCCTGAATACATGTTCAACCAACTGCGCTACTAGATTCGAAAGCCACTCCATCTTGAGCAATTGATCATTAAGCCAGCCAAGCAAGGCCATATCAGATCATCTTCCCTTCGTTCACTGGTGTTCTTCGCCGGAATCGGCACCGACAGCATCGTCAATAAAGCCCTTCAGAGCCTGCAGTTTCTCCCTGTTCAGAGAATACCTCACCCAGGCCCCGTCTCTACGAGCGCTCACTAGCCCAGCGTCGCACAGGATGTTCATGTGATAGGAGAGCGTCGGCTGAGTGATGCGGAAACTCTCAAGAATCTCGCAGGCACATAGCTCCCCCGAGGAGAGCATGTTCAGCGTCCGCAGGCGCGTTTCGTCCGACAATGCCCTGAAGATCAGTGACGACTCAGCATAGCCCAGCTTCATGTTTGCGCACCCCATATCGATGTTCTTCAATGCTATTGACGTTTATCTATATGCATGATAGCTCGCACTTGCTTCGCTGTCAATAGGCATGGCGCCCCTGATGCATGCGCCCTGAGAGTATTGGAACCCGGAAGATCGGTGGGACTCTGAGTCTCTGCCCGGCAGCCAAGCGCGGAAGGTTCGAGGCCCCGGGCAACGCGTCAGGCAGATTATCAACATCATGACGGCTGTAGGAACGCCTGCTTTAGTCACTCCCGTTAGCTGTACGTCGTTCATCCTCATCCAAACGGATTCTCAAACTGCACGCCTTCGATCACACTGCCACTGGCGAAGTCCTCCCTGAGTACCACTGGGATCTGATTCAGCTTTGCCGTCGCCCAAACTTGGGCATCCCAGAACGACATTGCATGGTCTCGGACGCCTCTCGCAGCCTCAAGCACGATGAAATCCGTGACACTTACCACCTGCCATGTTCTCATGTGTCGCTCAAGCGACCGGACGGCCTGTTCCGCGCTGAGTGGACTGCTCAGCTTGCGGGTGAGCACAACGAACATCTCTGCCATGATCTGTGTGCTTACGACGCCCGTCTCACGCTCCGCTAAGCCACGCAGCACGTCTAGAGCGCGCCTCTGTTTCTCCGGCTCGGAAACATCATAGGCATACACCAGCACGTTAGTATCTATCAGCACCCTACCTCTCATGCAGATCATTCCTCTGCCACGTTCTGCCGCCCGTGACTCGGGATTGCGCAGTCGAGATCAGCTCATTAATGAACGCCTCCTCCGCCGCCCACGCACTGCCATCACGCCGGGCGCTTCCAGAGTATGCAACGTATGAATCCAGGGCATCGCGCACAATCTCAGCCTCAGTCACGCCGAGTTCAGCCGAGTGCTTCTTGAGGAAATCGTCGTGCCGACGCCTCACATACAGCTGCTTCCTGACCATGTCTGCCACAGCGGTTCTCCTCCCCCGTATCAGATCAATCCAGGATCATTGAGCTGTGGCCAGTTGCATCATCCGTTTACCCGATATTGGCAACTTCTCATCATTGGTCTCTGCTCGGGACTCCTCACGAACATTTCGCAACGGCGAGCAGGGACAACAGCGTGCCCGTCGATCCCGGAACGGCCTTCAATATCGGTTCCGTTAGCAAGGTCTACGTAGCCATTGCGGTGACGCTCCTGGTCGAGGTAGGCAAGATCGATCTCGACGACCCCGGCGCGACGGCGGTATCCTGCAATGATGGTTTCGCCCTTGCGGAGATGGTCGAGGAGCGCATCGGCGGACAGAAGTACATAGACTCCCTGGCGAGTCGCATCTTTGAGCCATTGGGCTTGCACCACACTGGAGCGAGTGTGGGCGAAAGGGCCGTTCGGGCCGCTGCTGCTGAAGTCGTCGCAGCGTACTACAGGCCCGCGACCGGACAGAAGGAACCGTTCGAGGCAGTCTCCTTTTTGGGATCAGGCGGGCTCAGCGCCACTGCGGTGGATCTGGTCCGTTTTGTGGACAGCTTCTCAAGTGCAGGAAGACATATCCTGTCTGAGTCGGCGGCGAGCACTACGCAGTAGAACCATTCATCGGTTTTGACATGGTCTCTATGCGCAGATTACCCGCGATTGAGGCTCCCCGCGACATGGAGACGGACATGGATGGAAAGCGGTGGCTGCGTCGAAATGTCAGGCCTTTCGAAGGTGTGCTTCTCGTAGATTCGCACCTGGTTCAGTCCAGCGCTATCGAAGCGCTGCCCGGGTATGTAGGCGCGGCGATTCAATCAAGAAGATCGAATCATCGACGTACGCAGGGATCCCGACCGGCGGTAGGGTCATCGCATTTGCCTCGGATAGCTCGCGGACGTACGACAGCTCCGTCGATGAGGGCTGTGTGTCCGTCAACGAAGGGGATTTCGCAGAGGTTGCCGGAATGCGAGACGGCCTACAGATGACCCGATGCAGCTAGAATGCGGATATCCGCCGGGGCGCGCCTATCGCATAGAGTACCGCGGGCGATGCCCCGGGATAACTCATGCCCCAACGCCACAGGTCTCCGAAACAGTCAACAGCTGCTATTACTTGCTCTCCGGAGGCAACAGCAGCGGTTCCGGCGATGCCCATCACCATCGTCGGTGGGATTATCGCAGAGTATGTCCCGGTTCCCAGGTAATTCTGCGTGTTAGCCCCCCAGGCCCACACAGACCCGTCGGCCTTCACTGCCAGACCGTTGCGGTCGCCGGCAGCAATGGCGACGACCCCGTCAAGGCCTTCCACTATTACGGGATCATAGTCCCATTCGGTGCCACTACCCAATTGGCCATGGCTGTTCACGCCCCATGCCCACACAGTGCTGTCATTCTTCAGAGCCATGCTATGTTCAGAGCCAGCCGCTATGGAGATGACTCCGGCGAGTCCGACAGACTCAGCGTCTCCCACGTAGCGGTTTAACCAGTATGTTGAGTCACCCCAGGGCAGTGCTATCCGCCAAAACCCCCATTGGCATACAGTGCCATCAGCTTTCAGCGCCAAGCTGCGATATCCACTGGCGGCAACAGACGCAACGCTGCCCATTCCAACCTTCATGACAGGCGTCGGTGTCGTGGTCGGCGCGTCCCGTCCTATCTGATATGTGCTGTTGTCTCCCCATCCCCACACAGTGCCATCATTCTTCACAGCCAAGCTATGGTATTCTCCGGCAGCTATGGCCCGAACCCCGCTTAAGCCCGCAACTTGTGCAGGCACATCACAGCGATCTGAATACGTCCCATTCCCCAGTTGGCCGCGGTCATTGGCTCCCCATGCCCACACGGTGCCGTCAGCCTTCAGCGCCAGACTATGGTACGCGCCGGCTGCGATGGCTACGATGTCTTCAATGCCCGACACCCGCATCGCAGCTCCATAGGTGTAGACGGACCCGCTAGATCCCCAGAAATACACTGTGCCGTCAGCCCTAGGAAACAGAGCGTAGTTCTTGCCGGCAACGACCTGCTGAAACCCCAGGCTATTGGCAGCGCTGCGGATTCCGGTGAAGCTAACGTCTTGCTCTGCGCCGCTTACCTGCCGGTATCCGGGCTCGAAAACCCAGTCAGCACTTGCGGGGGCAATAGTCACAGATCCCCTAAGGCCACTCACGGTCCACGTTCCGTCATCGCGAGTCTCGGTGATTTCGACGCTGCGACTTCCGCTGAAGCCAACATGGACATTTCCGATTCCCTGGCTATCATCGTCCGCGCAGACTATCCGCCCCGAGACTGTATATGACGTTCCCACCGTCAGGCCGCATCCAGTAGTCAGGATACATAGCGCGATTAGCACTAGACCGAATGCCCTCTTCACCAAGTGCACCCCCAAGCAGTACAGCAACTTAAGGTTCACATCGTGCCCCTGGCTCGCCTGGCGCCGGTGAGCCCGTCAGCTTCGAGATCCGCCAGAGTGGCCCGGAATCGCCCTCAATTGGGCTGCAATCCAGCTTGCGCTCAATGCTGCAGCAGTTCTATGAAATTCGAGGAATTCCTGCCCCCCTTCGACGCCCAACGATACGAGAAGGCGGGCGTCGGGCCGCTGTCCACCGGCCGGTCCGCCGAAAGCCAAAGCCATCTCATCGCGAGTGACACTGCGGCGCTCCCGCCGGACATCATATCCACGCACATAATGCAGGCACTGATGGAGGGCAAGGGTATACTCAGCCCGGATCAGCGATGGGTAGAATTCCCGCCTCAAAGCGCGGCAATCCCCGCCGAGCTGCTGAAGTATGAGGGCTATTACGGAACCTCCGGTGGGATTGTGAAGGTCGAGTTCGACACCGAAGCGAACGCCCTGAAGACCTCAGCATGCTACAACGGCCGATTCGTCCCAGTTACAACGAGTGGCGCAAGGCCCAAACGGAAGGGACATTCAAGACCGACATCCCGACCCGCGGCAGGATGCTGGTGTTCTCGCCCGCAGGCGAGCTCACTTACGATAGCCTGATGGAAGTCCAGAAGGCGCTCTTCCTAGAGGAAGGAAGCTACGTAGGTTTCATCGGCGAACCTGGAGATCCGTTTGTGCTCATATACCAGCCAAGAGCCTAGCTCATCGGATGTAGGGGCCGATTTCGACCCGGGCGTGTTCGCCGACTTCCTGTCTACATCGCCGTTGTGTCGGACGAAAACGCCGTCGGAGGCCATGGCGTCCATGACGGAGTTCGGCGTGCTCACGTTCCTGTGTAGCTTCGAGCAGGACATGGGCTGGTGAACGCTGGAACAATCGATAGGAGAAGCTGTAATGCGAATCGACTTTCTGGAGCGAATGGACTTGAACCAACGAAGCTTGGCAGGCAAGGTGGCAGTGGTGACAGGGGCCGGCAGCGGAATCGGGCACGAACTGGCTCGTGCCCTGGCCTGGCTGGGCGCGAAAGTCGTCATTGCCGAGATTGACCGAGCCACCGGCGCGGCCACTGAACAGCTGATCCGGGACGAGGGAGGCGAAGCCCTGTTCGTCCAGACCGACGTGGCCAGCGAGCGAAGCGTCGCCAGTCTCAAAGAACGAGTCGAAGCCGCATACGAAAGGGTGGACATCCTAGTCAACAACGCCCTGGTCACTGCGTTCGGCTCCATCCTGGAACTGCCCCTGGAAGCCTGGGACCGAACCCATCGCGTGAACCTGCGTGGTGCAGTAATGGGCGTCAAGACCTTCCTCCCAGGAATGCTGGAGCGCAGAGAAGGTACTGTGGTCATGATCACCTCCGCCGAGGGGATGGGTTACGCCGCGCCTTACTTCGCCTCCAAGACCGCCCTGAGGTCGCTGGCCTTCTCGCTCGCCACGGAGCTGGGCGAAGACTCCGGAGTGTCGGTGTTCATCTTTGCCCCTGGGATGGTAGATACCCCGGGCTTCCGGGAGAGCCTCGACGAAATGCCCCGATGGATGGGCCTCACGCCGCACGAGTTCACCCACCTCGGCGCCAACGCAGGCTATGACGGCTTGATGCCTGCAGAAGACTGCGCCGCGGGCACTGCCAATCGGCAATCGCCTTCTACACCGGTTCCGGTGACGACAGCCAACGCGCCGGCCGCCGATGCGCTGCAGCTCAGCAAGGGATTACTGGAGATCATGACGGTAGTCAAACGCGAAACCGCCGAACTCGGCGTGTTCCAGCGGGCGTGGGTTGCCCGCACATTCCAGCAGCGGGCCGGGTTGACTGTGGATGACTGGCTGAGGACTGCTGAAGACCTGTCGACCGAGCTTGCCGCGTTTCACTCCACCGGCGCATCGAACAAAGAGAGGCTCCAGTCGAGACTGCCCTGGCTCAAGACCAGCCTGAATCGACTGGCCGACAACTTCCACAAGAACTGTGAGGACGCCAAAGGCTGGATCAAAGACCCCGAAGCACTGCAGATCGCGCTGGAAGAGCTGGAGCACCGTGAGAAAACCGCCCGCGCACTGAGCAGAGCCCTGGATAGGTTCCTCGACTGAGGGCTCTGCTGGGCCTGCCGGGAAACCCGCAGGTCGCTGAGAGCCTCAGGTTCTCCTTATCATCATCCCAGTGGATGCCAGCATTCCCAGACGCGCGTAGAAAGGCTGCACATCCGGGTCACACATCACATCCACCATGTGAAGCCCGCTCAGTTTGTGAAGTAGGCGCCTGACCAACTCGGTCCCGATGCCTTGCCCACGATAGGCGCGCATCGCCAACCCTCGAAGAAACCGTGGAGCATGTCCCCCCGAATCCCGTCGAGATTGTCCGTGTATCTGATCATTCGATCACCTCTATGGACTCAATGGGCTCAATGCCATCTGCACAGCATCACCCGCTCGAGATGCTCACTCACGCGCCGATCGTCATCGCTTGGATACTCGCAGCCGAAGTGCGCGCACACGCTCATCACGTGCCGCGACGCCGAGGATCAGGTCCATCATCTCTTGCTCAGTTCTCATCAGCTTCCCTCCACGCGCGCAGAGCCCGTACTGACTGTACATCGGGCTTCGGAGCATCGCAGGTAGCCGGCGCCGCTCAATCGAGTCGGGCCCACGAGACCTATAGCACTCGCTTATCCTGTCAAGAGCGTCTTCGCAATCATCCCGCAGGTCTAGGCCGAAGTTTCCTGCCTGCGATGCGAGGTTAATGAGATCGTGGGTCTTTTGCAGTGTCCACCCATTCTTGAGAAGGAAACCTTTCAGGTACTTCTCCAACGCCTGATGGATACGTAGGGCAATTGCATCAGTATAGTGATCATGGTCGTGAAAAAACTGGGCTACCTCAATCCCCCGGGCCAAGCACGGCGCGCTGGGCATGCGGGGCGCTGGCGCGCTCAGTCCGAGTCTATCCCCTTGAATCCCTCGCCCAGGACTTCATGGGACTGGCTGACGCTGATGAATGCTTTGGGGTCGGTCTCCTTGATGAAGTCTTTGAGACTGACGAACTCCCTTCGGCTGACCACTGTGTAGACCACTCTGACCTGTCGGCGGTAGTAGCCGCTCTGCGCGTGCAAGAATGTCACGCCGCGGCCCAGGTCACTCATGACAAACTCGGCGATGGCCTCCGGCTTGGCCGTCATCACCATGACCTGCATGGAGACATTGAAGCCCTGGATGGCGTAGTCGATTATGAAGCCGTTGAAGACCACCGCAAGCAGGGCATAAAGTCCCTTCTCTGGCCCGAAGACTACCGCCGCTGCAACAGCAATGGCAGCGTCCGTCATGAGCAGCCCTTTTCCTATGTCAAGATGCGTATACTTGTTCAGAATCTTGGCGATGATGTCCGTTCCCCCGCTGGACGCCCCTTGGTTGAAGATCATTGCCATTCCAAGGCCCGACACAGCCGTGCCCACCAACGAAGACAGCAGCAAGTCCGAGGTCAGTGGGGCATCAATGGGCAGAAGCCTTTCCAGAAGCCATATCACTCCCGACAGCCCCAAAGTGGCATAGATTGTCTTCAGTCCAAAGCCGGCGCCGAGGACTGTGAAGGCGAGAGCAAACAACGCCGCGTTGAGCGCCGCCATTAGCAAGCCCACTGGAATCTGCGGCACGAAATGATGAACGAGCATGGCGATTCCCGTGGCTCCGCCTGCCGCTATGTCATGGGCCATCAAGAACAAATACAGTCCGAGAGCCAGCACAATGATGCCCAGAGTGATACTGAAATACTGCCTTACTGTTTTCACAACGCTACACCCTCAACACGCGATACTCCCATAGCAAGCTACACAGTGCTACACAAGCATTATACACTATTGCATATCGCCCGCAGCCATGAAGTCATTGATCATCACCACGTCTGCGCCGGAAAACTCGCGTACAGCATCGGTGATGAGGTTGGTCAGGTTCGTCGAGCGCGTGTGCACACGGGCGGCCTTGTAGGACGCAGTCATCACAGCGATCGGATCGTCAGGAGCTGGTCCTGGCATCTCTGCCGTCATCTTGACCAGTTCGCCGCGGAAGGAGGCGAGCTTGCCGCCTGCCACCGACACATCGAGTACACCCACGTACTCGGCCCACTCGCCGGCCTGAACAATGAGGGTTTCGCCGATAACCTTCGGCTGTGCCAGCGCTGTGTGGGAATGACCCCCGACGATGACATCGATGCCGAGTACCACGGCCGCGAGAGCCGCATCGGCATCGATGCCTAGGAATCTGCTCGAAAACCTTCACAAACCGGCTGTATGTCGGCGATGGCAAGCCATGTGAGCCGAGTTGATAGCAAAAGTCTCTCTGGATTTCGTTACTGACGATACGACATTAGTTCCCGTAAATTGATAACAAGGAATTAGCACGAGCATCGGCGTGCCGAAACTTGGGAAGGGCCTCCAAGATAGTCTCCATGTACAGCATCATGCACCTCCGGGATCCGCATTACCCGGAAAGAGCACACAAGTCGCTAGCTGGTCATCTCCAGAATGCGTGCTTGCCACATGTTACATGCGGAATGTGAGCAGCCGAGGTCGTTGCCCTGGATGACTTGGACCGCAGGTTCGATTACTGCCAGGTGCGACATCGACTATCGACCCAGGCAGCTTCATTGAGCGCGCGCTGTCTGCAGCCTTTGGCTGCTTGACGATGTACTGATGATTTGCCCAGAGCGAATTCTGGCGTATTGCGATCGTACTACCTTCCAGGCCAACGCTCGCCCATCGGACCTCGATCAAAGAGCGACCACCGTGCCCTACAGGTCTTCTTTGAGAATCGACGAACACTCCATCCTGGCGACACGCCTTACCGGGTTGGCCGCCGCGACAGCACACAGTACTATCGAAGCGACCGCCAGAACTGCGGCGGTCCACCCAAACCATCCGGTATCTTGCCACCATCCTCCGCTCTTGGTGATACTGGGCACGAACCCGCTTACCAACCCGACGCTCACTGCCGCGGCTATCACCAGAACCAGGAGTGTTTCGACGACAACCTGCGCCATTAGTTGACGCCTGGTAGCTCCTGCCGCCATGCGAAGCGCCCATTCCGAACGGCGGGAGTTTACGCTGAACATCGTGTGTCCGGCGAAGCCAAGACCTGAGAGTGTCAAGAGAAGAATTGACACCGCTGCAACACCGTTGGCTACTGAATCGCCAATGACTGGAACCTGCTCAATCTCGTTTTTCAACACATTGTAACCTATGGTTACGGGAGAGTCGGGATTGTTACTCATGTGCCATTCGCGAACAGAGCCGCCCACTTTCTTCGCGTCCACGCCATTATGCAGGATCAACCACACGGAATTGGTGAAATTGCTGAGCAGCTTCGGATCGTTCGTCTCAGGGTCGTCCATGAGCCCTGAAGCGGCAACATCCATCACAATCGCGGGCTTTGCGCGCACGAATTCTCGGAGATCCGGCCCATACTCCGGCCACCCCGCGGGCGGATCAGCCACCGTGCCGGCAAAACGTATCGAAAACTCATGCCTACAGAGCCTCAATCTCACCGTGCCCGCGCCTTGCCCGACGAGCTTTGCTAGCTGCGCGGCGCCGGCCTTTGTGAGAAAAGCCCACGCCTGATTCTGTAGCTTCACCCCTGACCCAGCGCCTGCTATTCGTTCAGGCGCCTCAGGCGCAAACAGCTTCGTAATCCGAGCCCCCACAAGATCCTCAAATGCATCGTTGATCAAGTATACGTCAATGGGCATTTCAGAAAACCCGTCTGAGCATACATATGCCTGCCTGTTCCACATCACCGCTGCTCGGCGAACTCCGGGAATAGCCTCAATCTCAGCAAGGTCATGGGGTGTTATGGCCTCGACAGGGATACCTGAGCGAACACGAAGGTCGAATAGCGCCAGCACATTGGGAGAAGTGAAGGTGAGGTTGACCGACCGAGCCACCTCCATGGATTTGACAAGAAGCACCGATAATATCACCAGAGAGCAAAAGCCAGCTACGAACTGGAACGCCATGAGCGCTGCCTTCGACCTTCGGGCTACGACCATCTGAACTGCCGAGACGACAGGGGCCATCACTGCGCCAATACTCTCACGCCTGAACATCATACCGTCCTCCTCAGAAGAAGCGCAGGCTCAGTCTTGTTGGCCAAGCGGCACTGAACTGCCCCCAGAATCACCGTTCCCAGCAACATGACTAAGCTCGTCCCGACCAGCCCTATCCATGTAACCATCGGAACCCCGTTCGTACGAAACCACAGTGCCCATATTGCCCACACGGCAACATAGCCTGCAACAAGAGACGACAGTGCTATGATCGTTAAGTCGGACATCACGTAAATGGCTATCGTGCCGGGGGTTGCCCCGACGGCCCGCCTGAGGGCGAGTCCGCGCAGTCTCTCGCTCACCCACAACGTGGTGAAGATGCCTGCATTGGCATACGCGACTGCGGCGATGACCGCTGCAACGCCTGCGGTAATCAGTGAACTAGTACGTGCCTGCTTGATTTGCCGCCCATAAGCATCTTCGCCTCTCGCTGCCTGAACCGATACGCTGTTGCTCACCTTTGCTGCAGCCTCTGACAGGCTAGCCGTCAATCTGTGGACAGAGGCTCCTCCGGAGATGTACACGGTCACCTCTGAGGCGCCCGTCTCATACGGAAATGCCCTTGCAGGGATCATCACACGAGGCCTTGGATCATAGCCGGTACGGGAACCGACCATCGCCATGATGGAGAATGTGCTGCCGGGCGAGACCCGAACCATATCATCTGTACCAACTCCTCCTCCATGGCAGGAGAGGGCCCAGTTGACGGCGACTCCGCCCTTTTCGCTTACCTTAGCCAGCACCTGAGCAGTGTCGCCCGCGTAGACCGGGGCATATCCGTGGTACACGACCAATTCGGCGTTGAGCTCGCGCCCACTATCAGCGCCGTCGAGCATGACTTCGACAGTCTTCCCTCTAGCCACGAAGAAGAAACCATCCATCTCCTTACGGTCTACCATGTCCGATAGCATCGACAATGCGAAGTACTCTCCATCCCCAGGCGCAGGCGACAAGCATCCCGGCGCCGGCCCCATTGCCTCAAGGGCCAGTGTGCCGGGCCGCTCAAACGCGGTCACGCAGTACAGCCTATCAAGATCGCCGGGGAGTAGACCGACAATGCACTTGTAGGAGGATTCAGCCATGCTGAAGCCGAAGGTGAGGGCAGCTGTAGCCACGCTCAGCCCAAGCCACAGAAGGGCTACTCCCCAGAAGTCGCGTCGAAGCTGGCCTCGAAACCCCGCCCATATGTCGATCGCTATCCCAGGATTCACTGAGCCAGCACCTCCTGAGGAATCCCATCCTGCATTACTAGGCCATCTCGCATGACCAGCACCCGATCAAGCTGCCTGGCTACGCCCACATTGTGAGTCACCACTACCAGGATACGGTTGGGGGATTCTCCGTGGATATCCAGAAGCAGCTTGATTATCAATTGACCCGTACTCGAATCCAGATTCCCGGTAGGCTCATCGCACAACATGATCTGGGGTTTGCCGACCACCGCCCTGGCTATGGCCACACGCTGCTGCTCTCCTCCCGACAGCTGCCACGCCCTCAACCGACCCTTGCCTGAAAGGCCCACCTTGTCAAGGGCGAGCCGTGCTGCTTCGCGCCGACGACTGCTGGAACAGCCCTGATATATCAAAGGTAGCTCGACGTTCTGGCTGACCGTCAGTTCATCGAGGAGGTTGTAGCGCTGGAACACAAAACCCATGCGATCACGACGAATCACAGAACGGCGCTTCTCCGACAAGCCGCTCACATCGATTCCGTCCAGCCTGTACACGCCGCTGGTCGGGCTATCCAATAGCCCGATCGTTGATAGCAGAGTGCTCTTGCCGGCGCCTGACGCACCTACTACAGCCACTGCCTGCCCTGCTGGGATCTCGAGGCTGACGGGACCAAGGCCGCGCGCTGTAGTATCGCGTGCATGATAGTCCCTGATAACACCGAACAGTCCGATCACAATACGTACCTCCCACATAGGAAATCGTGCAGACACTCACATCCGGCAACCCTCATCCATCATCGAAGCCCGGTAGACCCGGACGTTGCCATCAATGTGGACTACGTAAAGGCGCAACCCAGCCGGCAGAGCAGCTATGGGTGGAGGTTCACTCTCAGGTATCTCGAGCAGGTTACCTAACGGTGTGCCGTCTGTACGATACGCCTCTACCCGCCGGCTTCCCGAATTTGTCAGAACCAAGCAGCTGGCTTGAGGCCAATAGCGTAGGCTGGTTTTCAACATGGAGTCTCTGTGCCTCGCCGAGAACACCCTTCGGCCACTCGCGGCAATGCCCATAATAGTCTGATGTGGCTAGATACGCACAGAACACTCCTAACGCAAACACCATGCCCACCGTCAGCGTTCGTGATTCAGTGAGACCCGACCCTATGAGAGTTCACATCGTTCTCATAGGCTGAGGTACTCATGATCACATCCATGGAAGGCCCCATTTGGCCATAATCGACGGCATAGCGAAAGGTTTCGGCAACTGACTCATCAGTCAGCTCATCGCTAGTCAGCACGACATCACCTACGAAGAGAATCGGAACAGATACACTACTCGTCTCGTCAAGACCATATGCAGAAAGGAACCTGCGCAGGAGATCAAGGTTACCGGTCCGGAGTACGTTACAGACCCGTATCTGCAGCGTGTTGTGCAGCTGCATCTCAGCCCGTCTGCAGGTACGTATTGCGCGATCGCAGTCCTGGCAGGCAGAACTCACAAAGAGGTAGACAGTCGGGACGCTGAGTCGCTGGCTCGCATACGCAACTGGCTGCGCTGGGTACAGCACTAGTATAGCCAGCATTAGGACGAACCTCGCCCTTACCTCAATCCTGCAGCGGCCAAACTGTCCGCATTCCCGAGATCGTTCCCGGTTGTACTCTCCATTCGATCCGTTCTCCGAATCTCCTCCAGGCCTGCCGTCTGAATAATCCGAGAAATTACGAACCTGAACAGTCCTTCGCAAATGGGAAACCTCCCCGAGACCCCAGCTCCGAATGAAACCCCATCATATCTCTGTGAATCGTAGCATGTCGCCCTAATGCTCTAGTTTGCGCCCGTTTTCATACACCTCCTGTTCGGCGATTTTCTTTCGGCGGAATATCTGATGCGCTCCTGCCAGCGAATGTGTAGTCGAAATGGGGGGTTAGGATGAAGACGAGCCGATTCACGTCTATTGCGGTCATGTGCGTCACAGTCGTTCTGCTGCTTTCGGGATTCGTATGCGCGAATGCCGAACCGCAGTTGTATCGAACCGCCCGGAGAATTGCTCGAACCGAAGTATGGAACGACATCAACTCAGGCCGGGCCGGAAGCGCGACTGTCGCCATACTCGACGGCGGAGAAGCAGTCTATGCCGAAGGTTTCGCCATGGCAGACAGGGAAGACAGCGTGCCTGTCGATCCCGGAACGGTCTTCAATATCGGTTCTGTCAGCAAGGTCTACACAGCCACTGCGGTGATGCTGCTGGTCGGCGAGGGGAAGATCGATCTCGACGCCCCCGCCGTTCGGTATCTTCCGGAGTTCGTCATGGCGGACCCAAGATACCTAGACATCACCGTCAGAATGCTTCTGAACCATTCGTCCGGCCTGCCCGGCTCGATTGCCGCAGGCAACTTTGGATTCCAGTACAACGCCGCTATACACGACGAGACTCTGGCGGTCTTATCCCGTACATATCTGAAGCACGACCCCGGCGCGGCGGCCGTATACTGCAATGACGGTTTCACGCTTGCGGAGATGATCGTCGAGCGTGTCAGCGGACAGAAGTACATGGATTTCCTGGCGAGTCGCATCTTTGAGCCGTTAGCCTTGGGCCACACCGGGGCGAGTGTGGGCGACAGGACTGTCCGGGACGCCGCTGCTGGAGTTGTCGCGGCGTACTACAGGCCCACGACCGGCCAGAAGGAACCGTTCGAGGCAGTCTCCTTTTTGGGATCAGGAGGGCTCAGCGCCACCGCGGTGGATCTGGCCCGTTTTGCGGACAGCTTCTCAAGTGCAGGGGCACACATCCTGTCTGAGCCAGCGCTCAGAGAGATGAGAAAGAGTCAGCCTTCATCATCTGCGGGGAAGCTCAGAAATCCGGAGCTTGCCTATGGACTGGGTTGGGACATGACATATGTTCCTGAGTATCAGGAGCAGGGCATACAGGTTCTCGGCAAGAGCGGCGGAACCGGGAACTACAACTCGATGGTCTACACAGTGCCGGATGAGAGGATATCGGTTGCTGTGATCGAGACCGGTCCCGGAGGGCGTTCAGTCAAGATAGCGCTCAGTATACTGGATGCCGTTCTTGTGGAAAAAGGCCTGGTAAAAGAGAAGGCTTTGTCGGTTTCTGTTCCGCCGAAGCCTGAAGTGATTCCAGATGAGTACGCAGCCTATTGCGGATACTACATCCTAACCGGCGGAGGCCTGGCGAATGTGAGCCTAGATAGGGAGGCGAATCGGTTCCGGGTGTCAAGCGTCCTCGGAGGCATGGAGGTTCCAGCTACGTGCCTCTACTATAGTGAGGGCGCCTTTTACAGCGACGATTCGCAGCTCTATTTCGCCACAGTCGACGGCGAGCAGTATGCAGCAATGAAATCGTCCATCGGTTTTGACATGGTCTACATGCGCAGATTGCCCGCGATCGAGGTCCCTTGCAGCATGGCGATGGAGATGAACGGAAAGCAGTGGTTACGCCGAAATGTCAAGCCTTTCGAAGGGGCGCTGCTTGCCAATTCGCACCTGGTTCAGTCCAGCACCATCGAAACGCTGCCCGGATACGTGGACTTCTTCGGAATTAAGAGTACCGGATCATGCGATCACTTCCATTCGCCCAGTGCTATCTGCATCATTCGGCGGTGTTCTCCAGCCGGCCTCCCATTCCAACGTCGAAAGTGACATCTCCTTCACGATGCTGTCGAGATGCCACTCGGCAACTGCTAAGGCTGGAGCTCTGCTGACTCCGTTCTTCCGGCTAGATCGCATCTCCCAATGCGCTCTGCACAACCTCCAGCACAAATCCAGCCTCTTCGATGGCTTGATCTGCATCCGACAACTCATATTCCGCGGTAGGCACAAAATCCTCGGCACCGTAGAAGCTAAGCTCGCGTTCCTTTCGTAGTCTCTTTGAGATACTGCGGATTCTCGGCATGTGGTCGCGAATAGTAGGCGGCAGCAGATCCGCGTTGTCCTCAAGAGTTCGGCCAACATCGTGAACCCTCGGCACTTCGATTCCTGCAGCGCGAAGCAGAGCCTTGAGGGCCAGTTCAACTACACTCTGGGCTTCCCGAACAACGTCGGAGTATGCCTTTCGTTCGCGGTAGAACCCGAGAGCTTCCAGCCGCACCGAAGCTTTGTCCAAGTAGGCCAGAGTCAGCTCATCACTCTTCACAACCTGACACCTCCCAGGAATCGGTTGGTACGCCACTCCCACGTATTGTTCCGCCTGACACGACAGGCTCCCACTTCTTTGAGAAGCGCCGAGGCGGAACCGATGATCCGGCCGATGATCCCCTCCGGATCCCACATGACCACGTGGTAATCCACCAGATCGTAGTAGATTGGCTGCATCAGGAGTGCCTCAGCCTCGGTGACGATATACGGCGAAAGCTCGCACGAGAGGCCCTGCTCTCTGAAGAGCTGTTGGGCCAAGTCATCATGCCTCATCTCTATTTCCCGGATGAACTCTTCTATCCTGACGCGTCTTTTCCCAGCGTTCTTCAATATGATCAGGAGGTCAAGATCTGAACCCTTGCGGTTCTCGCCCCGGGCAAACGAGCCAAAAATGGCGAGCCCCAGCAGGTTTTCGCCATAGTACCGTAGTATCCGATTCAGAACGCTCTCCACCCACCTGCGATGCTCGGGCGAGAACGTCCGCAGACCTGCGACGATCGACAGGTCCATTCCCGTTCCTTCAGTCATCGGACGGCAACGCCTCCTTCGAGGGAGTCTTCGACAAGGTATCCCATTCGCTCATGTCTATTATACTATGTGGGAGATATGGGAGTCGCCTGGCAAGCGTGGTCTCACAGGACCTCGTCAAAGTCGTCCTTTGC
>DHON01000039.1:0-8093 GCA_002409965.1 Firmicutes bacterium UBA5389
TGTACGACGATTCGGATATTACTCTCACAGGCTCCTAGAGCGTCAAGCTTCGAGTCCTTGATTGAATGGCTTGACGAGCAGCTTAAGCTCGGACATGACTGATACGCCGCATCTCAGACGGCCCCCTTCGACCTCGTCAAACAGTGCTTGAACGAGATCGAAGTAGGGGGCCGTTCCCTGAAGGAAGTAGATCAGTGCATTCGTGTCCAGAATAACCTGGCTGGATCCTGACAGGAGCTCTCTGAATCTAGTCAGGTGATCAGCATCGTCTACTCGTCCCACGAAGTACGCTCCTTCCTCAGATAGTCGCGTATTCCGGCAGCGTCGCCGTATACCCCACGCAGCGTGCTGGCGAATCTGCGCGTGTATGACTCCGGCTCGGGAGTGAGTACGATCCTTACGCCGTCGCAGCGAACGATGAAATCCTGACCTGACTTGAGGCCCAGCTCTCTGACAATGTCGGCGGGAATCGCGATTTGGCGCTTACTGGATAGCCTAACCTTTGCATAGTTCATGCGCCGATCACCTCGATCGCGAGTTGGTAAGACAACAGTACTATGTTGGCCCCAAAGACACAATACAACTTACTGGAACTCCAATGACTCGCCTTCCTCGGCCACGCTCACTTGTATCACATCGCCCTCTTTGAACCTGCCCTGGAGTATCTCGAGGGCGAGGGTGTTTTCGAGTTCCCGTTGGATAGCCCGCTTGAGCGGCCTGGCGCCGTAGATCGGGTCGTAGCCTGCGCGAGCCAGGTAGTCTCGCACGGCAGGGGTCCATACTATCGAGAAACCCTTGTCCGCCAGGCGCGCGCGCACCAACCCCAGCTGGATCTCGACTATTCGGGATATCTCATCCTTGCCGAGACGGTTGAAGATGAGGATCTCGTCTATCCTGTTCAGGAACTCTGGCCTGAACGACTGCTTGAGCACTTCCATGATGGTATCGCGCATTCGCTCGTGCTCATGATCGCCGCCATCGCTCGAATCGCCGCTTCCGGCGTAGTCCGTGATGTACTGACTTCCCAGATTGGACGTCATTATCACCACGGTATTGCGGAAGTCGACCGTTCGGCCCTGGCCATCGGTGAGCCTGCCGTCGTCGAGCAGCTGCAGCAGCACGTTGAAGACTTCCTGGTGCGCTTTCTCGATTTCGTCCAGCAGGATTACTGTGTACGGCCTGCGCCTTACAGCCTCGGTCAGCTGGCCGCCTTCTTCGTAGCCCACGTATCCGGGAGGGGCCCCGATCAGTCGGGCCACGGTGTGCCGCTCCTGATACTCGGACATGTCGATCCGGATCATCGCGCGTTCATCGTCAAACAAGAACTGGGCCAGCGCTTTGGCAAGCTCGGTCTTGCCGACACCCGTGGGCCCGAGGAACAGGAACGAGCCTATGGGCCTGGCCGGATCGGAAAGCCCCGACCGCGCGCGCCTCACCGCGTTGGACACTGCTCGCACCGCCTCGTCCTGACCGATCACGCGCTCGCGCAGGAGGTCCTCCATGCGCAGCAGTTTCTGTGTTTCGCCCTCAACGAGCCGCGACACCGGAATGCCCGTCCACTTGGCCACGATTTCCGCAATGTCTTCTTCCTCGACCTCTTCCTTGAGGAAACGTTTCTGGGTCTGAAGCTTGGCGATCTTTGCATTGGCCTCGTCGAGCTCGCGAGCCAGCGTGAGCTGGACTCCGTATCTGAGCTCGGCCGCGCGCCCAAGGTCGCCCGCGCGCTCGGCGTTCTGCTCTTCCTGTTTGGCCTCTTCGATCTTCTGCTTGATCTCCCGGATCTGAGATATCGTATCCTTCTCTCGCTGCCAGTGAGCCTTCATGCCGTCCGACTTCTCACGCAACTCGGCAAGCTCCGAATCGAGCTTCGCGAGCCTTTCGCGGGAAGCATCGTCGTCTTCCTTGGCCAGTGCATGCCTTTCTATCTGCAGCTGCATGATGCGTCTGTCTACTTCATCTATCTCGGCGGGCAGGGAATCAATCTCCATCCTCAGGCGCGACGCTGCCTCGTCCATTAGGTCGATGGCTTTGTCGGGCAGGAATCGGTCTGAGATGTAGCGGTGCGATAGCACCGCCGCCGCCACGAGGGCGGAGTCCTTTATGCGAACCCCGTGGTGGACTTCGTACCTTTCCTTGAGCCCTCGCAGGATGGCGATGGTGTCTTCGACACTGGGTTCGGCCACCAGCACCGGCTGGAACCTGCGTTCCAGCGCCGCGTCCTTTTCGATGTGCTTCCTGTACTCGTCGATGGTTGTTGCGCCTACCGCCTTCAGTTCGCCCCTGGCCAGTGCGGGCTTAAGCATGTTGGAGGCGTCCATGGCACCCTCGGCGGCGCCTGCGCCTACTAGGGTGTGTAGCTCGTCGATGAACAGGATGACCTCGCCGGCGGCCTCCTCGATCTCCTTGAGCACGGCTTTCAACCTATCCTCGAACTCGCCTCGGTATTTCGTGCCCGCTATGAGCGATCCAAGGTCCAGAGCCAATACGCGCTTGTTCTTCAGCCCTTCGGGCACGTCCCCGGCCACCACGCGCTGGGCCAGACCCTCGGCGATGGCGGTCTTGCCCACGCCGGGTTCGCCGATTAGGACCGGGTTGTTCTTGGTGCGCCGCGATAGCACCTGGATCACGCGGCGGATTTCCTCATCCCTGCCGATCACCGGGTCAAGCGAGCCACGCTTGGCGAGCGCGGTCAGGTCGCGGCTGTACCGCTCGAGCGCCTGATACTTCTGCTCGGGGTTCTGGTCCGTAACGCGCTGAGTGCCGCGCACGTCTACCAGGGCTTTGTATATGTCATCCTTTTTGATTCCCATCGACCGCAGCAGCTTGCCGATGTCATCGTCGCTGCCGGCCAGGGCGAGGAGTATGTGCTCAGTGCTTATATACTCGTCCTTGAGCCGCTCAGCCTCGGACGATGCATCTTCCAGGATATTGGCCGCCGGTGTCGTGAGATACTGCCCGGGCTCCTGCCCGTAAACTCTCGGGGTTTTGTCCAGAGCTGCTGCGGTCTCGCGCGCCACGGTTTCCGGCGCCACGCCCAGTTTCTCAAGGACGGGGGCTACCACTCCATCCTTCTGCTCGAGCAGGGCTGTGAGCATGTGAGCGGGCCCTATGCCCTGATGCTGACGCTCGCGTGCAATGCTCTGCGCGCGGGCGATTGCCTCCTGTGATTTGACTGTGAGTTTGTCGAGCCTCATGTAGCCGACCCTCCTTGATGTATGTTGTCGCCGCGCGCCTCGGCGAGCTCCCGGAAGAGTTCGCGTTCGCGGTCGGTCAGATTTCTCGGCATTGACAAGCTTATCTGAACGAGCAAGTCGCCGGGGCTTCCGCCGCGGACGGCGGGCATGCCAAGGCCGCGGAGCCTGAGCACCTGGCCGTTCTGGGTCTCGGCTGGGATCGTCAGCGCCACGCTCGTGCCGTCCAGAGTGGGAACTGCGACCTCGCCGCCCAGAGCCGCGATGGTCACCGGAACCTCTGCCGCGGTGCGCAGATCATTGCCGCGCAATTCGAAACGGGGGTGCGGGCGGATCTTCACTTTCAGGTAGAGATCGCCTCGTGCTCCGCCTCTGCCGGTGCCTTCGCCGGCGATGCGCAGTTTGCTTCCGTTCCTGATGCCGGCCGGTATCGTGACGGCGATTCTCCGCCTTGACCCGTCCGGATCCACCAGTTCAAACGAGCGCTCGCTTCCGCGATATGCTTCTTCAAGGCCGATCTCGATTTCGTGTTCGACATTGCGCCGCTCGGGGCGTCGCTCGGCGAAGTCAGAGGTTCGGACACCCTGCCCGAAGGCGCCGCCGTTGATGTCGAACCCGCCGAAAAACTGCTTGAAGAAGTCGCTGAAGTCGGCGTCCGACAGGTTGCCGAATGTGAACGTGGTCCGCTTGTATCCTGGCTGCGTGCGCCTGAATCCGCCGGGCGGCCAACCAGCGCCGGCGCCCGCTCCCGCGCCGGCCTTGGAATGATGCTCCCAATCCGCTCCGAGCTGGTCGTATCTGCGACGCTTCTCTGGGTCTGATAGCACATCGTACGCCTCGGCGACTTCCTTGAAGCGCTCCTCGGCGGACTTGTCGCCGGGGTTGACGTCCGGATGGTACTTCCGCGCCAACTTCCGGTAAGCGGACTTTATCTCCTTGTCGCCGGCGGTTCTGGACACGCCCAGCGTCTTGTAGTAGTCTCTGAATTCCATTATCAGTCTCCAGGGCGCACACCATCAGATTATCCCGCGGGGATCAGCACGGCTTCGCCACACGGGCCATGGTTGGCCTCAAACAATCGTCCTCGAAAGTGTACCCGCGCCTCAAGTCTTCCACAACAGTCTCCGTTTGGACGTTCGGATCCTCGCAGGCAGCAATTGCATCGTGGAACCGGGGGTCGAACGGTTGGCCGACGGCCTCGATTGGTTTGACCCCTTCGGCAGCCAACACGTCGAGGAGCTTACGCATGATCATGTCTACGCCGTGACGGAGTGAATCACAGTCAGCATCGGCGGTCAGCGCGCGCTCCATGTCGTCCACGACTTCCAGAATTCGAAGGATTAGGTCGCGCTTGCCGCACCTTATATTGAATGCAAGGTCCCGCGCCACGCGGCGCTGGTAGTTTTCCAGATCGGCGCGCGCGCGCAGATAGAGGTCCCAGTTCTCGGCGGCTTTGGCTTCGGCCTCCGCCGCCTGGGCGGCTCGCCCGTCTTCCTGGCCCGGGGTTGGGCATCTCTCCTGCGGTTCGCTCTCTGCTTGTGTGCGCTTCTGCTCAGCGCATTCATCGTGCGATTTTGCTGTCATAGGCTAGTTGCACCACCGATCATGTCATCTATGGTATGCCGTGGACTCGCCCTGCGAGGGGCGGCCGGGAAGGGCAGGTTGGTCCCTCCCGGCCGCCCCACCGCTGATCTGAGCAAGTCGTCGCAAAGCGTGTCCTACTCCGACTGGATGCGGATCTGCCGGGGCTTTACCGTCTCCGATTTGGGCAGGTGCACCTCGAGGATCCCGTCCTTGTACGTGGCGGTCACGCGTGCATCGTCCACCGGCGTCGACAGCGCGAAACTTCGGTGGAAGGAGCCGAAGCGCCTTTCGGTACGTATATAGTTTGCGCCCTTATCTTCACGCGCCTCGGCACGCTGCCCTCTCAGGGTAACCTGATTGTCGGCCACGGTGATCTCGATCTCTTCCGGCTTCATGCCAGGCAACTCAGCCTTGACTACGAACTCGTCGGCGGTCTCGGCGACGTCCACAGGCATCATCCAGGCGCCCGGCATAGCTTGGCCGGCTACCGCGGTTCCAGGTACGACCTCACCGAACAGCCTGTTGAACGTAGTTCTCATGTCGGCGATATCACGCCAGGGATCCCAGTTCATAAGCGTCATCTGCGCGCACCTCCTTTCATTTGTCGTCCATAGGTCTGAAGTCGGCATCGATCACATCGTCATCCGGGCCCGGCCCGCCTTCGTGTCCAGGCCGCTGGCCGGCTTCGTCTCCGGCGCCAGCTCCGGCTTCGCCGCCTGCGGCACCGCTGGCCTGAGCCTGTTTGTATAGCTCCTCTGACATCTTGTACGATGCCTGCCTCACATCTTCCATGAAGCGTTTGATCGACTCCATGTCGTTGTCGGCGATGGCCTTCTTCAGCCGTTCAAGTTCGGATTCGATTTTGGACTTGGTATCGGCCGGTATCTTGTCGCCCATCTCGCGGAGGGTCTTCTCAGTCGAATACACCATTGAGTCGGCGGTGTTCTTGAGCTCAACCTCTTCGCGGCGTTTCTTGTCTTCAGCCGATGTCCGCTCAGCCTCGTGGACCAGTTTGTCGACTTCATCCTTTGAAAGCTGGGTGGAGGCAGTGATGGTGATCCGCTGCTCCTTGCCGGTTCCCAGGTCTTTGGCTGCAACGTTGACTATCCCGTTGGCATCGATGTCGAACGATACCTCCACTTGCGGGATTCCGCGGGGCGCCGGCGGGATGCCCTGCAGCATGAACCGCCCGAGCGTTCTGTTGTCGCGCGCGAAATCGCGCTCGCCCTGGAGCACGTGGATCTCCACTGACGTCTGGCCGTCTTCGGCGGTGGTAAATACCTGGCTCTTGCGCGTCGGGATGGTCGTGTTCCTGTCGATCAGTTTGGTTGCCACACCGCCCAGAGTCTCGATGCCGAGTGAAAGCGGAGTGACGTCCAGCAACACTACGTCCTTGACTTCGCCGGCCAGAACGCCCGCCTGGATCGCGGCGCCTACAGCGACTACTTCATCCGGGTTCACTCCTCGGTGCGGCTCCTTGCCGGTGAGCTTCTTGACCAGCTCCTGGATGACCGGCATGCGCGTGGCGCCGCCCACCAGGATTATCTCGTCTATCTGGCCCAAAGAGAGCTTGGCATCGCTTATGGCCTGCTTGAAGGGGACGGTGCACCTCTGGGTGAGATCGTCGGTCAGTTCTTCGAACTTGGCCCGGGTTATCTTCGCCTCCAGGTGCTTGGGCCCAGACTGGTCCGCCGTGATGAACGGCAGGCTGATGTTGGTTTCAACCACCGACGACAGCTCGATCTTGGCCTTCTCGGACGCCTCGATCAGCCGCTGCAGCGCCTGGCGGTCGCGCCTCAGGTCGATGCCCTGTTCCCGCATGAACTGGTCGGCGATGTACTCCACGATCCGCTGGTCGTAGTCGTCGCCGCCTAGGTGTGTGTCGCCTGCGGTGGACTTCACCTCGAACACGCCGTCGCCCACTTCCAGGACGGACACGTCGAACGTTCCTCCGCCGAGGTCCCACACGAGGATCGTCTCGTTGCTCTTCTTGTCAAGCCCGTAGGCCAGGGCGGCAGCTGTCGGCTCATTGATGATGCGGAGCACCTCGAGCCCTGCGATTCGGCCAGCGTCCTTTGTAGCCTGCCTCTGGGAGTCGTTGAAATATGCAGGCACTGTGAGCACTGCTTTCGTGATAGTTTCGCCCAGGAACTTCTCGGCATCGGCCTTCATCTTCTGGAGGACCATGGCGGAGATCTCCTCTGGCGAGTAGTCGCGCCCGGTCGCCGGGACGTCCATTCTGACGCCGTAGTTGTCGCCGGACTTGACTCTGTAGGGCACTCGTCCGCGCTCCGTTTCGACTTCGTCATACCGGCGACCCATGAACCGCTTTATTGAGTAGACTGTGTTCTCGGCGTTGAGCACGGCCTGACGCCGCGCGAGCTGTCCCACCAGGCGCTCGCCCGACTTCGTGAAACCCACGACTGACGGGGTGAGCCTGGAACCTTCGGCGTTGACTATGACCTCCGGGTTGCCGGCCTCCATGACTGCGATAACTGAGTTGGTAGTGCCGAGGTCGATGCCAACAACTTTGCCCATACAGAACTCTCTCCTTCCCTTGACCAGCCTGTGCTGGGTGGATGAACTGGAAACCCGATTCAGGAGTGGTCGCCATCGTCGTCAGGATCATTCCGGTGCAGCCTGGCCTGCTGTCGGCGAACTACCTCGGTGAACCTGACTGTGGTATGCCCTCCACTCGTCTCCATCTCGAGGATGAGCTTTACCCCCGCAAAGTTGACGCCCTCTTCCCGAACCAGAAAGCAGATACGTTGCAGCAGCAGCAGGTCGTTTTCGGAGTAGAGCCTGATGTTCGCGTCAGTGCGCGCGGGGGACAGCAACCCCTCGCGTTCCATTACTCTGAGCGTCTGAGGGCTTACTCCAAGCAGACGAGCAGCCACGCCTATTGTGTACACTGGTTCATCGGGGCCGTGTAGCCTCAACTCTAGTCACCTCGGGTCAAATGGGTTCCTATGGTCAGTATAGGCCAGGTGCCCCGCACATGTCAAGGCACTGGATGATGGCGATATAAGAAAGTTATATCGGAGAGACAGACTTGTGCGCCGTACTGTTAGTAATCTTCCTATTTGAGCAGGCGGTATTCGCGGTTGGCACATCGCGGCCCTGACCAGCCCGTGGGACGAGCGGCGAGAGCGTTGGCTGCATGCCCGAGCGTGTGGCAAGAACTGGGGTGCGCGATATTTGACAAAAGGTACGGGCGAGTTTTGGACGTTATCCGCGAAACTTCCATCAGAAAGTGAGCATCCCAGGTTGTGCCATACGCAGCCTGCTCAACGGCTGGATTACGTCTATGGAGTGGCC
>DHON01000039.1:8279-49842 GCA_002409965.1 Firmicutes bacterium UBA5389
CGATTTCGGGAAGCAGGAAGGCGGGGGTAAGCTCAACAGACCGACTACGCGCGCATCGCCGACAGGTTGATGCTGTACCTATGGGGAGCGGTCACCACATTAGGCCCACTCGCAATTGGGATGGATGGACCCATTCGACCAGGCTACCGCCTTTGAACTCGTAACGAATCGATACCCGCGAGGATTGACCTGAGGAAACGACGGTCTTCTGCCAGTCAAGCACCAGGGGACCGAGGAACACTTCCACCCGCGCCGATAGCGCGGCTCGCAGACCCCAGTCGCAGCCTGTAGCTCCGGTGTGAGCAGGGCTAAGTTCTTGGCGTGATGCGATTCCTTGGCGTGATGCGATTCCTGCGCCGACCCATGCGCGGGTGTTGAACGTCCGCGCGATGCTGACTTCGCCCAGGACGTCCCAGCCGCCGTGATCGACGTTCGCCTGCACGTAGAGCTGACGAGCGGGCGAGATGGCTAGACTGAGGCTCTGGGGCGAGGCCTTCAGGTAGTGCGGCTCGCGTACTGCAGAACCGGGTCCGTGCGGGTCGATCTGGAGGATCTCGCGGTAGAGAGTATGCAGCCAGAATTGGTCATCTATAGCCCTTCCGTCAATGTCGGGGCCGACGAGTAGAACAGGCACCTTGACGTCACTGTCGGTCAGCCCGGTGTGACAGCCTGCGCGGCAGACCTTTGTGAGCAAGCCTTTGGGCGGGTCGATTACGGCTACTACATCGCCGGACATGGGGCTTTCCATATAGCGGAATACCTGAACGGGAACCGCTGGGTAGCGGGATGCGGCGGTGAGGTCCAGCCATGACTGGTCGGACAGGGGTTCGCCTGTGTAGCCCAGGTCCGAGTAGCCGAAGGGATCGCTGCCTTCGAATTCGTAGGCGATGCCGGCTGGACCCAGAGAGAACAGGACGTTGCCTCCCGTGTGGACTCCAACTACCAACTCCGGACCCGATCGATAGAAGGCGAAGTCGATCTCATCGCTATCAGCTAGCTTGGTTGCGATGCGTTTGGCGTGCGCGGGATCGCGCAGGTAGAGGTTGGGGTAGTAGCAGAACTGCGCTTCGCCCGCTGCTGCCTCGGCCATGGCCTTCTCGGGATTCACCATGCGATCGAAGTACGACATGCCGTGATCGGAGTAAAGGACCAGGTTGAACTGCTCTCCCCCCATTTGGAGCATTAGATTTCCGATGTACGAGTCGAGCTGCATCACGCTCGCCTGCTGTGATTGCTTCCCGAACACGTGTCCCCGTAGGTCGGTGGCGAACCAGAAGAACTGGACCACGTTGTAGTCGCGCAAGAGCCTCGGCACGTTGAGCAAGCTCCATCCAGATAGCCATTCCAGTCCGGGCAGAGCGTGAACCGGCTGAGTCAGTACATATCGAGGCATGTTCGAGAACAGGTCTACTACAGTCTGTACATGACTCGCATACAGACCAGTATTCGGGTTGACGTACTCACATGCGACCGGGTAGGAATCAGACACCTCGCCTCCATTCACCAGCCTGGGGTAGAGCATCTCCGTTCCTGGGACGAACGGGGATACAGCGCGACGGACGATTTTGCCGCCCTTGAAAGCTGCTTCGATATTGGGCAGCCGGCCTGAGTCGTAAAGCTCAAAGAATGCTTTGGATGATACTGCATCCAGGTGAATGACGAGGTACGGCGCGCGGCCTTCAGAGGGCTGCGGCAAGGCGGCTGTCGCGGCGATTCCCGCGGCCGGACAGAGAGTAGACCACATGCATGCGCATATGAGAACCAAGGCTGCGACTGCGATGCGATTGGAGAGCCTAATTCGGTTTTCCACGTCTGGCTGGTGCGACACGAGCATCCTCGCCTTTCCGGCACAGGCCGAGATCTGCATTGACATCGGGTGTTGGCGACAATCTTCGAATAATCTACCCAAGGCCTGTTGAATCCATTCCTGGACGTTTGGCCTGAGTCATCTCGCCCAGGGTAATCAGGCTACCCGCACCCGGGCCCAAGCGCAAAGCGAATCCCCGCGTGCGTGGGGTATCTTGACGCACTGGGTGCGATGGGATAGCATAAATCGTGAACGAAACCCCGGTACCGAGCACTCCCATCGCGCATGATGAGATCTGCTCAGAGCAGGCGCCTGCACCGTATCCTGGTGAGGCGCTGGGCCCAAAGGGGCAGCGGGTGTCCGATACGTACGGCGCTCGCGGGACTGCGATCCATCCACAGGTCCCGCGGGTGCCGTTTCGCTATTTCACACACTGGATTTCGGGGGGATGTACACATGTCTGGCGGGGACGCCCGTGATGACAGGTTCAGGGAGGGGGAATCGGTGTCATGGCGCGGCATGGCGGCCAATCTTGCGCTGGTCGCGTTCAAGCTGACCGCAGGCATCATCGGCCATAGCGCTGCCATGGTGGCCGATGCCGCCCATTCGGCTTCGGACATGCTAGCGACGCTCGGAGTCATTGTGAGTTTCAGAATCTCGAAGCGACCAGCGGATGAGGATCATCCATACGGCCATGGAAAGGCTGAGCCGGTGGCGGCGAAGCTGGTAGGCGCCGTTCTGATCGTGGCTGGCGCAGGCATAGCCATCGAGGCCGTGCGTAGCATCATCGCGCGCGATTTCGTACGGCCCGGGCTCATTGCGTTGATAGCTGCAGTGGCCTCTATTGTAGTCAAGGAGGCCATGTACCAGGCTGCAGCGACTACGGCCAGGCGGATCAGGAGCAGCGCTCTCATGGCCGAGGCCTTGCACCACAGGTCAGACGCGTTGTCCTCTGTGGGCACGTTCGCAGGAATACTCGGAGGGCGACTCGGTCTGCCGGTCCTGGATCCGATTGCCGGTTTCATAGTGGCCGTGATGATCATCTGGATGGGGCTGAAGATTATCCGGGCTTCATCCGATGAGCTCATGGACGCGCAGACGGATCCGGAGATCGCGAATTCGGTGCGGGCGGCGACCTTGGGCGTCGAAGGAGTGTGCGATGTTCACTCAATCGCCACGCGCAGGTACGGCGGCGATTCATGTGTGGATCTGCGCATAGGAGTGGACCCTTCCATTTCGGTAGTGATGGGACATGAGATAGCGATGCAAGTGGAGAGGGCCATACGGGCCGAGTGCCCCAGTGTCCGTGATGTGCTGATTCACGTCGATCCTGAGAGCGTGCATGTGGACGATCCGGAGGGCCATCCGGCGCCCCTCTTAAGGCTGAATGGATGTGAGAGCGCTTCTCAGGCAGCAAATGGGCCAAAGGGACAGTGTATGGAGTGAACGCCTGTCAATCGCCTTCTCGGCTGTGTAGGATTCCCCAACGGCCCTGTAGAATGTAGAAGCATGATAGCGGGAATCGGGGGTTGGGTCGTCATTGCGGAATACCGGGTCGGCAGTGGTCATTCTCTTGATCGTTGTGATGGTGATCGCAGCTGCGATTGCGCTCGTCGCTCGGGCGCATCGGCAGGCGAGCGTAGCTCCGCTGCAATCCGCGGGCGAGCAGAGCCGTAGCAGTAGTCAGAGTCGAAGCCGGAGTCAAGCTCAGGGAGCTCAGGATCACTCGAGAGAGCTCGTCGCCGATGTTCATAGTGATGTACTGGCCGAACTAGGCGATGCCGACCGCGACCACATGGAACGTGTCATCCTGGCCCTCGCCCAACGCTTCACTGATTGCTCGGTCAGGGGCGAACCCTTGCCGGCAGTGGAGGACGTCATCAGCGCATCGGGCGCACCCGATGCCGTCTCCAGCATTCTCAGCCGGCGCTCTGCCGGAGTTTTCATAACCGTCATCCGGAACAACGCTGTGCGCGCCTGCGTCGGATCAATATGGCCGCATCTTCCCAGTCTGGCCCAGGAGATAGCCCACTTCGCCGCGGCCGCGGCGGCTCGCGACTTGAGGCGTTCTCCCATAGAGCCGTGGGAACTGGCCAAATGCGTCTATGCGGTATCGGTCGTGGGCCGTCTGGAACGGGTGCCGCCGGGCGTGTCCTGGGATCCCCGGTCCTACGGCGTATTCGTGCGAGCGGGGGAAAGGTCAGGCGTAATACTTCCGGGAGAAGCGCTCACCCATGCAAAACAAGTGAGCTGGGCGCTTTCAGAAGCAGGGATAGACGCGAGGATGCCGTATGAGATGTACAGGTTCCAGACGGCCAAATTCGGAGGCTCGCTCAACTTGCGCGGCGGCCTCGGGCAGTAGGGGGTAGTTCACATGGTCACACGTAATCGCCTGGCGCTGGTCCGCATTCTGTGCATCGTGGGCATTCTGTTGGCCGCCGCTTGCTTGCTGGCGGTGACGCCTGCGCTTGCTGCCCGGCAAGCCTATGCGTGGATATTCGCCACGTCCCGGACATACCTTCCGGGGGAACAGGCTGAGCTGGGAGTGAGGGGAAGGGGAGTCAGCCAGCTCTATCTGGACATATATCGGTTTGACGGCGCGCGCCATTTCTCTCTGGGCGGCCCAGATGCCATGTGGAACATGAACCCCGCACGTCTGCCCGGGAGGCAGCTTGTGCGCACGGTTCGGGTGAGCGTCCCAAGTCCCGGCGGCTATCTGGAAGCGTCAGTCAAGCTGGATCCGCTGCCCCCGGGGGCGTATGTGGCTGTAACCCGGTCGAAGCAGCTGAAGCAGGCGGACACAGTGTGGTTCACCATCAGCGGAATCGGCCTCATATCCAAGCAGTCGACAGGGCGACTGCTGGTCTACGCGGTGGACCTTGCGGCCGGTGAGCCCGCTCCCGGCGTGCCTGTGCAAGTTCGGCTGATGGGGATGGGCGAAGAGAGCCAACCCGAAGTGACCAGCGGCATTACGGATGATTCGGGTCTGTTCTCCATCCGCCTTTCGACGCCTGCGGCGTCAGCCATGGTCACGGGCGGGCGGGGCGATGAGTTTGCCGTGCTCTACTCGTCCTATTGGTTCGACGCGCGGCAGCAGAAGGTCTACATCTACACGGATCGACCTATCTACCGGCCCGGCAATACTGTCTACTTTAAGGGAATAGCCAGGACCATCGGCGATTCGGGCTACACGATTCCCGCGGGCCAACCCGTAAAGGTGGAGATCCGGGATTCCCGCGACAATGTCCTGTCCAAGCAGGAACTGGCCACAAACGACTGGGGATCTTTCCACGGTGAGTTCACCCTGGGCAGCGAACCGCCGCTGGGCGGCTATTCCATAGCTGCAACCATCGGCGGCGAGCAGCACTGGTCGAATTTCAGCGTGGCGGAGTACCGCAAGCCCGAGTGGTCCGTGGATGTCCAGTTCGACCGCGACCGGCATGTAGCAGGCGACACGCTACAGGCCACGTGCGATGCGACATACTACTTCGGAGCGCCGGTTGCGAACGCCCGTGTGGAGTACCGGGTTTACCGCCAGCGCATTGGGTTTGTCGGTGCAGCGCCGTCAGGTACCGACAGCGATGGCGGCGGTTGGTCGGGCTACGACGACTACAGCGACTATGGCCACTACTACGAAGATTTCGTCATGTCAGGCGAGGCCGTCACCGATCCGCAGGGTCGGGCGCTGATCTCTTTTCAGGCGCCTCGCGCCGATGGTCACAACTACAAGTACATCCTGTCTGTGGACGTGGTCGACGCCACGAACAAGCGGGCATCGGGCAGTGGTTCGACCCTGGTTGCCATGGGATCGTTCGACATACACCTATCCACTTCCACCTACCTTGTGAACCCGGGCGATCTGTTCCAGGTTCGCGTCAAGACGGCGGCGTTGGACGGCTCGGCTGTGGCCCGGGAACTCGAACTTGTCATGATGAAGAGGACGTACGACAGGAACGGATACACCGACACGCCAGTGACTGCGCGCACGGTGAACACCCCGACCGCGGGCGAAGTCGCCGTGGACCTAGAGACGGCGGAGCCAGGCGGTTTCGTGCTGCTGGCGCAGGCGATAGACGAACGCGGGAACAAAATAGTGGCCGAGACGCACATATGGGCGTCGGATGCGGCAGGACGGCTTTCTGATCAATGGCGCAATGAGGTTGCATTGGTGTGCGACAAGTCAGACTACAAGGTTGGCGAGACGGCCAGGATTCTCATCACTGCTCCTGCAGACGTCTCTTCTGTGCTGCTTACGGTGGAAGACCGTGAGATCCGCCACGAGCGCGTGGTGCGATTGGAGAACGGATCAGCCACAGTGGAACTGACTGTTCTTGAGGAGTACGCGCCCAACACCTACGTCACTGTCACAGCGGTCGCGTCTCGTGTGATGCAGACGGTATCGCGAGGGATCTCGGTTGCGGCGCCTCAGACCGCCCTGACCGTGGAGATACAGCCCAACAAGGCGTCGTATCGCCCCGGCGAGACGGCCACCTATCTGGTGAAGACCACGAACGCCGAGGGCGATGCCGTGCAGGCCGAGATATCTTTCGCCCTTGTGGACGAATCGATATACGCTGTTCGGCCCGACACCACCCCGGATATCGGCAAGTTCTTCCATGGGCGCCGTGAGAGGTCAGTAAGCACCGAAAACTCGTTCCCGGCGACCTACTACGGCGGGGCCGACAAGGAGGGCGGGGCCGAGAGCGCCCGCAAGTACTTCCCCGACACTGCCGTGTGGTTCCCATCGGTGGTGACTGACGCAAACGGCCATGCGGTGCTGCGTGTGACGATGCCGGATTCGCTTACGACGTGGAGAGCCACGGTGAGGGCGCACGCGCGTTCGACCATGGTGGGGCAGGCACAGCAGAAGGTGGTTGTCACGGTGCCCCTCTCCGCGAGGCTGGGGCTTCCTAGGCACTACACCCTGGGCGATCGGGCGATGGTGGCGGGCGTGGTGCACAATGACACCAACCGCGCGCGACGGGCGGCGGTGACGCTCCGGGCCGACGGAGCCGATATCATAGGGCGGGCGAAGCAGTACGTATCAGTCCCGGCGCACGGTCAAGCCTCAGTGGAGTGGGAGATCCAGCCCCGCTCTGTGGGCCGGACCACTCTGTCGATGCGCGCGAGATCCTGGTTCCTCACGGACGCGGTGGAGATGACCGTTCCCGTGTTGCCATTCGGGGAGCAGACGGAGCGTGTGTGGGCGGGCGAAGCGCGCCCTGCCGATGCATCTGGAGCGCTGCTTGAGTTCGAGTTGCCCGAAGACGCGCTTGGGGGCGCTACCCGCGTGCAGCTGGAGGTATCGCCGGGCTACGCTGGCGTGGTCCAGCAGGCCCTGGAGTTCCTGGTGAACTACCCCTATGGGTGTGTGGAGCAGACTATGAGCGCGTTCATGCCGGATGTTGTTGCCTGCCGGGCGTTCACGCAGCTGAATGTGCCTGCGCCGCGCAGCCAGGGAGAGATCGCCCGGATGGTTGACTCAGGCCTTGCCAGGCTGTACAAGTATCAGCATCGCGACGGAGGGTTTGGGTGGTGGGAGTTCGATCAGAGCGATGCGTGGATGACGTCATACGTCCTTTTCGGGCTGGACAGGGCCAAGGCGGCAGGGTTCGACGTGAGCGAACAGGCGATAGAAGCGGCCGTTGGCTACATGTCCGAATCCCTGGCGCGCGCCGGGGCGGTCAACGCCAGGGAATACGCGTTCTCCGCGTTCGTTCTGGCAGAGTACGGCCGGCTGGAGGATGCGTCCCTCGACAAGTTCGTCCGGTTTGCCAAGCAATCGCTGGGAGCCAGCGCCGGCAGCGACCCGCTCACTGTTGCGTACATCACCCTGGCGGCGTCATGCGTGGGCCAGGATGAGCTGGCGACCGCCGGGGCGCAGCGGCTGGGCGCCATGGCCGCCCGCGATTCGGGGCAGGCCTACTGGCGGACTCAGAATGCGGAATGCTGGTGGCGGAACGAAACCGCCGAGAGCACGGCCTGGGCCATGATGGCGCTTCTTAGGGCCGACCCAGGCAGCCCGCTGCTGCCCGAAGCGGCTCGACATCTGGCAACCGCTCGCACCGGATCGCAGTGGCGTTCCACTCGGGAATCGGCCGCGGCCGTGCTGGCCCTGGTTGAATACATGATCCAGGCGGGCGATGATGTGCTGTCTGAGCGGAAGGCCGTGGTCAGCGTGAACGGCAAAGAGACTGTGAGCACGACCCTGGGTTCGATTGTGATCGATCCCGACCTGATCGTGCCCGGGCGTAACGTGATCTCACTGACCGCTCAGGGCGGCACGCTCCTCTACTCAGCGCGGGCCGTCTGGTACGCGCCGCAGGAGCGCATGGAAGCCGGCGGAGACTGCGCTGTGATAACTCGCGAGTACTTCCGGATTGATCGGAACACCCCGGCTCCCAAGGGGCAGAAATACGCCGTGAGCCCCATCGATGGCGAGGTTCGCGTGCGCGAAGAGCTGTTGGTGCGCGTGACTGTGCAGGCCTTGACCGACATGGAGTACATGGCGTTTGAAGATCCGCTGCCTTCGGGATTCGAAATATCCGAGGAGACGGTTGATGCCTACTCCTGGAACTACTGGTACGATCGGAGCGAAGCCCGCGACAGCAAGATGGTGATATTCGCCACGCGCATCGCCGCCGGAAAGGTCCGGACATTCGAATACATCGTGGTTCCTGAAAGGCCGGGCTCGTACAGGGTCATGCCCACACAGGCATGGTCCATGTACTACCCCGACCTGCGCGCACGCGGAAACAGCTCAGCGATCAAGGTAACTGGCTCGAGGTGACGGTAGGTGCGTGATGCGAGGCACGGCGGTCGCGGCAGGCGACCCGCGCGCGTCCTTCCCTCCGCGGCGGTGACGGCCGTAGCGATGGCACTGGCCTTGACTGCTGCGTTGGCGGTGTCGGTCAACGTTGGTCTGCGGGGGAAGGGCGGCCCTACCCCCACGCCTGCGCATCTGCCGGGGGCGGATGCGTACGTCATCGGCCGTTGCACAACGCGGCTGGACCCGGATCAGGCGAGCCGCAACGGCAACATCGCGATAGCGGCCAAGAAGCTCAATGGAACTCTGGTCCAGCCTGGGCAGGAGTTCTCGTTTAACGGAATCGTAGGTGAGCGCAGCAGCGACCTCGGCTACGGCCCGGCGCGGGTCATTGTAGACGGCCGAAGCGAGCCCGGAATCGCGGGCGGCATATGCCAGCTGTCATCTACTCTGTACAATGCCGCGCTGCTTGCGGGCATGGAGATTGTGGAAAGGCGGGCGCACTCCCGGCCGGTGCCCTATCTCCCTGCCGGGCTCGATGCCACTGTGTCCTACGGCGCGATCGACCTGAGATGGGCGAACACTTCGGAGGCTTCCGTGACTGTGCGGGCCCAGGTCAGCGCGGACAACGTGTCTGTGTGGCTTGAGGGCCGGAGCCCTGCGCCCGAGATAGAGCTGTTCACGGAGGTTGTGGAGGTGATCCCTCCGCGGCCTGCGGCGCCTCCCGACCCCACCGGCAGAGCCAAGTGTCCGCCATTGCCAGGAGCCGGCACGGTGGCCAGCATCGGCGCGCCTGGCTACCGTGTGCGAGTCTGGGCCGAAACCGCCGTGCCCGAGGCGGGTCGCCGCCGCAGGCTAGTCTCGGAGGACCTGTACGAGCCGGTCAATGCAGTCGCGCATTAGCATCGCGTTCGGTTCGAGCGCGGCGTCCGAGCCGCCCACAGGCTGCGAGCTCCTCTATGACCTGCGCCACGCCGTCTTCGTCATTGGATGGCGCCGTTTTATGAGCGATGCCCCGGATCTCGGCGGGGGCGTTGCCCATGGCCACCCCAAGTCCTGCGTGGAGTATCATCTCGATATCATTCCCCGAGTCCCCGAAGGCGATCGTTTCCGACCGGGCGATTCCGTAAAGATCGGCGACGAAAGCCACTCCGAGGGCCTTGTCTACGCCGTGGGCGAAGACGTCCACCATGTGCTTGCCGTTCTCCATTGTTCCATAGTCCACAGTCGAAAGCGCCTCCGGCATCTGGCGCGCCCACCGCCGAATCAAGCCGGTGATAACATCTGTGTCCGCCGTGACGCACAGCTGTACCGGATCAGTGCGGCACACCCCTTCGAGGTCCTCCGCCAGCTGGTAGTGGGGTAGCATGAAGGGCCAGTGTACGGCCACGTCCTCAAGTTCCCGGGGCGTGGCGACGTATATGGACCTGCCGGAGTGAACGCTTTCGTGAACCGCGACATCGGCACCGGCGCTTCTGGCGATCTGGTACGCCTCCAGCGCGGCTTGCTTCGGGATTTGCTTCGACATCAGAATGGATTCGTCTGCCGGCTCGTACACCACAGCGCCGCAATGGGCGATGCACGGCGTGTTCAGGTTGAGTCGGCGGGCAATTGGAGTTGTCGATGCGATTCTGCGTCCGGTGGCCAGCGCCACCACGGCTCCGAGCTTCTCTGCAAGGCGCAGCGCTCCGAGAGTTCGGGCGCTCACAGTGCCATCGCTTCTGAGCAGAGTGCCGTCGATATCGCATGCCAGTAATCTGTAGCCGTTCATAAAAGCTATCAGTCTCCTTGCATTCGCTCAACTGCGAATATTCCCAGTACGACTATGGCTCCCCCCGCGAGCTGGACGGGCGTCACACGCTCGCCGAGCATCAGCGCGCTTCCCGCGACGCCGAACACCGGCACCAGGTTTATGAAGGCCGACACCACTGTGGGCCCCAGGGATCTCAGGGCAAACAGGTACAATGAGTACCCGATTGCGGAGCAGAAGATGCCCAGGTAGCCCAGGTTGAGCAGAACCTCGGGGTTGGCGAGGGTTTCGCGCCAGGCTGCACCGCCGCTGTGCGGTGTGGCTATCCACAGCACTACTGTAGCGAATGTGATCTGATACGCGTTGGTAGTCAAGGCTCCGTAGGTTGCGACATTGGGCCTGTTGAAAATGGTGTACAGTGACCACGCGAATGCCGCCGCCAGTAGTAGAGCTGCCCCGAGCAGGAATTCGGCTCTGCCGTCGCCTGCGGCCGTTGCGGCAGCCTGTGCGGCGCCCGATTGGACTACCAGCGCTACGCCTGCTGCCGACACGAGTATCCCAGCCCACTCGGCCGCGGGAAGGCGTTTGCGGTAGAATATGGTTTCAACTGCCGCAGTCATGGCCGGAGTGGACGCAATGATGATCGATGCGGTTCCGGCTGATAGGTGCAGAAGCCCAGTGTTCTCGAAGTAGTAGTATATGGGTATTCCTACTATGGCTGCAGTCAGCATGGTGGGAATGTCGCGCCGTGAGACCCGGATGGGCGGTCGGGCGATGGCCACCGCGATCCACGTGGCGATGGATGCTACTGCGTGGCGAAGCAGGGCGATCTGAACAGGGGCCATGTGCCGGAGCAGCACCTTGGTGCTGACGAAGGACAGGCCCCACAGAACAGTCGTAAAAACGAGGGCCATTACCGAAGCGGCTCGTGAACCTGGGTTACTTGGCATGTCTCGCATCTCTCCAATGGCGGCATACATCGCACGTATCATCAATTATACCTTACACGTCTGACAGATTTGAAGGGATTCGCAGTGTGGAGTAGAATTGTGTTTCGGAATGCTTCGCTCCATGCGGCATGTACGCGGCGAGCATGATCGGAGGTGCGCTGATGGGCGCTGAGCGCGAGGCCAAGCTTTCCCGAGCGGAAGAACACTTGTGCCAGCTGCCTGGTGTTACCCGGGTTCGGATTGTCCAGGCAGCAGAGGGCGACGAGATACACGTGATGGTCGCCGGTCATCTTGATCAGGATGAGATCAAGCGGATGAAGAAGGACATCGAAACTATCTACCTGCTCGACGTGGGTGAGCGGGTGGATTACCGCAAGGTCAGCATAGCTCAGGTAAGCGCGGCCGACGACGATGGGGAGCACCGCGCAACGTCCAGGCCTGTGCTGAGCCGAATCGCCCTGGAGTACGGTCCGTCTCGTGCTGTGACGGTCCACATCCATCTCGACTACATGGGGCAATCACATGTGGGCGAGGCATCGGGATGCTCCGATGGCGACTGCATATGCGACATAGTCAAAGCAGCCACTGTAGACGCGCTGGAGTCCATGATGGGCGGCGGATATCGGCTCCAGGCCAGCTGCGAGGTGTCGGGCGACAGGGTGATCTCCGAGGTCGTTGTGACCGATGTTGTTACTGGCCAGCGAAACAGGTACATAGGGGCGGCCTACAGGAAAGAGGACGTGCCGACTTCGGTGGCGCGCTCGGTCCTTCAGGCACTCAATCGCCAGCTGGAACGCCTGTCGGCAAGGAGTGAGGATACGCTAGGCTAACATAGGTGAAGGTTTCCTGTCGCAGCGGGCGAGATGAGAGCACAAGATGAGCTGAGCCTCCCAATCGCACCATGATTGAGGGAGGTGAAGCCTGTGAAGAAGTTCGCTTTGGCCGGGTTTGTTGCGGCCATCATGACCCTGCTGATGTCGGTCATGGCTTTCGCCGATACGTTCCTAGTCAAGTAATCACGGACAACTCGCGCGCGTTTCGTTGATCACTTCAACCCGCTGCGACGGGTCTTTTTTTGGAGCGCCCAGTCGGGCTTGCGGCCCACGAAGTATGGGAGGGATCACGGGTGCCACGTGATCGGCACGCACTACACGATGCATACATCATAGCTCTGATTCTGGCTGCGGCAGTGGCAATCATCATCACGGTCCGGTGGGAAGCGCCTCCCGCGACGGCCATTGTCTTTGTCTCGTTGCTCTGGGCGTCATCGTTGTCCGTCATCAACCTGCGCACGACTGTGGTCGTGATGATGCTTCCAGTGATGGTGGCGTGCATAATCAGGTTTGATGCCGGTACTTCGGCGGTTCTCGCGATGTTCGGCGGAATGAGCATCCAGGAGTTTAGGATCATCCGCGAGAATAACCCTCCGTATCTTGCAACGCTCAAGCTGCTGCTCAACAGGGCGATCACCGCACTGTGCGCGATATGCGCTTGGTTGGCTTTCCACGCGATATGGCCTGAGCCGGTAGTAGCCCTTGGCGACCTCCGGTTCATCGTGGCTGCCGTTGTGTCCGGTCTGGCCTGGGTGATCGTCTCAGGGGTCATCGTCAACTTCCAGATACTGCTGTCGACGCCGACGTTCCGATTCAGAGTCGATCCGTCGATTGTGCTGGGCTCGGTCAGCTCCACGCTGCCATCGGTCGTTATGGGCGTCATGGCTGCGGCCATGTACGAGTATGGAGGGCTTGTGCCCTTCGCTCTAGCAGAGTTGTTCTTCATCTCGAACAAGAACTACACTCAGCGTGCCCTGGTTCAGAAGGAGAACGCGGAGCAGATCAACTGCACACTGGCGCGGATCATCGACTCCAAAGACCACTACACCGCGGGGCACTCCGAACGCGTTGCACAACTGGCCAGCCATCTTGCCGAGGCGTGCAACCTGTCGAGGAACGAGGTCGAGCGGATAGCGTATATTGCGAGGTTGCACGATCTGGGCAAGGTCAACATACCTCAGGAGATCCTCACCAAGCCTGGCGAGCTAACAGAGAGCGAGTTCGCCGAGGTGAAAAAACACCCGGGGTGGGGCGCTGAACTCATTCGCGGCATGGACAAGATATACGGCGACCGCGATTACCGGGCGATACTGGAGCATCACGAAAGGTACGATGGAACTGGATACCCGTACGGCAAGAGGGGAGAAGACATATCGCTCTGGGGGCGCATTCTTGCGGTGTGCGATGCCTACGATGCCATGACCAGCGAGAGGGTGTACAGGACGGCGATGACCACAGATGCCGCCCGCACAGAACTGAAGCGAAACGCCGGAACACAATTCGATCCAAAACTGGTGCAACTATTCGTGAGCAAAGTCCAGGGGTGATTTGGCAACATGGGCACTACTGAGATGGTTTTTGGTATGATAGGCGGGCTGGGCCTGTTTCTATACGGCATGACCTTGACAGGCGATGGGCTGCGGCGGGCCGCCGGCGAGAAGATGAAGCACGTGCTGGAGGTGCTCACATCAAGCCCTTTGAAGGGGGTGATTGTGGGGACCGTTGTCACCGCCGTGATGCAGAGCAGCAGCGCTACTACGGTTATGCTGGTCAGTTTCGTCAACGCCGGGCTGATGACGCTCAGGCAGACTATCGGGGTCATAATGGGCGCCAACATAGGCACAACGGTCACAGCTCAGCTGATTGCGTTCAACTTGGCCGATTACGCGTATCCCGCAATAGGCATCGGGTTTGGGATGATCCTGCTTGCCCGCAGGAAAGTGTGGAGAAGCGCGGGCCAGGTGATCCTGGGATTCGGGATTCTGTTTCTGGGGCTTACGACGATGTCGGCGGCTGTCGCGCCCCTGAGAAGCAGCGCCGTTTTCGCAAGGGCCATGCGCGCCCTCGGGGCCAATCCCGTTCTGGCTCTGCTCACAGGGCTTGCGATGACTCTGGTCGTTCAGAGCAGCGCGGCGACAATAGGAATGCTTCTAGCGGTGGCGTTTGCATCTCCCGACCTGATCACTATCGAGGTGGCTATTCCGATACTGCTGGGCGACAACATAGGAACATGCGTGACCGCGCTCCTTTCCAGTATCGGCACGAACCACACCGCAAGAAGGACGGCCGTAGTCCACCTGCTGTTCAATGTATTCGGCTCAGTCATCTTCATGGTCTTGCGGACCCCCTTCACGTGGGTGGTGACCGCTATTTCCCCTGCGGGCGACATCGCGCGGCAGATCGCCAATGCGCACACCATGTTCAACGTGCTGAACACCGTGGTGTGGCTGCCCGGGGCGGGTTTCCTTGAGAATGTCGCCACTAGGCTGGTCCCCGGCGAGGACATAATCGAAGAGGCAGGCCCCAAGTACCTCGACCGCCGCATGCTCGGTACGCCCGGCATAGCTCTCGACCTTGCCAATCAGGAGACAGTACGCATGGCCAGTATCGTTCAGAGCATGCTGGCGCGGTCGCGCAAGGCGCTGACTGAAGGCTACACTTCGCAGATCGGGGCGGAATTGGCGTCCAAGGAGGAACTCGTGGACAGCCTCAATCGGCAGGTGGTTCTGTACTTGTCGGATGTGGTGGCCAAGACGTCCGTGAACGAATCGCAATCGATGCGGTTGGCAGGATTGATGCATGCTGTGGGCGATGTGGAACGGATCGGCGACGTTGCTGAACAGCTGATGGACTCAGCGCGCGAGAAGTACGACAATCGAGTGGGTTTTTCGGACACGGCGATACAGGAGCTGCACGAGGTGTTCGACCTAGCCGATTCCATACTGGAGCGTGGCATCGAGGCTCTGCGCGATGGAAGCGCGCGGGCCGCCGACGAAGTCTACGTTATTCACAGGCGTCTTGATGAAGCCACAGACATGCTCCGGGCCAATCACATCTTGCGATTGAACGAAGGAACGTGCGTGTCTCCGGCAGGGGTCATATTCGTGGAGTCCATGAACAGCCTGGAACGCGTGGGCGACTTGGCTGTGAACTTGGCCGATGCGGTGATGGGCAAGAAGAGTCCCAGAGTGGACGGGAAGACGCGAGATAGATGGGAGGACAACGTATAGGATTATGGAGCACATACGTACTACCGATTTCACGACAGGCAGCATACCCAGGCACCTCATTGCTTTTGCGACTCCGATGTTCATCGGAAACCTGTTGCAGGCTGCGTACAACACCGTCGACAGCATATGGGTGGGAAGGTTTCTGGGCCCACAGGCGCTGGCATCCGTGTCCGTGGGCTTTCCAATCATATTCGGCCTCATAGCCCTGGTCACCGGGTTGACGATGGCCACGACCACCTTGGTGTCGCAGTACTACGGAGCCAAGCGGCACGACATGGTTTCGGCGGCCATATCCAACGGGCTCACTCTCCTCACTGTGATGGGCGTCATCATGGCGGTCGCCGGCTACACACTGCGCTGGCCGCTTCTGCGCGTCCTGCGGGCGCCCGAAGATATCATAGATGCTGCCGCGGGTTACCTTGGCGTGTATGCACTGGGATTCGCGCCCAGCTTCGTCTACAATGTGGCCAGCTCTATTCTTCGCGGTCTTGGCGATTCGCGGTCGCCGCTGAGATTTCTGGCTTTCGCGACGGTAACGAACATCATCCTGGATCCCATCATGATTTTCGGCCTCGGGCCTATTCCAAGAATGGAGGTCGCCGGCGCCGCCTGGGCCACTGTTATCTCTCAGGTGTTCGCGGCCGCTCTGGCGCTTTCATACATGGTCAGGCGACTTGGGATCGGAACTCGCCTCAAGGACCTGGTGCGGTTGGACTGGGACCTCACCCGGCTCACAGTGAAGATCGGTCTGCCTGCGGGGGCGCAACAGACCCTGGTTTCGCTGGGCATGATGGTGATCATGTCCACGGTGAATCAGTTCGGGAGCGTGGCGGTGGCGGGTTCAGGCGTGGGGTCGCGCCTCCAGCAGTTCGGGCATATGCCCGCCTTCAGCGTTGGGCTCGCGGTCACCGCTCTGGTCGGGCAGAACCTGGGGGCCGGACGGCAGGAGCGGGTGTCGCAGGTGGTCAAATGGGGGATACTGCTAGCGTGTTCTATCACCGGAGCGCTTACGCTGATAGTTCAGGCATTTCCGGCTAAGGTGTTGTCGCTATTCACAACCGATGCCGAGGTCTTGGCGGCGGGTACCGTATTCCTGCGTTGGGTCAGCCTCGGTTTCGTCCCGTTTGCCGCGATGTTCGCCCTTACGGGCGTGCTGAGGGGAGCGGGCGATACGTTGCCCACGTTCTTCATCACCTTGGGGTCTCTGTGGCTCATTCGAGTGCCTCTGGCGCGGGCGTTGGCCCGCACTTCGCTGGGGGTGGAGGGTGTATGGATAGCGATGACCACTGGCCCGTTTGTAGGCTTGCTTCTGAGCTATGCCTACTACCGGAGCGGTCGCTGGAAACAGAAGGCCATCGTGTCGCGGCGGCCTGACTCTGGTGCAGCGGGCGATTTCGCAGTGGACGATATCTTGTAGAAACCAGAAGGAGGTCGAATGGAGTTGGGTCAGACGGTTGAGGCGATTCCCGAAAGGAAGGACATCCCCTCGGAGCTGAAGTGGAAGATAGAAGACATCTACGCTTCAGACCAGCTGTGCGAGGTCGACATGTCTGAAGTGCGCCTAAAGCTTCCCGAGGCGGTTTCATACGCTGGGCAGCTGGGTATGGGCGCTCGGAAGCTACTGGAATGCCTAAGGCTCAGGGATGAGATCGACTACCTGGTGGTCAAGACCTACACTTACAGCCGCATGCGCAAGGACGAGGACAACGCCAATCCTGCCTACCAGAGCATGCACGATCGGGCAGCGAGTCTGGCGGTGGAAGCCACATCGGCAACGGCATTTTTCAAGCCCGAGATTCTGGCCATCCCCCGGGAAACGCTGCAGCGATTCATGGCGGAGGAGCCGAAGCTGGAGCTGTACCGGGTGTTCTTGGACAACATAACGCGCATGCGGGAGCATACTCTCTCGGCGTCCGAGGAACGTATAATGGCCATGGCGGGGGAGATCGGGCACGCGGTGCCGGCCATCTTCACCATGCTCAACAACGCTGACCTGAAGTACCCGTCGATTGTGGACGAGAGCGGTAATACGGTTGAAGTGACCAAGGGCAGGTACATTGGTTTCATGGAGAGCCGCGACCGGAGAGTGCGCCAAGACGCGTTTGACGCGCTGTACTCGTCCTACCGCGCGTTGATCAACACCATAGCGGCGACCTACTCAGCATCGGTAAAGTCCGACAGTTTCAACGCGCGTGTTCGTGGATACGAAAGCGCTCGTCATGCCTCTCTGGACCAAAACAACATACCGGTGGAGGTCTACGACAACCTGATATCGGCCGTAAGGAGCCGGGTCGATCTGATGCACAGGTATGCGCGCCTCCGAAAGAAGGCGCTTGGGCTGCCTGAGGTGCACATGTACGATGTGTACACGCCGATCGTTCCAGATGTTGAATGGCCCGTCACTTACGATGAGGCCAAGGAGATGGTGCGCGAGGGCCTGGCCCCGCTGGGTGAGGAGTACATACATGCTCTCTCGGCGGGCATGGAGTCCGGTTGGATCGATGTGTTGGAGAACCGGGGCAAGACGTCCGGCGCCTATTCGTGGGGAACCTACGGCGTGCATCCGTACGTCCTCCTGAACTGGCAGGACAACTTGAGCAACGTGTTCACTCTGGCGCACGAGATGGGCCACTCCATGCATTCCTACTATACATGGACCACACAGCCCTACGTGTACTCGGACTACTCGATATTCGTGGCCGAGGTGGCTTCGACAGTGAACGAGGTGCTGCTCACCCGGCATTTGCTGGGCAGGACGGACGATCTGGCGCGTCGCATGTACCTGCTCAACCACTTCATGGAGGAGTTCCGGGGAACGGTGTTCCGCCAGACCATGTTCGCCGAATTCGAGAAGATCACCCATGAGATGCACGAATCAGGGCAGGCCCTGACCCCCGATGCCATGAGCCAAGCATACCTCCAGCTCAACCGCGATTACTTCGGCCCCGACATGGTTCTGGACGATTCGATAGCATTCGAGTGGGCCAGGATTCCCCACTTCTACACAGCCTACTACGTGTATCAGTACTCGACAGGCTTCTCGGCAGCGGTTGCGCTGGCCAACGGCATACTCGACGAGGGCGCGCCGGCGCGCGAGCGCTATCTCGACTTCCTGAGCGGAGGGAGCGCCCGGTACCCCATCGACTTGCTGCGGCGAGCCGGAGTGGATATGACATCGCCGGAACCGGTGCTTTCCGCGCTAGGGGTGTTCGAGAAGACGCTGGATGAGATGGAAACGTTCTTCGAGGCCAAATAGAGCTGTCTGGGCCTTCCACGTTGGACACGCGGCCGCGGAATGCTGTATCATGGGAATGGCCAGCTACAACGCGGTTTGATGGAAGGTTGGTGTGACGGATGAGCCTTGAGGTCTGCCCGGTCGCAGCAGTGGGCGGCCAGGAGCTGTTCGAGTTGTACTACCCAGGAGACGACCTCGGCGCGATTTACGCGCCGCGCTCAACATCGTTTCGCGTTTTCGCCCCCGGGGCCCTGGCGGTCTCGGTGATGCTGTACTCGTCTGCGGAGTCGGCGACTGGATGGGAAGTTCCGATGAACCCGGACTGCGACGGCACCTGGCTTGCCATCGCACCTGGAGACCTCTCGGGCATGTGCTACACGTACAGCGTGTTCCACGGAGGTTCTGCCCACGAAGCCGTGGATCCCTACGCGCGCGCCCTCACCGCCAATGGGGCCCGCGGCGTCGTCATCGACCTAGCGTCGACTGACCCTGAGGCGTGGGCGGAAGACACTCGCCCGCTTCTGGCGGCGCCTACCGATTCTGTCATCTATGAGGTGCATGTGAGGGACTTCTCCATTTCGCCCGACTCGGGCATCGCGTGCCGAGGCAAGTACCTGGGCATGGGCCAGCGGCGGACTCGGGGCCCGAACGATGTGTTCACCGGGCTAGATCACCTGGTTGAGCTGGGAGTCACCCACGTGCACCTGCTCCCCATACAGGATTTCGCCTCAGTGGACGAACTGGCCCCTGATGGGTACAATTGGGGATACGATCCATCCCATTTCTTCGTTCCGGAAGGGTCGTACTCCGTCGCCCCCGAGCGCGCGCCGGCTCGAATCAACGAAGTCAAGCAGATGATCCAGGCGTTGCACGCGGCAGGCCTTCGGGTGGTTCTGGACGTGGTGTACAATCACACATACGCCGCAGAGGACTCGGCTCTTCACATGATTGTGCCGGGCTACTATCACCGGACAGATGAGGCCGGCGGGTTCGCCAACGGGTCGGGCTGCGGCAACGAGCTGGCCACCGAGCGGCCGATGGTTCGCAAGCTGATCATCGATTCGCTCAAGTACTGGGCTCTGGAATACCATGTCGACGGGTTCAGGTTCGACCTGATGGCCTTGATAGACTACGACACTATGAAGGGGATCGCTTCTGAGCTCAAGGCCGTCGAACCATCGCTTCTCCTGTACGGCGAACCGTGGGCGGCAGGCCCGTCCGGGCTCTGCCAGGCCAGGATGTTCACCAAAGGCAGGCAGCGCTCGACCGGAATCGGCGTGTTCAACGATTCCTTCAGAAACGCCATCAAAGGCGACAACGATGGAAGCCGGCCGGGCTACGCTACGGGCGGTGCAGGATGTGAGCGCGAAATCGCGAAAGGAGTAGTTGCATCGATTCACTACTCCGACCAACTGGCGGGCTTCGCGGCCGAGCCCGAAGAGTGCGTCAACTACGTGTCGTGTCACGATAACCTCACTTTGTGGGATAAGATCGCGCGGTCCTGCGCGGTCGACTCGAAAGAAGATCGGATCAGCATGGATCTCTTGGCTCAGGCAATAGTCCTGACCTCGCAGGGGATACCGTTCCTGGAGGGAGGGGCAGAGCTTCTGCGCACCAAGCGGGGGAATCACAATAGCTACAGGGCGGGCGACCAAGTCAACAAGTTCGAATGGTCGCGCAAGTCGGAGTATCGGGAAGTTTTCGACTATTACCGCGGCCTCATAGCGCTGCGCCGTGCGCATCCGGCATTCCGCATGGCCACCGCGGCGCAGGTGCGCTCGGGGCTGCAGTTCCTCCCGGGGCCGCCCAATGCCATCGTGTTCGAATTGGACGGCAGGGTCAGCGGCGATCAGTGGGAGTCGATTGTGGTCATATACAACGCCAACAGGCATGATGTGGACGTAGCCCTGCCGGGCAGGGGGGCGTGGACTATCGTGGTCGCCGGACGCCTGGCGGGGATTGCTCCGCTCGGCAATGCGGCCTACATCATGGATGCCGCAGAGGAGGGCGGCGCGGCGCGCGTTCGCGTGCCGGCCATCAGCGCGATGGTGCTCCACAGCTGACCTCGGGCGAAAACACAAAGGAGGGACGCACGCATGCCCGCCAACCTCACCCCGCAGTACATGGAGGCAGAGGAGGCGTTACAGCGCGCAATCACTCCCGAGGAGAAACTGGACGCGCTTGAAGAGATGCTCCGAGCCATCCCCAAACACAAGGGGACGGAGAAGATGCAGGCTGATATCAAGCGCCGCATCGCCCGGCTGAGGGAAGCAAGTGAGGCGGCCCGAAAGAAGGGCAAGGCCGACCCTTACCGTGTCGAAAGAGAAGGGGCAGGGCAGGTGTTCGTGGTCGGGCCTCCGAACTCGGGCAAATCCGCTCTGGTAGGAGCTCTGACCAAAGCGAAGGTGGTGGTCGCGGCCTACCCGTTCGCAACCGCATGGCCCGTCCCGGGCATGATGAAGCATGAGGATATACTGATCCAGCTGGTGGACACTCCTCCGGCGACCGGCGGCAACTGTCCGCCGGCGCTGGCCGCATCGGTGCGCGGCGGGGACGCAGTGATCATTGTGGTGGACGCCTCGATCGACTCGTGTCTTGATGATTTGCAGGACCAGCTGGACCTCTTGGAAGACCGCAGGGTGATCAGCGATGGTAGGCCGTGCATGGTGGTCCTGTCGAAGATGGACCTGCCGGGCGCCGCAGGCAATGCTGAGATCCTTATCGAGGCCTACCCCGAGGCGCGTTTCGCCCTAGTCTCAGTTCAGTCAGGAGCAGGCTTTCAGGAGCTGCCGGGAGCTGTCTTCGAGATGCTGGGGATTATCAGGCTATACGCAAAGCCTCCCGGGAGGGAGGTGGATCGCGCCGCGCCGTTCGTGTTGAAGCGCGGCGGAACCGTGGCCGATCTTGCCCGCGCAATCCACAGGGACCTTTCGCGCACGATGAAGAGCGCGAGGGTGTGGGGGTCGGCCCGTTTCGACGGCCAGCCCGTCCCCAGGGAGTACGTGCTCTCCGATGGGGACGTTGTGGAGTTCAGGACATAGCTCGCGTGCAGGCTGTATGGCGTTTCAAGAGGAGGACGATGTCCAATGAGAGCTTTGATTGTTTATCATTCGCGAACCGGCGTGACCGAGAACCTGATGCGCGCCGTTGGCGATGAGCTGGAGTCCCGAGGGCACAAGGTGGAATACCACAGACTAGAGCCCAAGCGACCCCTGGGCTATCTGGGGGCAGTCTGGGCAGCTCTGAGAAGGCGCGAGGCGGAACTTGACGCGGCCTTGCCAAGGACGCTTCGCACGTGCGAGCTGGTGCTTGTGGCGGGCCCCGTCCACGCGGGCAGGACATCGGCCGAACTCAATACCTTCCTCAACAACATGCCGGATGGAGTCGGCCGACGGTTCGGCGTGTTTGCCACAACGGGCGGCGGGAACGCTGAGGGCCAGATGAAGTCGGTGAAGATGCGCATCGAAAAGGCGGGAGGCCTGATAGTATACGAGGATGCCGTCAAGAAGGCAGTGGTGAACTCGGGCCAATGCGCTGCGCGGGCGCGGGCCATCGTTGAGCAGCTTCTGCGGCCTTGGGTATGGTAGAATTAGGAGGCGCGTTGCATGAGTGTTGACGTGTTGCTGACAGAGGGTGTCGCGGAGAAGTTCATGAGGTACGTCCGGCTGGACACCGCAAGCTGCGAGGAGTCGGAAGGCGTTCCGAGTACGCAGGGGCAGTGGGAGCTTGCTCGAATGCTCGAAGATGAACTGCGCCGGCTGGGCTTGGCAGACGTTTCAGTGGACGAGCACTGCTTCGTGATCGGGCGCCTCCCTTCGAACATGGACCAGCCTGCGCCGGCAGTGGGATTCGTTGCTCACATGGACACAGCGCCCGCAGTTCCGGGCCGCGGCGTCGCCCCTGTGGTGCACCGTAAGTATCAGGGCGGCCACATCTGCATAGGGCACGGAGTGGTTTTGAGGCCTGACGAATCGCCGGACCTTGCGCGCGCGATCGGCTGCGACATCATCACGTCGGACGGCTCCACCTTGCTGGGCGCCGACGACAAGGCGGGCGTGGCCGAGATAATGCAGGCGCTGGTGGAGCTGATCACTAACCCCAGCATCGTCCGGCCTGATGTATGGGTCGCGTTCACTCCGGATGAGGAGATAGGGCGAGGCGTGGAGCGGTTTCCATATGCCGCGTTCGGAGCGAAGGTAGCATATACTCTGGACGGTACAGCCCTGGGCGAGCTGTCGGAAGAGACGTTCAACGCCGTTAACGGCGTGGCCACAATAGAGGGTGTGTCAAGCCACACGGGCGACGCCCGCGGCAAGATGGTGAACGCTCTTCACCTGGCTGCCCAGCTGATCTCGTGGATCCCGGCGTCCTGGCGGCCGGAGACGACTTCGGACCGGGAAGGTTTCATTCACGTCAACGACATCCAGGGCAATGTGGAGAAGGTGTCTATCAAGATCCTGATACGCGACTTCGACAGCGCAATGCTCGAAACGCGTCGAGCGGCTCTTGTGAGCATGCTCGAGCTGCTGGAAGCCGCTCACCCGGGGTCGCGGGCGAGCTTTGAGGCTGCAGGCGGGTACCGCAACATGAAGGAGGGGCTGGACACGAACCCGCAGGTTGTGGGACTGGCCCTGCGGGCGATGGAGATGGCCGGGCTGACTCCGCGAACGCTTCCCATCAGGGGCGGGACGGATGGCGCCCGGATGACGTACGAAGGCGTTCTGACTCCCAACCTTTTCACCGGATCCGGAGACGTGCACAGCCGGAGAGAATGGGAGTGTGTTCAGTGGATGAGCAACGCGGTGGATGTTGTGGTCAATCTGGTGCAGCTCTGGGCGGAGCAACCACAGAAGTGAGAGCGCTGTTGGAGGCCGTTTCACGTCCCGCACAGTGAAACCCAAAAGTGAAACCCAGTAGGAAAACCCCGGGCGGAGCCCCGGGGTTCGACATTCGCCCTTCAGTTGCTATCTGCGGTTTGAGGCCCTCTGCTCTGCGAAACACTCGCTGCAGTAGACGGGCCTGTCGCCGCTTGGCACGAAGGGAACCATGGCCGTCTTTCCGCAGGCTGAGCAGACTACCTCGTGCATCGTGCGACTTCCGCCGCCGGCTCTGCGGGCGCGCCTGCACTGAGCGCACCTGGAGGGCTCATTCTGGAAGCCGTGGTCAACGTAGAACTGCTGCTCTCCAGCGGTGAACACGAACTCCTGGCCGCACTCTTTGCAGACCAAAGTCTTGTCCTCGTACGCCAACCTGATCGCGCTCCTTTGCTTGGGTTTGAGCTCTTGGTCAAGTCGGCATACTCTTCGAATGCGCGCGCTTGAACAACAGCCAACATCAGATTACCACCGGAAGGCTTTCAATGCAATATCGCTGGCAGAGAAACCAGTTGACACCCATTTGATTTTCCATTATCATTAAAGAAACGTTTATCGATAGGGTGATGTTTAGTGGCTTCGGACATGCATGAGCCCGTGCGAACCCACGTTGTGAAGAGCATCGACCAACTTCGTGCCTTGCTCGACCGAAAGCGGGTGGCAATCCTTCGCATGCTGGCAGAAGAGGCGCTTACCGTGAAGCAGATGGCCGACAGGATGGGCCTTGTACCTGCCAGCGTTCACTACCACGTGAAGGTGCTGGAGAGATCCGGCCTAGTGGCGCTGGTCGAAATCCGAGAGAAATCCGGGATCCTGGAGAAATACTATCGCGCCATCGCCCGAGAATTCCAGGTAGACCCATCGTTGGGCAGCGCGCCTGAGGCTCCCGGCTTGGCGCTCGACACCCTGATTCGCGACATGCGGTCGTCTGTGAACCATCTGCAGCAGGTGGGGGAGGCGGACCCGCTCATCAATGTTCAGCTGGTCAATGTCAACCTCAGTCGCGAGGCGGCAGAGCGCTTCGTCAGCCGCCTTTGTGAGCTGGCCACGGAGTTCAGGGCGGCGGAGCAGCCCGATGCGCCTGGGGCATACTCCCTGGCGCTCGCGATCTACCCGTCCGCGCTCCGGCCAGTGCGTCTCCAGGATGAGCGGGGCGACGAGTCAGATGGGCGCGACGAGGGGGATGGGCGCGATGAGCCGTCCGGCGTCTGAACTCCCGGCGGTTGAGCTTGACCGCGTTGTCCGTACGTTCTCTTCGAGGAGCGCGGCCGACCCCATCGTGGCCGTGGAGGAGTTGTCTGTGGCGGTGGCTCAGGGCGAGGTGGTGGGGCTTCTGGGTCCGAACGGGGCGGGGAAGAGCACGGTGATCGGCATGATGTGCGGCCTGATAACTCCGACTTCCGGACGGGTGCTCGTCGAGGGCTTCGACGTCGTGAGGGAGCGAAGGCGAATCGCCCGCCGCGTGGGCGTGGTGTTCGATGGGGCTCGCACGCTGTATCCGCGAATGACCCCGCGGGAGAACATTCACTACTTCACTGCGCTTCGAGGCGGCGGCGGCGCTAGGAGCGTTGCCAGTTCAGCCGCCTACTGGATCGACTTCTTTGCCATCGGCAAATGGGCGGACGTGCCCGTGAACAACCTGTCTATGGGCACTAGGCAGAAAGCGTCGCTGGCGGTGGCCCTGGCCGCCGGGCCTCGTCTGATCCTCATGGACGAACCCACTCTGGGCCTCGATGTGGGGTCTTCGCTCGACCTCCAGGAAGTGATAAGGAGCATGGCGCGCGACCGCGGGTGTTCCGTGGTGATCGCCACGCACCAGATGGACGTGGCGCAGCGCGTGTGCGACAGAGTCTGCATAATGAGCGATGGCAAGGCGTTGGCCATCGACACTGTTCAGGGTTTGCTCAGAGTGTTCGGCCTCAGGTCGTACCGAGTTGCCTTGCGCAAGCCGCTCACCTGTGAGGCTCGGGCAATGCTGAGGCAGGCGTGCGCTGGATCCGTAGAATACCCGGAGACCGGCGCAACCGGCGATCTCGTCGTCGACATCGGTCTGGACGATGAGAGCGGGTTGCTGCCCGCCATGGCGGCACTGCAGAGGGCGGGTGCGGAGGTGGAATCAGTGGTCAGGCGAGAGCCATGCCTGGCAGACGCGTTTCTTGAGATCACCGGCACTGGAAGGAGGCCGAGAGCGAATGTGTCTTGTGCTTTGGTATGAGGTGAAGCGGAGCCTATCCCGGCGAATGCGCAGTCCGCTCGAATTCCTCACTGAGTCGCTGGCTGTGTACATATTCCTGGTGGCCGCCGTGTTCGCCGCCGCCGGCCGCGTGCCTGTGCCGTCTGGCTCTGCGATTGCGCCGGCCGGCGGCCTCGGTCCTCTGGGCCGAACTCCGAGCGAGATCATGTTCGCTTTCGCGTGCGTCTTCTTCTGCCTGGGGGCCATTCAGGGAGCATCGTTTCTGTCGACGGAGGAGCCGGGCACAGTCATCCTCGACCAGTTGGCTATGTCGGCCTATCCTCTGTGGCAGATCGCATTGGTGCGCGACATTGTCTCGATTATCAACTTCATCCCGAGCATGGCGCTGATTTTGGGGGCGGTCTCGCTCACCACAGGGGCTCGGTTCCCCTGGCCTAGCCCATCGGCCTTAGCGCCCATCATCATGATGCGCCTGGGCATGCTGGGCATCGGGTACGCCCTTGGGGCGCTGGCGCTTCTGGCTAAGCGGGTTGGAGGAGTGGTGAATCTGGTGTCCATGGCGCTGTTCGCGCTGGCGCTGGCGCCGGCGCGGCATGCCGGAGGCGTGCTCGGGGCGGTGGGCATGGTGTTTCCGTATCGCCTGTGGTATCAGCTGGCCGTCGACCTGACGTTCGGGAGCGTAGAAAAGGCCCAGCGCCTGGCGTACGCAGGGTCTGCGCTCAGCCTGGCGCTGGCGTCTGTTGTGACTCTAGTCCATTTCTGCGCAGGGCTCGCGGTTTTCAACGCAGCCTTCCGCGCCTCGCTGCGAAGGGGAACGCTCTCCAGAGCCTGATCATATGATGAAGTCGATCTGCTGCATGGTACCGACGGTCTTGCCTTCGCGAACATACAGCCCCATGCGGGATACCTCTCCTACAGGGCGGTTGGCGCTGTCTTTCATCTGGAACTGGGCACCGACGGAACCAAGGTAGATGGCGCTGACTCCCGCGGCGGCCAGCGATACGAGGCGCTCACCGCCTCCGGTCCACACGTACAACCGGGTCCAGGCCTCATCGCGCTCATCGAGCCACCCGTTGCCGTCCGAGTCGTGCTCTGCCAGTTCATCCATGCCGTTTCCGGTGGATGGGCCGAACAGCTCGGTTCCATCGTTGACCACACCATCGCCGTTTCTGTCGAGAATGAGGAAACCGCTGCCCCGGCGGAGCCCGGGGATCATCTCCGTATCGCCGTCCGCGTTCAGATCGAACTCGAAAAGCGCATCGGAGAGCTGGGCGGCTTCGTTGTCGAGGTTAATGACGATTGGGTCAACCTTCTTGCCGTTGCTCATCCGTATGGAAGTCGAGCTGTGCACGGACTCCTCATGGCGCATCGACAGGCTCAGGGCGAACGTGATCTGCTCGCCGTCCACAGTGGTTATCGAGCCCTCCGCCTCGAAGGATAGGTACTGGAAATCGTGGTACTCATATTCGCGGTCGTACTCAACACTCCACTCAGGCCCAGGCTCGGGCGCGGGTGCCGCGGTCGGGGATTCGCCGGGCGGTTGGCCTTGGCGGCCCCTGAGTATCTTGGATAGTTCGATTGTGTCGATCTCGATGCCCGTGAGTAGCTCGATGATCCGCTTGATCATGCGGAGTTGTGGGTCGGTGGAGGTCTCGTCCGTGATGATGCCCTCCAGCGCCTGCGACTCGGCGGTCGATAGAGAGCCCGCCGCCTGTGCGAATTCGGCGCGGGCTCTGTCGGATATGCTGACCCGGTCAGCGAGTGAGGCCACCGCAGTCGATGGGCGGGGCTCGGGTCCGATCCGTACCTGCAGCCTTTCCGACATGCTCTCCTGTCGCATGCGCGCATACTGGGAAGACATCGATATGGTCGAGTCTTTCACTAGCATCCTTGCATACCCCCCAATGCGCGTAGACTGATCCTGATCATGTTATCGGCACGCCGCGCCGCGACTTTAGCTCGGCCGGGGCACTTGGCAGGCGGCATGCAGGTAATGTATCATTGTCCCAGAGCAACATCTCGCGTCTACGCGGATTCAGGGAGAGGAGACCCATGACTACGATCACCCTTCCGGACGGTAGTAAGCACTCTGTGGAGCCAGGGACTACCCTGGAATCCTTGGCTCCGGCGGTGCCTCACGGATGCAGATGGCCTGTTATGGCGGCAAAGGTCGATTACGACCTGAGGGAACTCACCTACAGGCTGGACCATGATGCCAGAGTGGAATTCGTGGATCTTGGCTCCGAAGACGGGATGAGGATTTACCGGCGCACCGGCATTCTGACGCTGGTCATGGCGGCCAGGGAAGTGCTGCAGGGCTGTCGCGTCATGATCCAGCATTCCCTGTCGAACGGGCTCTACGGAGAGATCAGATGGAGGCGACCGCTCACCGAGGCGCACGTGAAGGCGATTGAAGAGAGGATGCACGAGATCGTCCGGGCGGACAAGCGAATCGTGCGAAAGTCGCTCGCCGTGTCCGACGCCATCGAGCTGTTTCGCGCCGACGGCCAGATGGACAAGGTACGGCTGCTGAAGTACCGCAAGTCGGATACGGTTAACATCTACCAGTGCGGGTGGCTCAGCGACTATCTGTACGGGTACATGGCGCCCAGCACTGGATATGTCAAGACTTTCCAGCTTCGGCACTACCTGCCCGGCTTCATTCTTGAATTTCCGAGGCGGTCCAACCCCGAAGAGCTGCCCAGATATGTGGAGCAGGGCAAGCTTGCCGCCGTCTATTTCGAGGCGGAGAAGTGGGGCAAGGTGGTGGGCGTGACTGATGCCGCATCGCTCAACGACGTGATTGGGGCAGGCGATGTCGATGCGCTGATTCAGATGGTGGAAGCGCTTCATGAGAAGAAGGTTGCGCAGATCGCGGATGTGATCGCATCTAATCGCGACCGGATAGCCGTTGTGCTTATCGCGGGGCCGTCGTCGTCTGGGAAGACCACGTTCGCTCAGCGGTTGCGGGTGCAGCTCCGGGTGAACGGGCTCAATCCAGTTCCCATATCGCTGGACGACTACTTCGTGGACAGGGCAGACACCCCTCGCGACGAACACGGCGAATACGACTTCGAGTCCATCGACGCAATCGACGTACCTCTGCTCAACGAGCACATGACCCGCATGATCCAGGGCGAAGAGGTCGAAGTGCCCGTGTTTGACTTTCTGGCGGGCAAACGGGCCCCGAGGAGCCGCCCGATCAGGCTGGAACGCGACCAGATGCTGATAATCGAGGGGATTCACGGGCTCAACGACAAGCTGACGCGCTCCATACCCATGGGGCGGAAGTTCAAGATATACGCATCGGCGTTGACGCATCTGAACATCGACGATCACAACAGGATCCCCACAACCGATGTGCGCATGCTCAGGCGACTGGTGCGCGACAACCTGTTCCGCGGGCACAGCGCGCAGGAGACCATCAGGATGTGGCCCAAGGTCAGAGCGGGGGAGGAGCGCAATATCTTCCCGTTTCAGGAGACGACCGACGTGATGTTCAATACGGCGCTCGCGTATGAACTGGCCGTGTTGAAGCCGTACGCTGAGGAGTTGCTGGATGCAATACGCCCGGACGAGCCGGAGTATGTTGAAGCCAAGAGGCTGCGAAAGTTCTTGAAGTACATCTTGCCGGTGGAGGCGGCCGTCATCCCTCCGAACTCGATTATGCGGGAGTTCATCGGAGGTTCTTGTTTCTACAGCGAGGTCGCGGAGCTCGCGGTGTCCCAGGAGGCTACAACGTCCCCACGCGTGTGGGGCTGAACCGGAGGCTTTGAGTTGAAGAAGACGTATCTGTCGTGGCAGGAGATCGAGCAGTTGGTTGACGTACTCATGCACAAAGTAAAGGGGGATTTCGACGCCCTGCTCTGCATTACTCGCGGCGGGATGGTCCCGGCTTGCCTGCTTTCGGAGCGGATGGAGCTGCGGAACATACTGGCGGCCGCCGTCATGTTCTACACCGGCGAAGGACGCACACTTGAAAAACCCGTCTTTCTGCAGTTCCCAGGCGACACGCATTTGGCGGGAAAGCGAATACTGGTTGTGGACGATGTGTGGGATTCGGGGCGGACGATCGTAGCAGTCAGGGAGCGCATTGAGCGCGTAGGGGGGGAGCCGTGCACGGCGGTGCTTCACTACAAGCCCACGCATTCAGCCTTCCCCGATCTGCGTCCCAACTACTATGCGGCTGAAGTAGACGGGTGGATTGTCTACCCATGGGATCCGTCTCGACTTGCAGCTAATGCGGCGCAGTAGGTTGCGGTAGGTAGCGGCAGCAGCAGGCAGGGTGCGGACAGGGGCAAGGACAGGCACGAAGCCACACACATCGATGGAAGGTGTACGAATGAAAGTCGGAATAGTGGGGATGCCCGGGGCGGGCAAGACCGCGGTCTTCCGCCTTCTCACGGGAGGAGGCCCCGGGGGCAGGCAGGATGCGAGCATCGGAATGGCGAGGGTGCCCGATGCTCGCATTGACGTTCTGAGCGGCATGTTCAAGCCTCGCAAGACCACGTACGCTCAGATTGAGGTTGTGGATCTTGCGGGCGGGGCAAGCGTGGGACTTGCCCGCGGCGGCGACTCTGACGCGCGCGCCAAGGCCCGCGGGATCTCGCTCTTGATAAATCACATGCGCACAGTGGATGCTTTCATACACGTAGTGCGCGCGTTCGACTCGCCCGATGGCGAGCCCGCGAAGGCGCTTGCCGATGCGGCGTCTTTGGGCGAAGAACTCATACTGGCCGACATGGCCATTGCAGAGGCGCGCGTGGAGCGTCTTCAGTCATCACGCAAGAGGACTCCTGAGGAGGACCACGAGCTCGAACTGATGGACTTGCTCGCGCGCGAGCTTGGCGAGGGCCGCGGATTGAGACAGATGGAGCTGACTGCAGAAGACCAGGACTGCCTGCGTGGCTACGGACTTCTCTCCGTGAAGCCGGTGGTCCTCGTGGCCAATATGTCCGAAGAGCAGTACCAATCGGGCGGCTACCCCGAGCAGGCCCAGCTGCGCGCGTATTGCGACGAGTTGCACACGCCCCTGGTCGGGCTGGCCGCCGGCATTGAGGCCGACATATCCGAGCTTCCGCAGGACGAGCGCAAGGCTTTCATGGATGCCTACGGAATCGTCTCCACCGGAGTGGAACAGGTATCGCGAGCCGTCTACGAGAGCCTGGGGCTGGTGTCGTTCTTCACCGTGGGCGAGGATGAAGTGCGGGCATGGCCCATCGCCTCCGGAACTCGAGCAAAGCAGGCGGCGGGCAAGATCCATTCCGATATAGAACATGGTTTCATCCGCGCCGAAATCGTGTCGTACGATGGCCTGATACGGTTGGGTTCATACGCGGCGGTCCGGACGGCCGGGGCCTTCAGGCTGGAAGGCCGGGATTACATCATGGCCGATGGCGATATCGTGAACTTCCGCTTCAGCCCCCCGCGGTAGACTGCGGGACGTGGGTCAACCCGTCTGCCCGCGCAAGCGTCCTCCCGCCGCGAATAGCGGCGCGAGCATCGAGAGATATTAGGCTTGATGGCCCGCGCGCGTGCGCAGGCGTCGCGACGCGACGCGAAGGGAGGTTTGGGATTGGTTCAGACGCAAGGGCTTACTCCGACCGAAAGCTGGTTCGCTCATGAGCAACTCAGCAAAGAGCAGCTGTGCCTGAAAAAGTGCGGCATTTACTCAAACCAGATCCAGGATCCGCAGCTGAAGGGGAGTGTGCAGCGGCTGATAGATTCATGCCAGCGGCATGTCAACGCTCTCCAGGGCATAGTCGGGCAGACCAACATGTGACGGCCTGATGTAGGCTGAGAGGGGGAAAGCGCGTGGATCTACAGGGGAAGTTCACTGACAAGGACATCGCTTCCGACCTCCTGAGCGATCTCAAGGAGATGCTTCTGGGCTACCATATGGCCACTGTGGAGGCGGCAAGCCCGAACGTGCGCAATACCTTCATGAACAGCCACGACGACTACATGAAGGAACAGCGCGAGCTGTGGGAGACGATGTACTCGAAGGGATGGTATCAGATAGTCGGAGGCGGCCAGGGGCAGCAGCCTGGGTTGCGTTCTCCCCAGGGAAGGATGTAGAGCCGCAAAGGGACGTCTGCCCATCGACGGACGGCCGGGGTATCGCCGGCCGTTCACTCTGTACGGGCTTAATCCTTATGGGCTTAGCGCAAGGGAAGGCGGGCGTACCTGGTGGCCCCGAAACTGGAATGCAAGGCGCGGGCGGCCAAGGCCGCTCCGCATGTGCAGTGTATCCCAGACCTATGCCATCTGGTTGGCCTCATCCGGGAGGCCGGCGCTCATGTCGATAGATGACCCCGGCAGGCCGGATTCAGATTCCGCAGGTGCCGCCAAACGGCGATCGTCTTTATACTGCAGCCGATACAGGTCGTAGTAAATGCCTTTCTGCGTCAGGAGTTCCTGGTGGGTACCCATCTCGCGGATCTTCCCCTTGTGCAGCACGATGATCTTGTCGGCGTGCTGGATTGTAGAGAGGCGGTGAGCGACTACGATAGTCGTGCGCCCTGCGATCAGCCTGGGCAGCGCGTCCTGGATGAGCAACTCCGTTTCGGTGTCGATGTTGGCGGTGGCCTCGTCGAGCACCAGTATCGATGGATCGAAGGCCAGAGCGCGCGCGAACGCCAACAACTGGCGCTGGCCGGCAGAGAGCGTGGAACCGCGCTCAGTTACCGGCTCGTCGTAGCCTCGAGGCAAGCGGGATATGAAGTGGTCCGCGTTGACGTAGTGGGCGACCTCCCTGATCTTCTCATCTGTTATGTCGGCGTTGTTCAGTCGGATGTTCCCTTTTATGTCGCCGGTGAAGAGAAAGACGTCCTGCAGCACCGTGGCGATGTTTCTCCTGAGATCGCTCACTCGGTAGCGGCGGATGTTGACCCCGTCGACAAGAATCTCGCCCTTCTGGATGTCGTAGAACCTGTTCATAAGGCTGATGATGGACGTCTTGCCCGCTCCTGTGGCCCCCACGAAGGCCACCATCTGGCCTGGCCCTATTGTGAAGCTGACATCGCGGAGCACCCAGTCCTCGTGGTTGTAGGCGAACCAAACGTTCTTGAACTCGATGTCCCCGCGCACCTGGCCGATGTCGACTGGGGCGGCAGGGTCGTCGACGGTGATAGGCGTGTCGAGCAGCTGGAACATGCGTTCAGATGAAGCCATGGCGGCCTGCAGGATGTTGTATTTCTCGGTCAAGTCGTTGATAGGACCGAAAAACATCCCGATGTAGTTGATGAAGGCATACACCAGGCCGAACGGCATGAGCCCAGTGATCACGCGCTTTCCGCCGTACCACACGAGGAGCGCCAGCGCCAAAGTGCCGATGAGCTCCATTATCGGCCTGAATATGGCGTAGACCATCATCTCGCCGATGCCTGCCCTGTAGTACTCGCGGTCTATTTCGGTGAATTCGTCGGCTTTCTTCTTCTCGCGGTTGTAGATCTGCACGATCCGCATGCCGGAAATGCTCTCGGCCATGAACGCGTTGATCCGGGCGAGAGCGGCCCTGACTCGCCTGTAGGCGTCCCTTGCCTTGACTCTGAAGATGACAGTCGCAGTTCCGATCAGCGGCAGCGTGACCATGGACACCAGAGCCAGTTGCGTGTTGAGACGGAACATGACCACGACTATACCGACCAGCATGAACACGTCTTTGAACAGGTTCACCAAGACGCTGGTGTACATCTCGTTGAGCGTTTCAGTGTCGTTGGTTACGCGAGTTACCAGTCGCCCCACCGGACTGCGGTCAAAGAAGGCCAGATCCATGCGGCTTATATGAGTGAACACTTCCCGACGTATGTTGTAGACTATCCGCTGGCCAACATAGTGGAGCATGACAGTCTGGCCGTAGTTCAGCGCGAAGGCTCCGATCCCCACTGCTAGCAGCAGCATGGCGAGCTTTGCGATTGCATCGATGTCACGTCCGCGGAACTCGCGAATGGCATCGTCGCCCTCGACGATCTGCGCAGGGTAGTGCAGCCCGTCCACGCGGAGAGCGGGTCCATCCGGGGTTTCGACCAGCTCGGCCGGGCCGCGCTCTGCAGGCAGAATCAGAGGGACTATCGCGTACTTGCCCGAAACTGTCACCATCTGGTAGTTGGCTTCATGGCGCATGTCTTCGGGCAGATGCTCGGATCTCACCCATACACAGCTAGCGTAGTGCATTTGGCAGTCTTCCGGCACTCCAGCGGGAATCTGGTCCGGTTCAAAGCAAGCCATGGGATGCTCATAGCCGGTGACGTAATCGTCGATGGCGATCTTGATGACGTACGGCCTCACCAGTTCCGCGGCGGCAATCACCATCAGCACCGCGAGCGCCGCGGCAAAGATGGTCCAGTATGGCTTGGCGTATTTCAGCAGACGGCGCATGAGACGCGCGTCGTAGGCCTTTCCAACGATTTCGTCTTCCTTATTGTAGCCGTTCAATGACCTTGCACCTCTCAGGCTGGCTAGTTCTTGCCGGCGAGTTCTTCTTCGAGGAGTTGCTTCTCGTATAGTTCGTGGTAGAGCCCACCCGATGCCACTAGGGCGTCATGGCTGCCGTGCTCTACTATGGCGCCGTCGTCGAGCACTATGATCTCATCGGCGTCTTTCACCGTCGAGATACGATGCGAGATTATGATGCTGGTGCGCGAATGCATGTACTCCCGTAGTCCTCGGAGTATGCGCTCTTCAGTGTGCGTATCCACAGCCGAGAGGCAGTCGTCGAGCACGAGCGCCTTTGGTTCCTTGATCAGGGAACGCGCGATGCATACACGCTGCTTCTGGCCTCCCGACAGGGTCACGCCGCGCTCTCCCACCATAGTGTCGAACCCTTCAGGGAATTCCGAGATATCCTTATGCACCTGCGCCACCTGCGCGAAGTGCTCGATTCGCTTCTCGGGGTAGTCGTCGGACGCGAATGCGATGTTCTTGCCTATGGTCGTCGAGAACAGGAACGCCTCCTGCGGCACCACTCCCAGCTGATCGCGAAGGGACTTGAGCGTGACCTGCCTGATGTCGTGACCGTCGATGAACACACTTCCGGGAGGGGGGTTGTACAGCCGGGTGAGAAGACTGACGATTGTGCTCTTCCCGCTGCCGGTTCGTCCCACAATAGCCAGGGTCTTGCCGGCGTCGACCGTGAACGATACGTTGGATAGCGCAGGCGGCAGCTCGGGTGAGTACGAGAACGTCACGTTCCTGAACTCGATCTTCCCCGCAACGCTCGGAAGGTCGACCGCTCCCGGTTCATCCGCGACTTCGGGCGCCTCGTTCAGAATCTTGTTGATCCTGTCCAGCGCGGCATACCCGCGCTGGACGACGTTTATCACCCAGCCAACGGCGATCATGGGCCACACCAACATCGCGAGGTAGCTGGTGAAAGCCACAAAATCGCCCAGCGAGATCTCCTGATATATGATCATGGCCGACCCGTATCTCAGCACGAACACGAAGGCGAGCGTGGAAGCCAGCCCGCTCATGGGCCCCATGATTCCCCACACGCGAATCAGACGGACGTTCTCGTCTACACTCCTCTGAGCAACGCGCATGAACCTGCCTACCTCCGCCTTCTCCTGCACGAACGCCTTCATCACTCGGATGCCTGAGATGCTCTCCTGTGCCCGGTCGGTGAGGGCGGAGAAGGCTTCGTGCACTGCCCTAAAACGCGCGTTGATCAGCCTGCTGAAGAACATTGTGCCCAGAGCCAGGAAGGGAAAGGGGAGCAGGCTCATGATCGCGAGGCGGAGAGGCGCCGTTTTGAACAGGATGATGAGCGTGGCCGTGGTCATGAAGACCGCATCGGTCAAGAGGATGAACCCCTGTCCGAAAGTCTGCCTGATCGCTGGAATATCGTTGGTGGCGTGCGCCATCAAGTCGCCTGTCTTGTGCTCATTGAAGTAGCGGGCTGGAAGTCTCTCCAGATGCGCGAAGAGCTTGTTTCGCAGATGGAAGTCGAGCATTCGGGCTGTGCCGATGATGCAAATGCGCCAAAGGAAGCGGCCTGCCGCTATGGCGCCAGCTATGCCTATGATGACGAAGACGAAATTGCGCAACCCTTCGCTTGTGAGAGTGTCTGCGCGGAGACTGTCGGTGATGTTCCCAAGGAGGCGAGGGATAATCAGCTGCAACGCGTCAACCAAGACAAGAAAGAAAACGCCCGCAATGTATCGCCACTTATGCCTTGAAAGGAAGTCTCGCAAATGCTCGAAACGTTTCAACGACCACTCCTCGATTCTGCGGCTATCGCACGCGATACCCTATTATTATAGCCTACAACGAAAGCGGATGAAAGCAGAATCGCTAGCGCGCTAGGCTGTCAGGGCCCCCCAAAGTCCTTCCCCGAAAGGCAGGCGATTAGGGATCGACTATCTGCTCGATTTCGAGGCAGGTTTTCGCCTATCCGCAAGGATTCGCGGCGATGGTTGATGCATAATCGCCTGCATGGACCCATCGACCAAACGGGGCGGAGCAAATATATAAGCGATTCCCATTGCGTATACTATAATGCAGCAAAAAACAGCACCTATGCTCAGGTTTTAGGCCTCGGGATTCCGCTCCCTGTCGCTGGGGGCCTTCGATTCCCCGGCCGTCCGGGATTATGAGATCATGCGTCCCAATATGCATCAACCGTCGCTGCGATTCGTGGCACATAGAGACAGAAGCGTTGTGAAAACCGGCGAATCCTAAAGGCCGGCTAGAGCTGCCTTTTACAGCAACTCGCCGGCTTACAGCCGTATACATCCGTTGCGGACAGTCACGTACGGAGTATCTGAAGACGGGCCGCTGCCGCCTCGAAGATGTCTCTGTGGAGGAGTTCGCCTCCGAAAGAGGCCTGCGGCATTGCCAGGGCGGATAGGAGAAGGCCGATGTCTCGAATGCCTGGATGACCGCCATATCGTCTGACCTGGTCGATGTGGACCTCGATCGCCTCATTCAGAACGATAAAGACTACGCTGTCCATGCCGAAGCACCCCGCAAGACCTGTAGTTCCCGGGCAGACTGCGTGCTACTCCGCAAGCTTCCTGAGCGTGGATTCATGCTCTTCGTTCACCTTGGCAAGCGCCGACCTGAATAGCTCATCGCGTCTTGCGTCGCGCACAGGCGAGATAATCAGGTTCCTGCCGTCGGTGACAATCTTTAGGGGGGTGCTCATAGTGATGTCGAGCAGTTCCAGTATTGGTTTGTCGATGATCAGCGCCGCGCTGTTTCCATGAGCGGTGAGGGTTTTGATCACAACCATCCCTCCGGTTAACATATTGTAACCACAATATAACACCAAGAACAGACTGGGTCAAACACCCCAGTGGCACGGGTTGCAGTCGGGCGACAGCGCAAGTTGGCCTAGAGCGAGGGCATAGGCCGAAGCCATCAGGCCATGATCCTCATAGTGCGCTCGGCAGTAGGCAAGGCAGGAGCTTGCGGCACTCAGAATCTCGGACGTCTCACCTGATGCATTGGGCGGGCTGGGCGCGCTGCAGACACCGGGGGCGGTGCACACGCCAAGCGAACCGGCGTTGGTGGCGCCTTCATCGCCGGGGCTTAGTGCGTGGGCTAGCCTGTGAAACCAGATGGCGGCGTAGGCGTTTTCCTGGTAGTCGCGGGCGGGTTCTTTGAAAGCGGGCGGGTCATCGGGGTTCGGAATCCGAGAAACCAACCCCGCCGCTCCTCGAAGATGCCGCGCTGCGATGTGGCTTGCGATGAGCGACCGGGCGAGTGTTGACGAGAGATGAAGCCAACTCTGGTCGCCCGTTGCCTCGAATGCGTCTAGGCAGGCAGCGCCCACTGAAATCGTGTCGTGGGCCAGCCCGAACAGATGGGGTCCGCCATCATACAGGTGGGCCAGGCCATGCTGTGCATCGAGGCACTTGTCGACGGCAGCACGGAGGACTCGGACTCCTCGCGAGGTCCATTCAGGTTCGTCGAACACGCGCCCGGCGGCGATCATTGCTGCCGACGCGCGCCCGTTCCAGTCGACGTATACTCGCGCGTCGACCCGCGGCGGCGTACGCTGGGCCCGCTTCTCGGCGGTGGGCAGTGCGCAGTACTCCTCGTCTGCGTCCTGCGAGCCTGACCATGCCGGGATGCTCGGCTGAAACAGCACGGAGTTCATGTAGCGAACGGTGCTGTGAGCGGCAGTTTTGAGTTCCGGGTTTTGTGCGGCCTGATACGCGTTTGCCAGGGTATGCAGAAGAAACGCATTGTCCAGCAGCATCTTCTCGAAATGGGGCACGCTCCAATCGCGGAGCGTGGAATACCGAAAAAGGCCGCCTTCCACTTTGTCGTAGGTTCCGCCCGAGGTCATGGCGTGCAGCGTATGCTCGAATACCTGCCTGCACGAGGCGTCGCCGCTAACGCGGTATGCGAAAATGGCCAGATTGATCGCATCGAACATAGGGAACTTGGGGGCGTCTCCAAACCCGCCATACACTGGATCGTACGAAGCCATCAAATCCCCCAACACATCGTAGTAGGGGTCTAGGTTGAGCTCGTGATCGGCAATACCGAGGGTGTCAGGCTCGTGGCTGTAACCAGGATCGAGGTCGCGTCCGCGATCCTGGCTAGTTTCGTCCCCGCTGTCCATGGGGGCACGGGTCAATGCCGGATAAGCCTGCGATACGCGGCCCAGCCACTCCAGCATCCTGTCGGGAGGCACGTATGTCGCGCCGGCCAGCGCGTGTCCGTCATGATCGAGGATTGCCACCGTTGGCCATCCGCCCATATTGTAGCGGGCGTTCACATCCGGGCGCACATCAGTGTCGACGCGCACGGGAACGTATGCTTCGTTGACAAGCGCGGCCACATCGCGGTCTGAGAAGGTAGTTCGGTCCATGACATGACACCAGTGGCACCATGACGCGGATATCGACAACAGCACAGGCTTCGCCTCGGCTCGTGCATCATCGAAAGGTTGGCTGCCCCAGTTTCGCCATGCTATCTCCTGCCCACCATGAACACCGCCGATATCCTGAACGTCCACGTTCATCCATGCCTCCTTTTCAGTGTCCGACGCCGAACTGCCTGTTGAACATCTAGCGCCGTTGTGAGTATGCCCCAAGACGGGCCAAGGAAAGCGAGAGGCGAGGCTACTCGTCACGGCGATTGGGGTTACTGCGGTTGCCCGGCTTTGCCTGGGCCGGGGGAGATTGCCAAGAGGTTGGAGTCATAGACTCGGGAGAGTAATGCGGCCAACGCGCTTTCGCCGGCGCTGGGATTGTCGATGGCAACGCATACGGTGCCCTGCGACTCGAATAGCGCATCAACTCGGCAGAAGAGAGCGAAGTGATCCCGGTAGGCTGAGTCGACTACCCGGTATGCCGGTTTGTAGTGGTCGCGGTAGACGGCGCTATGGCTGATCGCCGGATAGCCTTGCGCCCGATAGGCCGACAAGAAAGCCTCCAGGTCAGCCGCCGAATGCGGCAGCTGACCCCTCTGGCAACAGTCGCGCAGCACGCCCAGTTTTCGTTTGAAACTGGCCAGGTTGCCGCGCCTCATTCGGGCAGTATTGACGAAGAACTGGTTGACGGTAGTCAGGTGAATGCCGGTGCCCCCTATGGCCGCTAGCTGCAGCCGGCAGAGGCCGTTGCCTATGTTGACGAAAACATCGCTCGGTTCTTCATCGCCCTGATTGTCTGCAAGTGCCCGGCATTCCTCGCGCAGGCGCTCAAGACTGCTCTGGGGATCGGCGATCATGTGCCCGCCGGCAAACTCGTTCTGGAAGACCAGCTTCACCAGATCCTGAATCTGCAGCCTGGGATAGCGCCGCTGGTGCGATAGCAGCACCTCCCGCAGTTCAGCGTCATCAGACATCGTCAAACAGTTTGGCTCTGTCCAAGGCGATGATCACTACCGGGATGAGGACGAGCTGCAGGATGATGCCGGGCAGCGCATTCACGAACGCGCCGGCCATGAATGCCTTCCACGTAAACCCGCGACCGGCGAAGCCCAGAATCAGCAAGCTAGCCGCGCCCCACACAACTCTGCCCAGTAACATGGACAAGATCAACGTGACGTAGACGAATGCGTTGGTCTTAGGAAACAAGCGCCGGAACCAGCCCGTGGCGAAGCCGTATGCGGCTAGCTCAAAGGACATGACTACTGCCGTCGGAAAGAGCGGCGGCATGCCGAAGACGAGACTGCGAAATACCGGCGTGATCAGGCCCACGACCAACCCTGTCGGCCATCCGCACACAAAACCGCAGATCAGGACGGATAGGTGCATCGGCAATAGCTTCGACCCGAGCGCCGGAATCTGCCCGGTGAGAAACGGCATGAGTAGGCCCAGGGCCAGGAACAACGCCGCCAACGCCAGTCTCTTGGTTGTAGGTCCAGTCAATTCCCTTACCTCCAAATACAAAATACCATGACGATACCGCCCTCGTGCGGAGGACAAGTACCTTCATGGTACCGTTGTACGCAATCATAGACTGGGTGTCATTGGACGAGCTGACTACAGTCAGCGGCTGAAAAGAGCTTAACACAGAAAGCGTGGCGACTCAAGCTGTGGACCGGATCGATGCCGGGATCCGCCAAAGTCGCGGATTCGGTTGCGCGTCGCGGCTTGACTTTTGTCAGTTCCCAAGGCGCTCTTTGTCGTACGGTCCCTTCTGCGTCTATTGCCCGCATGCCCTCCGCGTCCGATTTCGGCCCCGAAAACGGGCCTTTCGCCGCCGGCCGGCACAGACGCGGACGAGAGGAAACACGGGCAAGGCTCAATGGCCCGGTGCGTTGCCTTCATCCGCTCGTCCGCGACTGCGGGCGATGGATGTATACCGCTGTAAGCTGACAAGTTGCTGCGAACCCCAGGTCTAGCAGGCCTTCGGGATTCGCCGGTTTTCGCGGCGCTTTCGTCTCTATGTGCCCCGAATTGCAGCAATGGCTGATGTATAACCGCATGTATGATCGCATAAGCGCGGACGGCCGGGGAATCGAAGGCCTTCAGCGGCAGTGGACCGTATCCTGAGACCGCAAATGCGGGTCTACATGCCATGCGTTGCCGTGTTTTGCCCTATGTTGTGGGAGGTTGCCCCATATTGGCTCCTCTCCGTTCACTCGATGAGTCTATACGTGCTGTTATGCATCAACCATCGCCTCAAAACCTTGCGGATAGGCGAAAATCCGCCTCGAAACGATGCAGATAGTTGTTCGCGTGTTGTCTGCTGTCGGGGGGAGAATCTTGCAGGGGCTTTGGAGGTTCGCCCGCCTCTAGTCGTCATGCCTCTCGAGGTTAGCCGCGCAGCGTCCCCTGTTGCCCGTCCGCCCAATACTGGAAAAGGGCTTCGACGCGGCCCTGCCGAGCGATGCACAAACGCTGGCCGAAAGCCGGCCAGCGTTTGCAGATTCACTTCTATGAGGAGATGATTCGTCTAGAACTCGCGCAGCGTCACATTGGACTCCACTGTCTGGCCATCATCGAGCTCGATTCCGTCGATGAACTCCACATCGTATGAATCCAAATCATCGGGCTCAATGACGAGGCGGTACGTCCCGCCCGGCAGCCTGGCTTCAAATGTGCCGCCCGCTACTCTCGTAAGGTCCGTCACGTAGTCATCGTAGTCATCGTACACTTCTATCCTAGCCTTGTTGAAAGGTTTTCCGTCCGCGATCAGCCTCACCCTGAGCAACCCGAGAGTTCCGATGGTTATGGTCTTCTCAACGGTGTTTCCGCCGGGGACCTCTATGCCCGTGACTCGCTGCGGTTTCATGCCATCTACTCTGGGTTCAACTCCTACATCGTGTGTGCCTTCTGGGACCTTCATCTCCCACACGCCTCTGGCGGCCTCGTCCATCCAGTCCCAGTCGTCCGTTCCGTCGAAATACACGGCCACTCCGGCTTCGGTGAAGGGCCTTCCGTCAGACATGAGCTTGATGCGGAGAAGCCCTGTTCCGCCCAGGGTGATGGTCTTCTCGAGGGTGCTTCCGCCGAGGACCTCT